>JBAULI010000280.1:0-20935 GCA_049578105.1 Acidimicrobiia bacterium | reverse complement strand
CTATCGTTTGACCGAAGCAGGTCGGCTCGACATGCCGGTGATAGGGGTCGCCTCGAGCGACTGGGACGATCAGCAGCTGCGCACTGCCGCCCGGGCGGCTCTCGAGGCCGGTGGGGAGGAGATCGACGAGGATGTCTTCGCCGCTCTCACCTCGCATCTCTGTTATGTGCAGGGGGATTATCGGGACGAGGCGACCTATGGGGACATCGTCAAACGCCTCGTCGGATGTCATCGACCGGTGTTCTATCTCGCCATCCCACCCGATCTGTTCGACGACGTCGTCGAGGGTTTGGCCCGGGTCGGAATCACCAAGGAAGCGAGAGTCGTCCTGGAGAAGCCTTTCGGACGCGACACCAGGTCGGCGGCCGAGCTGAATGACATAATCCACAAGCATTTCCCAGAAGACCACGTATATCGAATTGATCATTTCCTGGGAAAGGACGCGGTCCAGAACCTGATGGTCTTCCGGTTCTCCAATACGATCCTCGAGCCGATTTGGAATCGACACTACGTGCGGGGTGTCCAGCTCACCCTGGCGGAGGATTTCGGGGTCGAGACCCGAGGCGGTTTCTACGACGGCGTCGGCGCCGTGCGTGACGTTGTTCAGAATCATCTCTTTCAGATGATGACCCTCCTGGCCATGGAGCCACCGGTATCGGACGATCCGGACGCATTGCGGGACGAGCGGGTGAAGGTGTTGAAAGCCGTCGAGAGCATCGCGCCATCGCAGTTGGTCAGGGGCCAATATCAGGGATATCGAGAGGAGAAAGGTGTCGCCGCCGACTCGGATACCGAGACTTTCGCGGCCGTCCGGCTCGAGATCGATTCGTGGCGTTGGGCAGACGTCCCTTGGGTGATACGTGCCGGGAAGTCGATGGCCTCGACGGTCACCGAGGCGGTGGTCGAGTTCAAGGAGCCTCCCCGGCCCCTCTTCGCCAGCTCACGATCCCGTCCGGGACCCAACATGCTCACCTTCCGCACGACACCGGACAGCACGATCACCCTCTCGATGCAGGCGAAGCTGCCCGGTCCTGAGATGGTGAGCGGCCCCGTGGAGTTCGACCTGAACGTCCATCCGGCGATGGGTGGCGACCCGTACAGTCGGCTCATCGCAGACGCCCTGCGCGGGGATCCTCGCTTCTTCGCCCGTCAGGATGGCGTCATGGAGGCGTGGCGAGTGGTTGAGCCGATTCTCGTGAATCACTCGGCAGTCCTGCCTTACGACGTCGGGAGCTGGGGACCGTCCGAGGCAGACAAGCTGCTCGGGTCAGATTGGCACTGGATCACCGGGTCGGACGGACGCGCGGCCACTCCGGAAGGGCTGTCGCCCGACTCAACCGGCCCGGTTCAGGCCGGAGACGATGGCCATTAGCGAGGCGGTGGTGATGTCGGAGTGGATACCGACACCCCATAGCGTTCGGTCGCCGACCTCCATCTCGACATAGGTCACGGCTTGGGCATCGGTGCCTCCGCCAATCGAATGCTCGTGATAGTCGAGGACGCGACAGCTGACACCGAGCTGCTCTTTGAACGCGTTGACGAAGGCCTCGATCGTTCCGCCACCCTGACCCCGGATGGTCTGCTCCTCGTCCTCGACGCGGACCGTTGCCACCACGTCGGTTCGATTCCCACCGTGGGCGTTCTGGCTGGTCTCGAATCGCAATAGCTCATATGGCTTCGCCAGAGCCAAGTAGTGACGCCGGAACTCGGTCCAGATCTCGTTGCCCGTGATCTCCTGACCGGTCGTGTCGGTGATCGACTGGATGACCCTGGTGAACTCGATCTGGAGCCGCCGCGGGAGCTCGAGCTCTTGCTCGGTCTTGAGCAGATAGGCGACGCCACCTTTGCCCGATTGAGAATTGACCCGGATCACGTCCTCGTAGGTCCGTCCGACGTCTTTGGGGTCGATCGGCAGATAGGGGACTTCCCACAGCGTCTGGCCTGTCTCGTCCATCGCCTCGAAGCCCTTCTTGATCGCATCCTGGTGCGATCCGGAGAATGCCGTGTAGACGAGGTCACCGACGTACGGGTGACGAGGGTGGATTGGCAGCTGATTGCAGTGCTCGGCGATCCGGCGGTACTCGTTGATGTCGGTGATGGCCAGCTCGGGATCGACCCCCTGGCTGAACAGGTTGAGTGCCAGGGTCACCACATCCACGTTCCCGGTTCGCTCTCCATTGCCGAACAGCGTTCCTTCGATCCGCTGGGCTCCGGCCATCAGCCCGAACTCGGCTGCCGCCACAGCTGTCCCGCGATCGTTGTGGGGGTGCAGTGACAGGACCACGGAATCGCGGTCTCGGATCTCCCGATGGAACCACTCGATCATGTCGCCGTAGAGATTGGGTGTGCTCATCTCGACCGTGGCCGGGAGGTTGAGGATGATCGGGCTCTGCGGTGTCGGCGCCACGACGTCCATCACTGCCTCACACACCGACTTGGCAAAGGGGAGCTCGGTTCCGGTGAAGCTCTCGGGCGAGTACTCGTACCGGATCTGTGTCCCTTCGACGTGCTCTTCCTGGGCACGGCAATGAGCGGCGCCGTTGACTGCGATCTCGGTGATTCCGGCCTCGTCCAGCCCGAAGACCACCCGGCGCTGCAGAGTCGAGGTCGAGTTGTAGAGATGGACGATGGCCTTGTTGGCACCGACCAGGCTCTCGTAAGTGCGCTCGATGAGCTCGGGCCGGGCCTGGGTCAGGACCTGGATGGTCACATGATCGGGCACCGCCCCGTCCTCGATGATCTGCCGGATGAAGTCGAAGTCGGGCTCCGAGGCAGCGGGGAAGCCCACCTCGATCTCGGCAAATCCCATCTCGACCAGGGATTCGAACATCAGACGCTTCCGCTCGGGGTTCATCGGCTCGATGAGAGCCTGGTTGCCATCCCTCAGGTCGACGCTGCACCACAGTGGGGCCTTGGTGATTCGACGGTCCGGCCAGGTTCGATCGGGTAGCTCCACCTGTGGATATGCCTGATATTTCTCGATCGGCATCACACCGGGTCGGGCATTGGTGCTGGGGCGCTTCTCGCTCATTTCGGTCCTGATCAACGCGAGTTTCTTGACGGTCGCCATCGATCGTAAACCGAAGCCGGTCCGATATCACCCCTGGGGACCATTGCGGGGTCGTCCTGTCCCGCTCCCGATGACCTCGGCGTCGACCAACCGAGCGTGGCAGTTGGCTGCCGATGGGTCACGGCTTATAGGATCGAGTAGTCGAAAGGAGCTGGCTTGGGCATCGTCGTCGTCGGGGTCGATGGCAGCGACCACAGCCTCATCGCGCTCACCAAGGCACGTGAAGAAGCCGCCGTCAGGGGTGACATGCTTCATGTGGTCCATGTCACCGACTTCACGCCGGCGGTCCTCCATCTCAGTGACGGGGTCACGGTGCACACCTCCGATCTGGCGGCGGCCCGACGACAAGAGGTCTGGTCGAAGGTCGATGAGATGCTGGGGGAGGCCGACGAAAGCGTCGATCGGATCGATCGGGACGGCTATCCGGCAGACGTCCTCGTCGACTACTGCGAGGAGGTCGGGGCGGAACTGCTCGTGCTGGGGACCAGAGGCAGGGGTCGTCTTGCCTCGACTCTGCTGGGATCGACCAGTCTTCGGGCGCTCGAGCATGCACGGTGCGACGTGCTGGTGGCAAAGCCCCGAGAGGGCTCGACGTGAAGATCCGGGATGTAAAGAAGACCTGGTGACGTTGTAGACACTGCAAGAAGCAACGAAATTGTGTGGGAATCCACCTGAGCCTGAATTCTGAAGATCAATAACCATGGATTTGAACCGACTGACCGAGAAATCACAGAGCGCCCTGACCGAGGCGCAGTCGATCGCCGTGCGCAAGGGACATCAAGAGATCGATGTCGAGCATCTCCTTCTCGCCCTGGTGACCCAGCCGGAAGGGCTGACTCCACGTCTCCTCTCACAGGCGGGTGTCGACGTGGGCCTCCTCACGGCCGACCTGGAGAGTGAGCTCAACCGGAGGCCAAAGATCACAGGCGGGAGCATCTCGCCTGGGGAGATGCGGATAACCCAGCGGCTCGCCCGACTCCTCGACTCGGCGGAGGGCGAAGCCAGGAGGCTCAAGGACGAATACGTCTCGGTCGAGCATCTGGTGATTGCGATGCTCTCCGCCGACGACGGTGGCGCCGCCCACGACCTGCTCACCAGGCAGGGTCTGACCAGGGACGACTTCCTGCAGGCCCTCACCTCGATCAGGGGGAACCAGCGTGTGACGTCATCCAACCCGGAGGGGGCATACGAGGCCCTCGAGAAGTATGGGCGAGATCTCGTTGCCGACGCAGGAGCAGGAAAGCTCGACCCGGTGATCGGGCGCGACTCCGAGATTCGGCGGGTGGTCCAGATCCTCTCGAGGAAGACCAAGAACAACCCGGTCTTGATCGGCGACCCTGGCGTCGGGAAGACCGCCATCGTCGAGGGTCTCGCCCAACGGATCATGCGGGGCGACGTTCCCGAGGGCTTGCGCGACAAGACGATTTTCGCCCTGGACATGGGTTCGCTGATCGCCGGTGCCAAGTATCGGGGCGAGTTCGAGGAGCGGCTCAAGGCCGTCCTCGGCGAGGTGACCGCGTCGGATGGACGCGTGCTGCTCTTCATCGACGAGCTGCACACGGTCGTCGGCGCCGGTGCTGCCGAAGGTTCGATGGATGCGGGGAACATGCTCAAGCCGATGCTGGCCCGCGGCGAGTTGCACATGATCGGGGCCACCACCCTGAGCGAGTACCGAAAGTACATCGAGAAAGATGCCGCCTTGGAACGGCGCTTTCAGACGGTGATAGTCGACGAGCCCACGGTCGAGGATGCCATCTCGATCCTCCGCGGCTTGAGGGAGCGTCTCGAGGTCTTCCATGGCGTGCGGATCCAAGATGCCGCTCTGGTGGCTGCCGCCGTGTTGAGTCATCGCTACATCTCCGACCGGTTCCTCCCCGACAAGGCGATCGACCTCGTCGATGAGGCCTGCGCCATGCTGAGAACCGAAATCGACTCGATGCCTGCGGAGCTCGACGAGCTGACACGTCGGGTCACCCGTCTGGAGATCGAGGAGGCCGCTCTCTCCAAGGAGAAGGACAAGGCGAGCAAGACACGTCTCGAAGAGCTGAGGAGGGAGCTGTCCGATCTCAAGGCCGAGGCCGATGTGATGCGGGCCCAGTGGGAGGCGGAGCGAGAGTCGCTTCGACGTGTCCAGGAGCTTCGGGCCGAGATCGAGAAGATGAGGCTCGAGGCCGAGTCCGCCGAGCGGGCCTACGACCTCGAGCGAGCTGCTCAGCTTCGTCATGGCCGGCTTCCCGAGTTGGAGGCAAGGCTCGAGGCGGAAGAGGCGGCTCTCGCGTCGAGTCAGGATGGCGATCGTCTTCTGCGGGAGGTGGTGACCGAAGACGAGGTGGCGGGAATCGTCTCCCGCTGGACCGGCATCCCGGTGTCGAGGCTCCAAGAGGGAGAGCGTGACAAGCTCCTGCGTCTCGACGAGATCCTCCACCGCCGGGTCGTGGGTCAGGACGAGGCGGTCCAGCTGGTGGCAGACGCCATCATCCGGGCGCGATCGGGCATCAAGGATCCCCGTCGTCCCATCGGGTCATTCGTCTTTCTCGGTCCGACAGGTGTTGGCAAGACGGAGCTGGCCAAGACACTGGCCGCGGCGCTCTTCGACACCGAGGACAACATGGTTCGCATCGACATGAGCGAGTACCAGGAGCGCCACACCGTGAGCCGCCTGATAGGCGCCCCGCCCGGCTACGTCGGATACGAGGAAGGTGGCCAGCTCACGGAGGCGGTGCGGAGGAAGCCCTATTCGGTGGTGCTCTTCGACGAGATCGAGAAGGCACACGCCGATGTGTTCAACACTCTGCTCCAGGTGCTGGACGACGGTCGCCTCACCGACTCGCAGGGTCGGACGGTCGACTTCAGGAACACCGTCGTCATCATGACTTCGAACATCGGCTCCGAGTACCTCCTCGAAGGGATCACACCATCTGGGGAGATCAAGCCGGACGCCCGTGACCGGGTGATGGGGGAGTTGCGCCGGCATTTCCGACCCGAGTTCCTGAACCGGGTCGATGACATCGTCCTGTTCAAGCCGCTGACGCTCTCAGAGATCGAGAGAGTGGTCGACCTGATGCTCGACGACGTTCGTGAGCGGCTGGCCGAGCGCCACATGACCTTGGATGTCGCCGAGGACGCCCGGCGTTTCATTGCCGAGCAGGGCTTCGACTCCGTCTACGGCGCAAGACCGCTGCGTCGGTTCATCGCACATGAGCTCGAGACCAAGATCGGCAGGGCGCTGCTCGCCGGTGACGTCCTCGATGGAGCTCGGATATTGGTCGAAATGGTTGGTGGCGAGCTGGTCGTGGAGTACGAGAACCAGCCGATGTGAGAGCGGACCGGTCAGCCGTCGAAGAAGTCGTTCGGGCAGTTGTCCTCCCAGGAGTAGTCGCCCCCATCGCGGCTCAATAGGTAACGGCAGTCGGCCGGGCCGAGCGACACGTCGAGATCGAACACGTCGTTGTCGTAGTCGTAGCTTCCGCTTCCGCTGACCACCAGGTCATCCGTCAGGACACAGGAGTCGTACCTGTAGGTATCTCCCTGGTCGTCACCCTCGAATGTGAACGTGCCCCCTTTGTCACAGCCGATGGTCACTTCCGTGTAGCCGTCCCACCAGAAGTACTCCGGGGTGTAGATGATCTCGTTTTCGATCACGTCGATGAGGGTCTCGATGTCACCGATGTCCCCAGCGCTCCTTGGTGGGAGTGGCACATAGTCGCCGACGACTGCCCCATCGCAAACGGTGACAGTCGGTGGGGTTCGGTCCAGGATGAATGCGGTGACGGCGTCGTCGGGGCAGCTGTTCCCGCGTCCGAAGATCACATGCGGCCCCCCCGCTTTGCTGATCAGGTATCCCTCGTCGAGTCGCTGATAGACGGCCAGGCCCTGCTGATAGGGAGTGGCGGGATCTGCTGAGGCGTCGAGAACGAGTGTTGGAATGCCGGTAGCCGTCAACGGTTCGGGACGTGTGGGATCGGTCCTCGTCGCCGGCCAGTAGGCACAGGGCAGGTCGCCATAGAAGAGACTGCCCAACCGCCCCGCCTCGATCTCGGCGCCGGCTTCGAAGAAGGCGTCGGCCTTTTCCTGAGCGGTCCCGCCCGGAAAGTGATAGTCGAGGCACTCGACGCCGTAGTACATGGCGTCGGAGTAACCGGGGTCGGGCTCGACCGGTCCCTCATCGGGATCGGAGCCCAAATTGGCATAGAGAAGACGGAGAAGTGGAGCCATGTCTCCCCGGTCGTAGGCGGCGAGGGCCCGGAGGAGGAACATCCGATCGTCCTCGCTGTAAACCTGAGCGGACGCCACCAACTCGAGATCGCCGACTCCGAACGACCTTTGCTCCACGTCACCGCCGGCGGTGGGGAATTCGGCCGTCAGCGGGCCTTCGACCAGCAGTGAGGCGAGACGGTCGTATACCACCGGCGCAGGGTCGCTCATGTCCCCTTCACAGAAGGGATCGGTCGAGCAGTACTCGAGAGTCTGATCGAGCACCGATCTGAAAGCTGCCACTTGCTGTTCGAAGAACTGGAAGGGACCGAGTGTCAGGTCGACCGTGCCGTCGAGGATCAATGCGGCCACGTGGTCACCGAAGCGGGCTGTGTATTCCTGGGCGACCTGGGTCCCATACGACTCCCCGTAGATGATGAGCTCGGGATACCCGAGGATCTCACGGAATGTCTCCAGGTCGGCCACCGATTGATCTGTGCCGAGGTACGGGAGAAGATCGCTGCGTCCCATCTCGGCGACGCAGTCGGAGGCGAATGCCTCCGAGGCGGTGGCCAGGCCTTCGTGATCGACCCCTATACCGCTGAGAACGTCCACCCGGTAGTACGTGGCCGCAGCATTCGGGCAATCGAGGCCTCCGGAGCGGCCCACTCCCCTCGGGTCCCAATACACCAGGTCGAACGAATCCGTGATCCTCGGGTCGAGGGCGGCGGTGTAAGAGTCGGCGACGGCGATGCCAGATCCGCCCGGTCCGCCGACCACGGTGACGAGAACCCCCTTTGGCTCCCTGCTCGCCGGCAAGACGGCGAACGTGACTCCCACCGTCTCACCATCGTCGGGGGCGGCGTGATCGAGGGGCATGTCGATGGTGATGCAGCTGAAATCGGAGTCTTCGCAAGGCTCGGCGCCCCGTTGGCGAAGCAGTTCGGCCGTGGAAGGCCGAGGGGCAGCTGTGGTCGACGGGCCGGCGGACGTCGTGGATGGTGTCGTCGATGCGTCGATGGTGGTGGTGGCCCGATCGGCCTGACCAGATGTGCATGCGGCGAGCAGCGAGAGCGCAATGCATGGGATCCATCGCTTCATCGCGGAAATGCTATGACCGGTCCGGGCCGACGGCTGGGAAACCCCGATACCGGGCCGATGCACCATGAGGCCTATTGAACCGGTCGCCGCCGGACTTAGTATTCAGCGCGGTGGGGAGCAAGCGGGGGGAGCCCGCCAGAGCAGGTCTGGTCGTCATGGCCCTTGTCGGCCTGATCGTCTTGGCGATCGGGCTCGTTGCCACCCGGGATGGGTTGTACATCGGTTTGCGGGACGCCCCCACCTATCTCTCTTCGTCGGAGAACCTCGCAAATGGCAACGGGTTCGTCATGTCCTTTGGTGATCCGGGAAAGCCCATCGACTTCGCCAGTTCCGATTCGCCGGTCGTCGACTTCCCGGCCGGGTACCCGATCACGTTGAGCGCAGGCGTGGCCGCCGGGTTGAGCTCCACCGATTGGGCACGGTGGCTGGGCATCGCTTTGATGACCTCGATCGCCGTCGTGGTCGCCTGGGTCGCATTGGATTCGGGGCTTTCGGTCTCGTGGGCCGGTCTGGCTGCGCTGATCGGCGCTGCTTTGTCCTTGCCATACGTGGTGTCACCGATGTCCGAGTTGCTCTACGGGCTGTTGCTGGTCACCTCCCTTGGGCTCCTGGGCAGGTTTGCTCGCCGGCGCGGTGAGGTCTTCTTCGTGGTGGGCGCTCTGACGGCCGCCGCGGCAATGACAGTTCGGACCATCGGGATCGCGTTGCTCGCCACGGCGGTCGTCGTTGGCCTTTTGACACCGGGGCGAAAGGCAGTCAGGGGCTTGCGTCTTCTGTTCACCGTCGTGGTTGGAGCGGTGCCGATCGCCCTGCTCATCGGTGGTGGCGGCTCACGGGAGCTCGCCTGGCACCCCGCGGGATCGGTCGATCTGAAGGTGATGGCCAACACCATCGCTGGATGGTTCATCCCACCTCTGGGTGGACCGACGATGCGTGTCGCCCTCCTCGTGGTGGTGGTGGCGGCGCTCTTCCTCTGGGTACGATCCGGTGTGGAGGTGGAGGCTGAGGCCGGGGAGCGAGTCTGGCGTCGTCTCTGGTTTCCGGGTGCGGTGTCCGCTCTGGCCCATTTCACCGTCTTGGTCGTCTCGCGATTCGTCTTCGACGCTCAGAACACGCCCAACCCCAGACTTCTGTACCCGACGGTTCTCTCCCTCCTGGTGGCAGGTGTTGCCGGGTTTCCCGAGCTGAGACAGGAGGGCCGCTCGGCTCGCCGGCGAAAGGGACTGGCCCTCATCTCCGTGGCGATGCTCGTTGCAGCGTCTTGGGGTGCCGCCCAGGAATTCGGCTCGGCGTCGGATGCGTCTTCATTCGGGTCGGAGGCGTTTCGAACCTCGCCGGCAGTCACCGAGGTGCTCGACATGTCACCGGACGTGCTCGTTTTCTCGAACGTGCCCGACGGGCTATGGGCGGCCGGCCGCTCGGGAGTCAGGCCACTCCCGGTCACCGTGGATCCGCTGTCCACGCGACCCAACCCTCTGCTCGAAGAGGAGACGGACCGGATTCAGTCCGCCGTCGAGGCCGGCGCCGTCATCTTCTACCGCCGGGGCGACCGTGACTATCTGCTCGGCATCGACGAGGTCCGCGCCATGGCCCCGTGCGTAGTGGTCGACGATGGGACATCGTTGGTCCTGACCGGTGAGAGCGATCAATCCTGCGGGGCCTAGCCCTGATCTCACCCCTTGTGGCCAATACTCACTCTGAGTAGCCTCTGTGTGTAGGGGTGAATTGAATGTGGGAGGGCTTTCGTGCACATCCGTGAGACGGTTGAGTCGCTTGTCGCGGGCAAACGGTGGTCGAAATGACCGCGCTGCCATCTGACCAGGACCACACCGGCCGATCCTTGGGTGATGAGGAGTTGGGCTACCTGAGGGCGGTCATCGAGTCGGGAACCCTGTTCGCCCCAAAGGGAACCTTCGTCAAGGAGCTCGAGTCGTCCTTTGCAGAGTCGATCGGTGTGGCTGCGGCAGTCGCCACCTCGTCCGGCACCGCCGCCATCCACACCGCCGTCGCGGCGCTGGACCTGGAGCCGGGAGACGAGGTGATCACGACCTCGGTCACGGACATAGGCGCGCTGACTCCGCTGCTCTACCAAGGTCTCATCCCGGTGTTCGCCGACGTCGACCCGGAGACGGGCAATGTGGACGCTCAGACCATCGCAGACCGGCTGTCACCTCGCACGAAGGCGGTCATTGTCACCCATCTCTTCGGGAACCCCTGCGACATGGAGCCGATCGTTGCCCTGGTGCGCCGGGAGGGGCTCATCCTGATCGAAGACTGCGCCCAGGCTTTTGGGGCCACGTACGCCGGCATGCCAGTGGGAAGCCTCGGCGACATCGCCTGCTTCAGCCTGCAGCAGGGAAAGCACATCACGGCCGGTGAGGGCGGCTTGGTCGCCAGCTCGGACTCGCGATTGGCAGAGCGATGCCGGCTATTCGTCAACAAGGCCTGGGACTACGACCACCCTTCTGATCACGAGTTTCTGGCGCTCAACTATCGAATGACCGAGCTTCAGGGTGCGGTGGCGCTCGCCCAACTCTCCAAGCTCGCCGCCGGAGTGTCCGTGCGACGATCCAACTCCGCCGTCCTCGAGTCCGCTGTGACGGGGATTCCAGGGCTCAGAGTGACAGGAAAGGCGCGCCTCGGCGATCCGAGCTACTGGCGCTACGCAATATTGGTCGATCAGGACGTCATCCCGGGTGGACCGCGTGCTCTGGCGGATGAGCTCAGGGAGATGAATGTGCCATCGGCGCCCCGCTACATACAAAAGCCGGCTTTTCGCTGTGGCCTCTTCAAGGACCAGAAGACGTTTGGGAGTAGCCGGTGGCCGTTCACCCTGGCCGCCCCGGATGCCTTGGACTACGCCGAGTCTCGATTTCCCGGCACGTTTGGCCTCCTCGACCACATCCTCGTGCTGCCGTGGAATGAGAAGTTCACCGGGGACGATGTCGCTCGCCTCGTGGCCGCATTGACCACCGCGGTGGACAAGCTCACAAGGAGCGCGGCATGAGCCCGCTGAAGCTGGGCATCGTGGGTGCGGGCAGGATCGCCCAGACCTACGCCCAGGTGCTTGCTCAGTGTCGGCAAGTCGAGGTCGTAGCGGTCGCCGACACCGACCCACTGGCTTCGGCCGCGTTGGCCGGCAAGCTGTCGTGCCCGTCATTCGACTCGCATCAGGCCCTGGCCGAAGGAGCTCAGGTGGAAGCGGTGTTGATTTGTGCTCCGCCGGTCACTCACCCTTCGGTGTCGACCTTCTTCTTGGAGCGAGGCATCCATGTGATGTGTGAGAAGCCGCTCGCCATCACCATCGACGAGGCAACACACATGCTCGAAGTGGCGCGGCTGAATCACACGATTCTCACGATGGCCTCCAAATTCAGGTATGTCGCCGATGTGATCAAGGCTCGCTCGATCGTGGACTCGGGAATCCTGGGGGAGATCATCCTCATGGAGAACACGTTTGCCTCCCGGGTCGACATGACAGGTCGGTGGAACTCTCAGCCATCCGTCGCAGGTGGAGGCGTCCTCATCGACAACGGCACACACTCGGTCGACGTGACCAGGTACTTCCTCGGCCCGATCGACGAGGTAATGGCCGTCGAGGGCCGGAGGGTGCAGGGCTTCGAGGTCGAAGACACCGCCCAACTGTTCCTGCGGTCGCGGGATGGTGTCAGGGCGACGGTCGATCTCTCGTGGAGCATCGACAAGGAGCGGGACAGCTATCTGGACATATATGGCTCGAATGGCACGGTGCAGGTTGGTTGGAAGAGATCGCGTTACCGCCAGTCGACGAGTCCCGATTGGGTGGACTTCGGCACGGGTTACGACAAGGTTCAGGCCATAACCGACCAGCTGGCCAATTTCGCCGGGGCGATCCGCGGCGAAGAGCACCTGCGCATCACGGCGATCGATGCCCTCGCATCGGTCGAGGTCATCGCCGCCGCATATGCGTCACTGGGTGACGACGACTGGATCAAGGTGGCATCGCACCAATCGCTCACAGTCTCCTAGAGATGTCGCCACGAATCCATCCCACGGCGATCATCGAGGAAGGCGTGGAGATCGGGGAGGGCACCGCCGTGTGGGACTCGGTCCACGTTCGGGGCCCTTCCTCGATCGGCCAGGACTGCATCATCGGAGAGAAGACCTACATCGCGTATGGCGTCGCCATCGCCGATCGAGTGAAGATCAATGCCCAGGTCTATGTCTGCACCGGGGTCACGGTGGAGACCGGTGTCATGCTCAGTGCCGGGGTGACCTTCACCAACGATCGTTTCCCAAGAGCCACCACGCCGGATCTGGCCCGGTTACGTCAGTCGGAGCCCGACGAGGAAACTCTCGAGACGCTGGTCAAGGAAGGGGCAACCCTCGGAGCCCGAGCGGTGATCGGGCCGGGCTTGGTCATCGGGAGGTTCGCCATGGTGGGCATGGGCGCCGTGGTCACGCACTCGATCGGGGATCACCACCTCGTCGTGGGCAATCCTGCGAGGGTGTCCGGCGTGGTATGTAGATGTGGGCAAGTGGTCCACAGGGGCGCCGTCGAGACCATGTCGGCTCGAGTCGAGTGTCCGAGGTGCGGCCTCGCCTACGTGGCCCGAGAGGGTTTGGTGACAGAGGCGGAGGCCGGATGACCCGTTGCGCGATAGTCGGAGGGGGAGTCCTCGGCTCGACGATCGCACTCCGTCTTGCCCAATCGGGCGAGCAGGTGACCTTGTTCGAGGCTGCACCTGAGCTCGGCGGGCTCGCCTCGGCATGGTCACTCGGCGACATCGTTTGGGATCGGCACTACCACGTGACCCTTCTGTCGGACTCTCACACGAGGGGGCTCCTGGCAGAGCTCGGCCTCGAAAGTGAGATGCAATGGGTGGAGACACGAACCGGGAGCGTGTACGACGGTGAGATCTACTCGATCTCGAATTCGATCGAGTATCTGCGCTACCCACCACTGTCGCTGGTGGACAAATTCAGGCTGGGCGCCACCATCCTCTACGGCTCGAGGCTGAAGGACTGGAAGCGACTGGAGAGCGTGCCTGTCGAGGAGTGGCTGCGGGGAGTCTCCGGTGATGCAGTCTTCGACAAGTTCTGGCTTCCCCTCCTCGAGGCCAAGCTGGGGGACGCCTATCGCGAGACCTCGGCTGCCTTCATATGGGCAACGATCCAGCGTCTGTACGCCGCCCGAAACAGTGGGATGAAGAAGGAGATGTTCGGTTACGTGCCCGGGGGTTACGCCAGGACACTCGGTCGTCTCGGCGATACGCTCGAAGACCACGGCGTCGAACTGCGGCTCTCGGCCAGGGTGAGCCGTGTAGGCGACGGCCCCACGGTGGAATCAGAGCGGGGCGTCGAGCCCTTCGATCGGGTCATCGTGACGATGGCTCCGCCGATCGCCCGTCACATCGTCGATGGGCTCTCGCCGGCGGAGGAGGAGCGTCTCGCAGGAATTCGCTACCAGGGAATCGTTTGCGCGTCACTTCTGCTCCCGGGCCCGATCACCGACTTCTACCTCACCTACCTGCACGATCCAGCGCCCTTCACCGCAATCGTCGAGATGTCTGCGTTCGTCGATCGCTCTCAGTTCGGCGGAAGGTCGCTGGTATACCTGCCCCGCTATTGCGATCCAGCCGACCCGATATTCGAAGAGAGTGATGACTCGATCCGGGATCGGTTCCTGGACGCATTGCGCCGGATCCACCCCGATTTCGATCCCGCCTCGACTCTCGCCTTCAAGGTCTCGCGAGTGCGAAATGTCTTCCCGGTGTCGTCGTTGGGATACTCAGAGGGCCTCCAGGGATTCGACACTTCGATGCGCGGGGTGCATCTGATCAACTCGTCTCAAATCGTCAACGGGACGCTCAACGTCAACGACACCCTCCAGCTCGCCGAGCGGGGCGTGAGACATCTCACCGGGCTGAGCGATGAGGTACCGGCGTCATGACCCGTTCGGTGGCGAGTCTCTCGCTCGACCTCGACAATCAGTGGTCGTATCTGAAGACGCACGGTGACGAATCGTGGCGCCGATTCCCCAGCTACCTCGATCTGGTGGTCCCCAACATCCTCGACCTTTGCGAACGACACGAGATGACCATCACCGTCTTCGTGGTTGGCCAGGACGCAGCGCTGGACAAGAACGGGGAGGCCCTGGCCAAGCTGGGTGCATCTCGACACGAGATCGGCAATCACTCCTTTCACCACGAACCTTGGCTGCATCTCCGCTCGAAGTCCGAGGTGTTCGAGGAGATAACCATGGCCGATCAGGCGATCTTCGAGGCAACTGGAGAGCGACCCCGCGGGTTTCGCGGTCCCGGTTTCAGTCTCTCCCGGGCGACCCTCGAGGTGCTCGACGGCGGGGGCTACCTATACGACGCCTCCACGCTCCCGACCTTCATCGGGCCACTTGCGCGTGCCTACTACCTCCGTACCGCGCCGTTGAGCGAAGCTGAGCGGGAGCGACGCGGCAAGCTATTCGGCACCGTCACGGAAGGGTTTCGCAAGATCAAGCCCTACCGCTGGGACATGGGCTGGCCCGACGGGCCGATCGAGATCCCGGTCACCACCATGCCACTGTTGAGGGTCCCATTCCATGTCACCTATCTGCTCTATCTGGCTCGTTTCTCGACCTCCCTGGCCAAGGTCTATCTGTCGACGGCTTTGAGCCTTTGTCGGATTACGGGGGTGCAGCCGTCGATCCTGCTCCATTCACTCGATCTGCTGGGTGGGGACGAGGTCGAAGACCTCAGCTTCTTCCCCGGCATGCAGATGACCGGTGAACACAAGCGACGTCTGGTCGATGGATTCGTCGACATGATCCAGGCAGACCACGAGGTCGTCCCGATGATTCGTCACGCCGATCTGTTGGCTGAGACGAGCCTTCGGCTCGTGCCCACCACATCCGTGGCCTGACAGGCCGAACCTGGCCTACCGGATCTCGCCGGCAACGGTGGTGAGCACCTCATCAGGATGAGGCAGCCCGGGGGGCTGTGCGGTGCGTCCCGCCAGCCAGGCGCCCTGGAAGTAGAGCTCCTCGAAGTAGCGCTTGTTCTGGGCCGAGACGATCCCAAGGCTGACCAGTTGAAAGGCGAAGATCATGGCGATGCCGCCGATCACCAGGCTATGGGGGCTCTCCACGAACGCTGCCGCCGCCGCCTCCGATATCTGGTTGTCCAGAGACCCCGTCGCCTGGGGGAGCGCCGAGATCACGTGATAGCCGAACCACCCGAGTGAATACAGGGCCAGGAGCCCGAGGACTGTCCCGGGGAGGATGAAGAACAGGAATGGTCGGAAGATGAATCCGGAGAAGAGGAAGTCGATCGTCGTCCGAATGATGCTGAAGCTGGCGCGGCGTCGCTTCGTGTCCTCCTCGTCCCGGGTCCACACCAGGTGAGCAGGTATCTCCACGATCCGCTCCCGGAGGAGGTCGGTTTTGTAGATGATCTCGGCGTTGATCTGATTGTCGACTGACTTCAGGCTCAGCCCGTTGATGAACTCCCTGTCGTATGCGCGCACCATCCCGGTGACGGTGGACTCATGGCTGTTGGAAACCATCCTCAAGACGCGATTGGCCCCACGGCTCAGCAGTTCCCTCAGCCAGGGCACCCCGGTGACGGTGCCTTCAGGGAGATAGGGGGATGCGACCACGACCCGCGCCCCTGTCGTCTTGATCGTCGACGCGAGACGATCGATGTGTGATGGGTCGTAGCTGAGATCGGCGTCGCACACCACGAGGTATGTGCCTCGAGCGGCGCGGAAACCACTCTTCAGAGCCTGGCCGAGACCGAGGTTGCTGACGTGCTCCACGACTTCAACCCGATCGAAGCTGTGGGCGAACTTGCGGGCAACGGCACCGGTGCCGTCGGTGCTCCCGTCATCCACGACTACCAGTTCCCATGTATAGGGCGCCTCTTCCAGGTGAGCCCTTATGGCCGATAGGTTCGCCTCGAGATGGGCCGCCTCGTTGTACGCGGGAACTACGACCGAGATCTCAGGGTCATGAACACGCCCCGAATTCGATCGATGTTCGCCCGCAGTTGGCTCCCCGCCCACGACCGTCAATCTAGTTGGGGTCGGGCAGATCTCAATGGGCCGAATCGTCCCGGCCCAGAAGCTCCTCGATTGCCGCCACCGACCTGTCCGAAGCCGTTCCGTCTCCGTACGGCGAGGGAATCTCGGCCATTGCTCGCAGGGTGTGTTCGAGATCGGCCAGCCACTCGTTGGCCATGTAGGCCAACCCGTCCCCGGCGGGGCAGAGACGGGCAAATGTGCCCATCACCTCGGGCCTCTCGGTCGACCGTCGCACCACGATCATGGGTCTCTTCAAGACCGATACCTCTTCTTGAATCCCCCCGGAATCGCCCACCGCCATTGCCGACTCGGCGAGAAGGCCGATGAAATCCCGGTAGCCGATGGGGTCGATGAGCTCGATGCCGGTCGTCAAGTGCGCAATGCCGTGCTCGGCCAGCCGTGCCCGGGATCTGGGGTGGAGGGGCAGGATCACCGGCAGCGAAATCTGTTGCAGCTCATGGAGGATGGTGGCGAACCCGTCCGGATCGTCCACGTTCTCGGGACGATGGAATGTCGACAACACAAATCGCTCTCTCGTCAGGCCGTAGTTGGTCAAGAGCGTCTGACGCTCCTTCTCCTCGGGCAGGAGCTCGAGCACCGCCTCCACCACGGTGTTGCCGGTCACCCGGATGCGATCCTCGGAGATGCCCTCCTCGAGCAGGTTGGCCTTCGCAACCTCGGTGGGGGCAAGACAGAGATCGGCGAGGTGATCGGTCAGAACACGATTGTGCTCCTCGGGCATGGCGCGGTCATGGCTGCGCAGGCCGGCTTCGACATGGATGAGCGGAATGTCTTCGGCATTGGCGGCGAGGGCGGCGGCGAGCGTCGAGTTGGTGTCGCCCTGAACCACCACGGCCCGTGGCCTCATCCTGGCGAACAGATCGGTCAATGCCGCCGTCCCGGCGCCGATCTGCTCACCTCGGGTCTTGCCTCCGATGGCGATGGAGGTTGCGGGCTCCTCGATCCCAAATGCGGTGAAGAAGACGCCGGACAGGCCGGCGTCGTAGTGCTGGCCGGTGTGGACGACCTCGCTTCGCGAGCCCAGCAAGCGAATGACGTGTCCCAGCTTGATGATCTCCGGTCGAGTCCCCAGGACCACCGCGATCGGGCCTTGGTGGCCCCTCATGCAAACTCGAGCCGGTGAACGGTCCTCAGCGTGCGCCAGTAGAGGTCTTCCATGAGTATGTGGTCGAACTCGCCATTCCTGCCGATCGAGTACAGGCCCTCGATGCCGGTGCCTCTGGTCCACGCCTGCCGCTCGTTCTCGTAGTCGAGGCGGAACACGGGATATGCGAATGGGGTCTTCATGACCTGGCAACCGAGGTACTTGGCTCGGATACCGGGGACTATCGGCTCCAGAGCTTCCAGCACCAGGTCGGCCAACTCCTCCTCACCGGCTGTCCAGAACTCGTCACCGACCTCACATCCGATGTCAGCCGTGATCACGGTCTTCTCGTGCGGGGCGAGCCAGGGCATTGAGATCGGAGCCTCGGTCAGGCGAAAGAATGGGAACCTCTCCTCGGGTGTCCAAGTGACGACGTCGGGCAACAGACCCCGTCCTTTCAGCTTCAGGTTCACGAAGACCATCGGGCGATACTTGAAGCGAGTCAAGTGTTGGAGGGCCTCGGTTCCTGCGACGATCTTCGGCAGGATGTTGACCGGAGCCGTGGAGATTGCCGCGTCAACAGGCTTCACTTCGTCGTTGACCACGATTGAGACCACCTTGTCGTCCTCCACATTGATCGATTGCACAGGGGAAGCCAGTGCCACCGAATCCTCCACGCGCTCTGCCAATGCCTCGACGAGGGTGCCAATACCGTTGTCCGGGTAGACGTGCCAGACGGATGCGCTCTCGGGTTGCTCGTGGCAATAGCCGATGGCAACGGCGCGACGCGTCATCCGACCGGCCAGCCTCAGCCAGATGACCTTGGGGATGGTGGTCGAGAGCTTGTCGGCGACCGCCGCCGACAGCTCACCGGCGGGAACTCCGGACCATGCCTCGAGAAGTGGTTCGGCAACCTCTCTCGAAATTGCCGGCCCATAGCTTCGTCTGAAGGCATCGGCGGCCGAGAGCGAGGCGCCGCCGGGGCGCAACCTGGCTCTGATGGCGGAGCCCACGAATCTCGGATTGCTGAGAAGCCCGAACGGATAGCTGCTCACGCGGCCACGCTGGAACACCGACTCCCCGTAGTAGCGGACCGTGCGGCACGAGGCCGAGACCCCGAGAGCGGCAGCCAGCCGATTGGTGATGAAGTGCGCGCCGAAGTCCATGGTGAAGCCGTCTTCGTCATGGAAGCTTCGGCCAAGACCCCCGACCTGAGGCCCGGCCTCGTAGACCTCGACCTCTGTCCCGGCGCGTCTCAACTCATCTGCGGCGACCAGACCGGCGAGACCGGCGCCGACAATGGCGACTGTCATGCCGTACCTCCAGGCTTGCGGAAGACACCACGGAGAAGCGCACCCTGTCCCAGGGCTCGCGCCAAGCCGTCGATACCAGTGAAGAGGGCGAGTGCGACGGGAGACTCGAGAGTGAATCGATCGACCACCCACTCAGGAGCGCCCCAGTCGTCCAATAAGTTGTGGACCGTGTAGGTCCAGTTGACCGGGCTCATCATTGTGGTCAGCGATTCGATCTCGAATCCCTCCTTGCGGGCGAGCTCACCCAAGGAGCGTTTGCTGAACAGGTTGAAATGGCGTGGGAAGTGGAATCCACCCCAATGCCGGGTCTTGCCCAGGTGTGCATCTGGAGAATCGATGTTGTCGGTGACGACACCGAGCCTGCCCCCGGGCTTGAGGGCGTCGAAGGCCGCCTTCATCACGGAACCGGGATCGTCGACGTGCTCGATGACCATGATCATCATGGCGAAGTCGTAGCTGTCCGGAGAGAGCTCCACCTGGCCGATGGATCCTTCGTAAGCGGTCAGACCGCGTCGATTGAGGATCTCCACGGCGCGTGAATCGGGCTCGACCGCTTCGAGTTCCCAAGACGGGCTTCCGAGACGCCGGAGCAGATCGAGATGAAACCCGTCACCGGCGCCGATGTCGACGATGCGCGCCTGAGGCCCGAGGTGGCCGACCCACTGTCGCAGGCGTCTCGTCTCCAATCTGGATCGAACCTGATGGGTGAGGCCATAGCGCTCGGCCGAGAAGTCGTAGGCGTGATAATCATCGGAATAGATGCGCCCCAGCTCGGTCTGGGCCGGACGCGGGTTCAGGAACAGGACATCGCACCGCATGCAACGAAACATGATGAACTGATCGGCGCTCGTCCGGTACTCGAAATCCTCACCGACCGCAAGAGGCACGGCGGCATCGGTCGAGTGGCAAATACAGCACGCTGCACTCTCCAGAACGAGGGGCGCAGCGCGGCTCGACTGATCTGAGTTCACCTTGGCCCGTCCCCCTTCTCGACGGTCGTCGCACGGCCACAACGACTCGTTCTGCCCTGGTGACAGACTAAATCGGCGGTCAGCTCCTGACCAGGGGTCTGGGATGACGACATCTGTCTTCAGGGTTGGACCTGGCCCGAGTTTGGATCGACCATGAGCGAGCTGACGTCGACAGCTTCGAAAGCCGACCCGGGGATCACGTCGAGCTCGTGCAGGACATCGTTGTCCCAACCGGGATCCGGGGCCCCGGAGATGTACCAGGGCGACCCGTTGTCGGCGAGGATCAGGCCGTACGTCTTCATGGCCTCCAGGATGACACGGGCATCAGGGGAGAACCCCGAGACGTCGAACGATGCCTTGAGACGGAATCGCTGGCCCATGGGCGGGAGACTGGGATTGGACGAGCTCGATGCGTCGTGGCGGGCCGGCCAGACATGGGCTGCCTGTGTGCTTGGCGCGGTGAAACGGATGGCATGGTCGATCTGTCCGGACATCACTTCCTGGTATCGGACCAGCCCGGGGAATATCGGGAGACCTGCAGCGTCGGCCGACGTCCAGCCTTCCGGTCTCAACTGGGAAGAGTCCAGGGCATAGCGAGCACCGGAGGCGGCCAGCCAGCCACCGCCCGACCGCGGCTCGGCATCGAACAACTCGTACAGCTCGCATCGGTAGCGATCGACCACGATCACGTGACGGTCACCATTGGAGTCAGGGCCGCCTTCGATCGGCGCACTCGCCGGAATGGGGAAGGGGCCTGCATCTGACTCGTTGCCGTATGCCGTGTAGGTGATGCTCACCGCGGGAGTCCCTGACGGCACCTCGACGAACGGAATTCCGATGGGGCTGTTGGAACCGGGTGGCCATACCCCCGATCCGAAATCGGCATGGACTCTCGCCGTGGCGCCGATCGCGGCCACGTATTGGGACGAGCGGGCAGCGACAGGCAGATGATCGATCGGTGTGTTCCATATGTCGTCCGCCGGCAGAGTCGGACAGCGATCGGGTGGTCGGTTGGGGGTGAGTCCGAGGGCGCGGGTGAGGAATGTGGCCATCTGGTCGCGGGTGACTTTCTGGTCGGGGCAGAAGTGGGTGTTGGCGGGCGGATTGCATCCGACGGTGACCCCTT
>JBAULI010000279.1:0-5662 GCA_049578105.1 Acidimicrobiia bacterium | reverse complement strand
TCAGCCAACACCCGCGTAATCGCAGCCGTCAACGTCGTCTTCCCATGATCAATATGACCCATCGTCCCCACATTCACATGAGGCTTCGTACGCTCAAACTTCGCCTTAGCCATACTCCGGCTCCTCTTCCTTTCTCGTCCAAAATCACCGCAGCCTACGCCACGGTCGAGTTGTAGCGGCGGGCAGACTCGAACTGCCGACCTCTCGATTATGAGTCGAGCGCTCTCACCTACTGAGCTACGCCGCCTCGAGCTTCGCTCGAGGTTGGAGAATCAGGTTCCTGCCCTTTGCGGCATTCGCCGATCCTCCCGCCTGTGGACGCTCTCTTCTTGTGGCACCTACCCCCGAAGGGGTAGGCAGCAGCACCGGCACACCGATTCTGCAACCTGCCGGCACGCGCCTGCAGGCAGAGCCCCCTTCCGGATTTGAACCGAAGACCTCTTCCTTACCATGGAAGCGCTCTACCGACTGAGCTAAGGGGGCGGATTCTCTTGTCAGGGGCGCCTGGGCACCCGTGCCGGGAGAAGGATTTGAACCTCCGAAGGCGTAAGCCGGCAGATTTACAGTCTGCTCCCTTTGGCCGCTCGGGCATCCCGGCATGCCGGGACCACACGCCGACTGACGCGCAATCCGGGATCGTCGATGATAGATCCGACCCCCCGCTTCTACCAATGCTCGAAAGGGCCTCTTACCGGATCCCCTGGGCCATCTTGGTGAGCCGATCGATTCGCTCGTCGGTCGGTGGATGGGTGCTCAGCAACCGCATCATCCCGCCACCGCCACGGAGAGCCTTCATCGGGTTGTCGATGAAGAGCTGAGCCGTCGCCGGGTTCACCTTCATCGGTATCCGTGCGGTGCCATTGGAGATCTTCTCCAGGGCGCTGGCCAGCATCATCGGCCGGCCCGTGGTCTCCGCGCCGGTCTCGTCCGCCTGGAACTCACGTGTCCTGGAGATGGCGAGACGGATCAGCATGGCGGCGATCGGGGCGACGATGAGGGAGAGCAGGGCTCCGATGGCTCCCAGTGGGTTGTCCCGGTTGTTCCCACCGCCTCCGAACCAGAACGCCATCCGGGCCAACATGGTCAGGGCGGCAGCGATCATGGCCGCGATCGAACTGATCAGGATGTCGCGGTTGCGCACATGGGCTAGCTCGTGGGCAAGGACACCCTCGAGCTCGTCGTTGTTGAGGAGCTGGAGGATCCCGGCGGTCACAGCAACCGCCGCCTTCCTGGGCGAGCGGCCGGTGGCGAAGGCGTTGGGCTGCGGGGAGTCGATGACGTAGATCGACGGCATCGGCATGTTGGTCTGGAGCGCCAGCCGGCGGACGATCGCATACACCTGCGGCAGCTCGGCCTCGGTGACCGGCCGTGCCCGGCTGGCGGACAGGGCCAGCTTGTCCGAGAAGAAATAGGCGAGGACGTTGAAGCCAACGGCGAAGGCCAAGCCGAGCCAGTACCCGCCGCCGAACGAGTAGACGACCAGCCACAGCAAGACGCTCATGAAGGCGAGCAGACCCACCGTTTTCACGTTGTTCATGAGACGAATTCTACTGACGACGACGCGATATCCGGCCCGTGCTCAACCATCCACCAACGTCGGACGACACGCACACGGAGAGTGGTGTATCGTCCCCCGCCGTGTGGAGGACCGGCCTCCAAGGCTGTCCGTTCTGGGGTAATAGACAAGTCAAGGAGGAACCCTCGTGAGGAGAAAGCTTCTCGTCGTCCTGGCCGTTCTCGCCACGCTGTTCGCATCGGCGATTCCAGTGGGTGCGCAGGAAGACCCGGCTCCGGCGGATCAGCCCAAGTCCGACCTTCGTTTGGATCTACCCGACTCGGTGACTGGCCTCAAACTGTCCAAGCCGATCGCCAGCACCAAGACCACCGCCGTGTCCAAACTCGATCCAAGTCTGCTTGCGGTCGATGGCTCCACCGATGTCATCATCGTGATGAGCGACGACTCGCTGGCGGAGTCTGGCAAGACGAGCGACGCGTCTCAGAAGGCGCACGTCGACAGTCTCGAGAAAAAGCAAGATTCGTTTCTCAGCAAGGCGGAACGCGAGGGAGCCAGGAGGCTCGGGCAGACTCAACGAGTCATGAATGCCGTGTTCGTCAATGCGGACAGCGAGACCCTGGTGGCACTGGCGGCTGATCCCGCCGTCGAGAGCATCCGACCGGCCGGCCTGTATCACCTGGCGGTGGATCCCGAGACTCAATTGAGCGAAACAGTGCCCTATATCGGCGCCAGCGCCGTTCAGGACCTCGGCGTCGACGGAACCGGTGTCCGAGTGGCTGTTCTCGACTCCGGTGTCGACTACACACATGCCGCCCTGGGTGGTCCGGGCACCGCCGCCGCCTACGAGGCTGCGTACGGAACCGATGGGAGCGACCCACGCAACACCACGACGGACGGCCTATTCCCGACGGCCAAGGTCGTCGGAGGATATGACTTCGTCGGTGAGAGCTGGGACGGGACTCCTGGCGGACCGCCCCTCGCCCCCGACCCCGACCCCATCGACTTCGAGGGCCACGGGACACATGTGTCTGACATCATTGGCGGGTCGTTGGGTGTCGCCCCGGGCGTCGACCTGTATGCGGTGAAGGTCTGCTCCGCAGTGAGCACGGCCTGTTCGGGAATCGCCCTGATCCAGGGCATGGAGTTCGCCGTCGACCCCAACGGAGATGGCAAGACCAAGGATGCCGTCGACCTGATCAATATGTCGCTCGGCTCCGACTACGGACAACCGTTCGATGACGACCTTTCCCAGGCTGTTGACGGAGCAAGCAAGCTGGGCGTGTTGACCGTCGCCGCGGCAGGCAACGCCGGGGACAAGCCATTCATCACAGGAACGCCGGCGGCAGCGGCAACTGCGCTTTCGGTCGCCCAGACCCAGGTGCCCTCGGCGACGATTCCCGTGTTGGACGTCCTCCAGCCGGCCGGAATCGCCGGGATAATCGAGGACGTGGCCTTCCAGCCTTGGTCGGTCGCACCCACTTCGATCATCGAAGCTCCCGTCCAATATGCCGACGGCGCAGGTGGGAATCTCGACGGATGCGCGCCTTTCGCTCCGGGATCTCTGGCCGGTTTGATCGTCCTCGTCGATCGCGGGGCCTGCAACTTCACACTCAAGATCAAGAACGTCGGTGACGCCGGCGCACTGGCCGGGATCATCGGGCTGGTGGCTCCAGGAGCGCCATTCGCCGGGGGCGACGGAGGCGACGGGCCAATCACCATTCCCGGATACATGATCGGACAGGACATCGCCGACGCGATCATCGGGGCCAGCCCCGGTGTGACCATGCGCATCGATCCGAACGGTCTCCCGGCCGTCGGCCAGATGGTCGGGTCGTCGGCCAGAGGCCCCCAATTCGAGGACTTCAGGATCAAGCCGGAGATCGGCGCCCCGGGCGCCTCGGTCTCTGCCATCGCCGGCACCGGCACCGACGTCGGAGCGTTTGGGGGAACCTCCGGAGCCACACCGATGGTCACTGGCTCGGCGGCCCTTCTGATCGATGGTCAGGGGACGACCCTCAAGAACAAGACAAAGGACGGAAACGACTGGAAGAAGAAGCAGGACAAAACCAAGAAGAAGGTCCGACTCTCACCGTTGGAGCTCAAGGCGCTCCTCATGAACAACGCCGACACCGACATAGATGTCAGCCCGTTCGTGCCCGATGCGCCGATCACCCGGATCGGAGCCGGTGAGGTGCGGGTAGATCAGGCGTTTGGCGCACCCGCGGTGGCGTGGGTCAAGGGCAACGACGGGGCAGCGTTGAGCTTCGGTCACGTCGATGTGACCGGGCGAACCAAGCTGACCCAGACAGTCGAGCTCAAGAACTACTCGAACGAGCGGATCACCTATCACATCGACACGTCGTTCCGTTTTGCCGACGACGAGGCCAACGGAGCAGTGAAGATCTCTGCGCCGTCCAAGGTGGTTCTCAACCCCGGCAAAGGGAAGATCACCAAGTTCATCGTGACTCTCACCATCGACGGCTCCAAGCTGCGTGGGAACTACATGAACTCCGGTGAAGACGGTGCCAATGGTGCTGCTCTCACCCTCAACGAGTACGACGGGTACCTGACACTCCACGCCGGGGACGAGCGACCTATCAGCATCCCCTGGCAAGTCCTTCCGAGGAAGGCTGCCGACGTCCGACCGAGCACCCACAAGTTCCCCGACGGTGGGGCAACCGTGCAGCTCAAGAATCGTGGCGTTGGCGACGCTCAGTTGGATGCGTACGCATTGGTCGCGGTGGACGAGAACCTGCCCGAGGGAGCGGCAGGGGCACAGTCACCCACGCCTGACATCAGGGGTATCGGTGTCAACACCTTCCTGGTGTCGGCGGGCTACTGCGGTGCGGATGCGTCGTTCGTGTGGGCATTCGCGGTCGACAGTTGGGAGCGACACGCCCATGCCGACTTCCCGGCAACGATGTGGTTGGACCTGGATATCGACCGGGATGGGATCCCCGACTATGCGATATACAACGCCGACGTTGCCGGGCTTGGCTCAGCGAGTGACGGTCGGACGCTCACCTGGGTCTCAGAGTGGATGGACTATCCAAACACCTTGGGAGCCTCGAGCGCCTACTTCTTCACCGAGCATGCCACGGTCACCGGCAACTACGTGCTCTATATCTGCGGTGATCAGATAGGACTGAACCAGGCGAACCTGTACCAACCGGTCGATGTCGAGGCGTTCGCCTTCGACTTCTATTTCGGTGGTCCCGGAGATGAGGTCGACCCCTTCACGATCAGCCCATACGGCGAGCGCTACTTCGGTTTGCCCAGTGGCGATCTCGGGGCCAAGGAATCGGGGACGATGGACATCTACGACTTCGGACCGGGGTCTGATTCCAATCTCGGCATCCTGCTGTTGACCAACGGGGATCGGGGGCCTGGCGCACATGGAGGCGCTACGGACAAGACGGAAGCCCTCTACTTCTACGCCAAGTAGCGGAACGAGCGGCTGACGATTGACATGGGGCCCCGATCGGGGCCCCATGTCATCATCCGGTCGTCGTCGGCGGGGTGCGGGTGGGCATCGATGGCTGGCACACTTTGAACCAACCGGTCTCGTCGAGGCGGTAGTCGTACGGAGTTGTGTCAGCCCTCACCTCGACCCTGAACCCATCGACCAACGCCTGTGTATAGGAGACGCCCGGTTCGGGGCAACCCAGCGAGCCGTCGTTCCATGTGACCTGCTCGGCAGTGATCACTTCTAAGTCAGCCACCGAAACACCGGACCGGGAGGCAGCGTCGGCGAGAACGGCGTCGAGAAACGGCTCGGGCACTTCACCGGTCACCGGCTCCTCCGATTCGGGACCTCGTTGTGCAGGGATGGACGACACGGTCGGTCGAGTCATCGTGGTTTCGGGTGTCGTAGTGTTCGATGAATCGGTCGATCCGGTGCTCGCGCCACATGCCGCCAGAGCCAAACCCAACACAACGAGCTGAATCGCCGTTTTCATCGTCCAAGACTCTGACGTCTTGGCCGCTCACCCGGTTCCCTCATTTTCTGGCCACCAGCACCCGGAAGTCACCAAGCCCCCGTGGATGCAACAGCGTCTCGGCCTCTGTCTTCAAGGTCCGCAACCGGAGTCGCTCCATGTCGTCGCCGGATCTCGCTGCCTCCAGCTCGGCGCTTCTCAGCTCTGA
>JBAULI010000278.1:0-9563 GCA_049578105.1 Acidimicrobiia bacterium | reverse complement strand
AGGCGGGTTCGCTCCAGGCCGCTCCAGTGGTCACCGATCAAGACAACCGCCAGGTTGACCAGACCAGACGAGCCGACCCCCTGGATGAGGCGGGCCAGGAGGAGCAGGTTGAAGGTGGGGGCAAGGGCTGCAAAGCCACCCGCCAGGCCAAACACCACCAGACAGGTTGTGAGCACCAGCCGTCGTCCATAACGATCGGCGAGAAGACCGGCCACGGGCGCCAGGAAGATCCCGGCCACCGAGCCGGCGGCGACCAGGAGACCGGCCCGGTCGGATGGCACGCCGAACTCGTCGAGGATGTCGGGCAGGGCGGGTGTGATCAGCGTGTTGGTGAGGATCCCGGTCAGGGTGACGGTGAAGATGAATGCCAGGGGCGGTCGTCGCGACACAGCGAACAGGGTATGACGGGTTAGCGGGGTGGAAAGCTCAGGCGAAGGTGCGCCTGGTCATGTCGAGACGACTCGGGTGGCTCGGTCGAGTGTCGTCACAGCCTCTCGGTACTGGGCCTTTGCCTCTTTCCGCGTGGGCGCGATGGAGAGCATCCCGATCTTCCCGTGGTCGGTCACCGCGCCAAGCAGATGGAAGACGACACCGGTCTGCGCGGTGGCGTGATAGTGAAGGCCCTCGTAGACGGCGATGTCGATCAGCTCGTCAGGCCTCAGACCCTTGTACCGAGGATCGACCAGGTTGTCGGTGGCGTAGTAGCTCCGGGTATCCCCCGTTGGAGTGCGAAACACTCCTTCCTCCCAGTCGTATGAGCCATCGGTCAGGAACTCGAGCATGAGATAGGGGAGGGTGGTCCCACCCTTTCTCAGATTTATCTCGATCGCATAATTGCACCAGCCGTCTCCTTCCGGCACGGATATGAAGTCGATGCCGAATCGACCCAGCACACCGGTGTCTCGCAAGACCGAGCCGACACGACGACCCGCGTCATGGAGATCGGAGCGATAGCCCGCTCGGGCGGGAAACGTGCACCCCTCATAGACCTGGCCGTTGGGCCCAGCCAGGATCTGGTCATGTGTGGAGACCGTTTGCACCTCGCCGAGCGGGTCGATTCGCATCTGCACAGATGGGGACCTGGCGCCACGAACGTCGATCATCTCCTCGATGATCCCGCCCATCGTTTCGAGTTTGACCTCGTATGGCTCCCACGACTCGTCTTGTGCCACGAACCCGAGTTCGTTGGTGATTCGCCTGTGTATCTCCTTCTCCGGGAAGTCGACATCGGCCAATCCGTCGAGGTCGATCACGGCGTTGCCTTCCCCGGAGAAGCCATCGTTGAGCTTGATGACCGCTCGCGTAGGCGGGGGAGTCGCCTTGCTGAGAGCCAGGACTGCTTCGGTGAGATCAGCCCGATCCCTCAAGTCTTCGTGTCCCCGAGGTATGTCCATGCCCACTTGGCGAAACAGACGACGGCTCTCCGACTTGTTTCCGAGGTGGGACAAGGCCGGATCACAGGCATACATCGGTATTGCGAGCTGCACGGCGAGCGTCCTCTCCAAATGAGACGAGTTGAAGCATGTCATGTGGGCCGACTCCGGGTGTTGGATCGAACGACGCAGCTCCTCGAGCTTGGATGGCCGATCCAGGATCTTCTGCGATAGCGGAGTCAACGATGGGTCCTCACATGAGACCAGATGCAAGCGCTTCCTGGCATGCATCCCGGGGATCCCGGGAAGAAGATGGAGGTAGTAGTCGATGACGGCAGCATCCAATGGCGTCGAGGTCACGTAGATCAGCTGGGTGCGGGGCAGTCGAAGGAGCATGAGGAGACAGAGCATGCGCTCCTCGTAGTGGATAGCGCCCGGGATCTTGACCAGTTCGCGTTGGTCGAGGCTCATCGAGGGGATGACGACCACGGTGCGCGGCTCCTTGGGGTCGGAGAACACCCGTCGGTACATGTCCGGGAACCGCGCCTGCAACGAGTCGAAGACTGCCGCTTCCTCCGGGCTGCCCGGTCTGGGCTCCAAGTCGACGGTGCTCGTATTCGTCCTCGCCTCCTTTGGAGAATCGTCGGACAAGCCCCACGAGTTTGCTAGGGCCGGACGACAATTTAAGCAATCATCCGCACGCCATGTTCAAGGGTCGGCCCGTGTCACTCGCCGGAGGTGGTGCAGAACTAGCCTCGGCAGCCATATGACCCGACTCCTCACCACCACCATCGCCGGCAGTCTCCCCAAGCCGCTCTGGTTGTCGACCGCCGATCAACTCTGGGCCGGCTGGGTTCAGGAGGGTGCCGCATTGGAGGAGGCAAAGCGCGATGCCGTCCGTCTCGCCGTGGATGACCAGTTGATGGCCGGCCTCGACATCGTCTGCGACGGCGAGCAGACCCGACAGCACTTCGTCACCACCTTCATCGAGGGTCTGGAGGGCGTGGATGCGGTCAACCGGGCCACCGTCCAGATTCGTCGCAGATATGACGCGTCGGTGCCACGGGTGGTGGGACCGGTGGCGAGGACCGAGCCCGTCTACCTGGATGATGCCCGATATCTGCGCTCGCTCACCGATCAGCCGATCAAATGGCAGTTGCCCGGGCCAATGACCATGGTCGACACACTCGAGGACGATCACTATGGGAGCCGCGAGGAGCTCGCCATGGTCTTTGCCGGGATCCTCAACGAGGAGGCGCGGGATCTGGAGAAAGCGGGGGTCGACGTGATCCAATTCGACGAGCCCGCATTCAACGTGTTCATGGACGAGGTCGGCGGCTGGGGGATCGAGGCTCTGGAGAAGGCGGTCGAGGGGCTCGACGCAACCACCGCCGTTCACATCTGTTACGGATACGGGGTCAAGGCGAACATCGATTGGAAACAGGGGCTCGGTGACGAATGGCGCCAATACGAGCAGACATTCCCGATCCTGGCCTCGTCGTCTATCGATCAGGTCTCCCTCGAGGTCGCCGGCTCTCATGTCCCTCTCGAGTTGCTCTCGCTCCTTGGCGACAAGGACGTCATGGCCGGGGTCATCGATGTGGCGACCGACCGGGTCGAGACGGCAGAGGAAGTGGCGGAGACGATCCGAGCTGTGCTGAAGCATGTCCCGGCGATGCAGGTTCACCCTTGCACCAACTGTGGGATGGTCCCGCTGAGCCGGACCGTGGCCCGGGCCAAGATGTCGGCTCTGGCGGACGGCTCGAGCCTCGCCCGACGGGATCTCACCGACGGAGACTGAGCCCCGCCGCGAGCGCCCAATCGGAACAAACCGTACTTTTGGCCCTATTCACCTGGCTGCCGATCCCGTACGGTCGGGCGATCTCGAGGATTCGCTGAACGGAGGCTGTGATGAGTGCTGGCAAGGTCGTACTGGCCATATTCGGGGCGATGCTGGGGTTGTTGGCCGTCGGGCTGCTTGCGGCCGGCGCCGGCCTGATGTGGGCATATGGGACACAGCGAAGTGCCGATGGGTACTTCACCAGTCCCACCACAGAGCTCTCCACGGGCACCGACGCATTGACCACCTCCCAGATCGATCTCGGCTCCCGTCCCGGCGACTGGTTCCCGTCCGGGCAGATCGCCACGGTCCGCTTCAACGTCCAACCGTCGTCGGATGGCCCCCTCTTCATCGGGATCGGTCCCGATGATCAGGTGAGCGATTATCTCGACGGCGTGGGTGTCGCCCGGGTGACGCACTTCGGTTTGCGTGGCTCAGATGTCAGCTACGAGACGACTCAGGGAGAGGCCCCCCCTTCCCCGCCAGAAGAGCAGACGTTCTGGGTCGCCTCCTCCCAGTCGGCCGACGCCCAATCCTTGACCTGGGATCTGGAATCGGGGCGCTGGGCTGTCGTCATCATGAACGCCGACGGATCGACCGGTGTCAACGCTGCGGTCTCCGCAGCCGCCAGCGTCGGCATCCTGATTCCGATCGCAATCGGGCTGTTGATCGTCGGTGCCGTCTTCGGGGTGATCGCAGCGGTGATGCTGGTCTTCGCCATCCGTGGCAGTGGGTCGGTGCCGGCAACGGTGGCGCCCACGGAGATCCAGGGCGGTTATGGCCACTATCCCGTTCGCCTCGAGGCAGCGCTGGACTCGAACCTGAGTCGCTGGCAGTGGATCTTCAAATGGCTCTTGGCGATACCTCACTACTTCGTCCTGGCATTCCTCTGGATCGCCTTCATGCTGCTGACGGTCGTTGCCGGCTTTGCCATCTTGTTCACCGGTCGTTACCCCCGGGGCATCTTCGACTTCAACGTCGGCGTTCTCCGTTGGAGCTGGCGGGTGGGTTACTACTCGTACAGCGCCCTGGGCACCGATCGGTATCCGCCCTTCACCTTGGCGCCGGCCGACTATCCGGCGGAGTTCGACGTCCAGTACCCGGCCGAGCTCTCCCGGGGCCTGGTACTGGTCAAGTGGTGGCTGCTGGCGATCCCGCACTACGTCATCGTGGGCTTCTTCACCAGCGGTCTTGTCTGGTGGGCGACAAATGTCGGGGAGAGCGGCAACGCCGCGGTTCGGACCGGTGGTGGGTTGATCGGCATCCTGGTGTTCGTTGCGGCCCTGGCCCTTCTGTTCACCGGGCGTTACCCCCAAGGTCTGTTCGACCTCGTGATCGGTCTCAACCGATGGGTCTTTCGGGTGGTCGCATACGCCGCGCTGATGCGTGACGAGTACCCGCCCTTCCGTCTCGACACAGGTGGGGCGGAACCGGACGTCACTCAGACGGCTCCGCTCGGTGCTTCCCCCGGCCCGGAGACCCCGCCCGACACGGAGGGGTGAGCTTCGGCCGAGATCGGCAGGATGATGGTGATGATGGCACCCGCCCCTGGGGGGCTGGACGCGACTATCTCGCCACCATGAGCCTCGACCAGATCGCGGGCTATGGACAGGCCAAGCCCGCTCCCGGACGAATCGTCGCCTTTGACGAAGCGCTCGAACACGTGGTCGATTCGATCCCGGCTGATCCCCGGACCGGTGTCGGCGATCTCGAGTGTGACCCTCTCATCTCCGCGTTCCGCCGAGATCCTCAGTCGTCCGCCGTCGCTCATGGCCCGGATGGAGTTCGAGACCACGTTGGACAACACCTGGTGCAGTCGATGAGCGTCGACCTCGATCTCTCCGATGTCGCTCCCGATGACGATCTCGACTGTGACCGAGCGGGCTTCCATCGTGGCAGTGAACGATGAGACGACCTCTCTGACCAGGGCCTCGAGGTCGGTGGCTGCGATGTGGAGCTGGAGTCTCCCCGCCTCGGCCAGTGCCATGTCTCGGAGGTCTTCCAACAGCCGCTCCATGAGGTCGACCTCGTCGATCACGTTGCCGAGGCTCTCCGGGGGATGAAGCCCGTCGATGACCGCCTCTATCTCACCCTTGATGACAGTGAGGGGAGTACGGAGCTCGTGCCCCAGGTCTCCAAGAAGTCTTCGTCTCCGCTCGTCCTCCTCTGCGAGCCTCTCGGCCATACGGTTGAACGATGCATTCACCGGCGTCAACGGGCCCCGTCCCCGGGTCTGGAGGCGGACATCGGTCTCACCTTCGCCGAGCCGTCTCGTGGCGTCGATCAGCTCGCCGACCGGGCCCCACGACCTGCGGAACAAGCGTCGCCCCACCGTGCCCAGAGTGATCATGGCCACGAGGGTGAGTCCAACTATCAGCCACCGGTTCGCGCCGGAGGAGGAAATCCCGGTGGCGAGCACGGCACCGAACAGGCCGGCGACGAGGACCACGAACACGAAGAGCCCGATCATCCTGCGGAACATGTGCCGCCCGGGCCCCCAACCCGAATGGCCGGGTCTGCCCCCGGCCCACGGCGGCCCATGACGGCCTGGGTCAGGCATCGGCATACCTGTACCCAACGCCGTACACCGTCACGATGTGTGTCGGTCGAGTCGGCTCCGGCTCCAGCTTCTTGCGCAGATTCTTGACGTGTGCGTCTATCGCTCGCTCGTATGACTCGAATGTGGCGCCACGCAGCACGTCGAGGAGTTGCCCGCGGGTGAAGACCCGACCCGGCTGCGAAGCCATGGTGCGGAGCAGCTCGAACTCGGTCGCCGTGAGCTCCGGGATCTCCTCCCCGGCCCGAGACACCACCCTCTTGGGAACATCGATCACCACGTCGCCGACTCGAATCATCTCGGTGGCCACGACACCGGTGGCTCTTCGCAGGACGGCTTTGACTCTCGCCACCAGCTCTCGGGGGCTGAACGGCTTGACCACGTAGTCGTCGGCTCCCAGTTCCAATCCGACGATGCGGTCCGTTTCCTCGCTTCGTGCGGTGAGCATGATGATCGGCACGGTGGACTGGCCCCTGATGGCACGGGTCACGTCGTGACCATCCATGCCGGGGAGACCGAGGTCGAGCACGATGAGATCCGGTCGCTGGGAGCGAAAGGCGGCGATCGCAGCGGGGCCGTTGTGGGCCGTCGAGACCTCAAAGCCCGCCTCGGCCAGGTAGTCCCTGACCAGGCGGGCAATCTTGATCTCGTCTTCGACGATCAGAACCTGAGGCATTCCGACCATTGTCGTCCTCACCCACTCAACCGTCGCGATCGGGGCCCACAGCCCCGTCTCGGTCAGGGTCGTGCACCCTTCGGTGCCACTCATCGAGGTGATGCTCCATGGGCGAGGCGTGGTCTCCATAGCCTCGGTATGGGCCCGGTCCCCAACCCCAGCGCCGTCGCCCCAGGAAGAGACGAGCGATCAGGCCGAAGATGAGGAAGAGGAAGATCACCCTGAAGAAGAGCCCAAAGACGCCGAACCCCCACAAACCGGGGTAATAGCCAGGTCCATCGACCACCACCTTGGCGCCGGTCTCGACCAGGCCTTGCTGGTATCCGAGTTGGTAGACACCAAAGCCGGCGGCGCCCAGGGCGCCAAGCACCAGGATGGTTGCCAGGATGACGCCAATTACGTTCCGTCTCATATCGATCGACTCCTTTCGAGTTTCGAGACATGACTCATGGTCGAACGCGAATGCGGAGATCTTGTGAAGGCAGGATGGAGGTATTGGCTGGTAGACCTGGTTGCTGATGAGCACCCGCACCTCCGATCCGAGCAGCCCGCCAAGGCTGCTCGCCGCGCTCGGCGTGAGAGGTGGCGAGGTGTCATTGGTCGGTTGGATGGCCGCCTTGTTCGCAGTTACCCAGGCGAGTCATGGTCTAGGAGCCAACTCGGCCGACGCCTTGTTCTTCCTGCGATTCGGTGTGGAGGAGTTGCCGCTGATGATCCTCCTGTCCGGGGCGGCGGTGATGCTGATGACCCTGGTCTACGCCGCCGGGCTCGGATACCGGGGCTCGGCCCGCTGGCTCCCCCTCACCGCAGGCGCCGCGTCCGTGTGGGTGGTGCTCGAGTGGGGTGGCGTCTTCCTCGACAACCGTGTCGTCTACCCGGTGATCTGGGTGTCGACCCAGATGCTCATCATGGTGACGTTCACCATGATGTGGAACGCCGCCGAGTCGGCGTGTGACACCAGGCAGGCAAAGCGGCTGTTCCCCGTATTCGCCACTGCCGGAGTGGCCGGCGGCGTGATCGGGAATCTGATCACGGGGCCACTCGCCTCGGTGCTCGGGGCTCCGACTCTTCTCCTCGCCCAGGCCTCGTTGCTCGGCACGAGCGCGGTGGTCCTGCTCAGGCTCCGTCCCCGCTTCCACGAAGAAGGCCCGGATCAGCCGGTGTCGATCCGGTCCGAGATGTCGGCAGCGGTCACCGCGGTCCGGTCGAGCCGTCTTCTTCGCCTGGCCGCACTCGCCGCCTTTGCCCTCACAGCCTTGTTCTTCCTGGTCGTCTTCCCGTTCAGCGAGGCAGTGGCCGCCGCATATCCCAGTGAGGCGGAGGTCGCAGGATTTCTCGGGCTGTTTGCCTCAGCCGCCACCGCCCTCACTTTCGTCGTCTCTCTCTTCGTGACCAACCGATTGTTCTCTCGACTCGGGATCGTCCTGTCATTGATGATCGTCCCGCTGATCTACGCCGGCGGCTTCGCGCTTTGGCTGGCCTCTTTCGGCCTTCTCACCGCCGCGTTGGTGCGAGGGCTCCAATGGGTCGGCGTGAACGCCGTGTGGGGAACCGCCTTCCCGGCCGTCTTCAATGTGCTCACCGGGCGTCGCAGGGGTCAGGTGATGGCCTTCATGAGCGCGATCCCGGCACAGGTGGGCACCATGAGTGCAGGTGTGATCCTGATCGCCGGGGAGGGGCTGGACAGGTCGGCGCGATTCGGCATCGGTCTCCTGATAGCAGTGGTCGGAGTCGTCGTCGTCGCCTCGATGCGCCCGGCCTACCGGCTGGCCGTCGTGGAGGCAGTCCGTCGGGGTCTGGTCGGTGTGTTCTCAGTGCCGCAACGAGGGCTGTCCCTCCCCGTCGACCGCGATGCGGCCCAGCTCCTCACGTCCTATCTCGCCGACGAGCGGCCCGAGGCGAGGGCATTTGCCGCCACCGCACTCGCCCAGACGCCTATGAGCGAGGGGGTGAGCGGCCTGGAGGCACTCCTCGAGGACGAGAGCCCCCTGGTCAGGTCGGCCGCATTCGACTCCATATGTGTCCTGGATCCGGACAGGGTCGATCGCCATGTGGCCGTCGCATTGGCCGACGAGGCACCCGAGGTGCGGCTCCAGGCGATCCGATTCCTCAACGGCAGACCGGAGGAAGAGAGATCGGCAGCCGAGGCGTTGTTGACGGACCCGGACCCTCGGGTTCGGGCGGCGGCCGCACTGGTGGTCGGCGGTCCCAGCGGCGCCGAGACGGCGAGGAGGCTCCTGTCCGACGGTGATCCGCATGTGGTGGCGGCGATGCTCGATGAGATCGGGCGGGGGGGACCGGGTCTCGACCTGGACCCGGTCGGGTTTCTCGAGCATCCCGATCCTGGTGTCCGGGATGCCGCCGTCAGGGCGTCGGCCGTGTCATCGGTCGACCCCGACCGGCTCGTTCCACATCTCGACGATCGCTCGATGAGGGTCAGGGAGACAACGGCGAGGTGTCTTTCACTCAATCCGGCCGGCAGGCAGAGTTTGCTGGAGGTGCTGCGGACAGGGTCGGTCAACGCCACCGATGCTGCGCTGCGTGCGCTGACACCGGTCAACGAGTTGGTCAGCGAATTCACCGAATGGGCTGGGGCCGAGGCGAGGCGGGCATCCTGGCTGGACTCGATGCGTCGGGCGCTCCCGGACAGTCCGACCTCCCCGACGCGTGGATTCCTCGGCCAGGTCTTGGACCGACGCTCGGCTCGACTGGTCGACTGGGTTCTCCTCGCCATGACCACCAGAGACACGGCCGACATCATGCCCTTGGTCGAGAGGGGAGTCCGCTCCACCCGCATCGAGACCAAGGCTCAGGCGATCGAGGCACTGGAGACGATCGGCGATCGTCGAGCCCTGGATGTCCTGCTTCCCCTTCTCGACCCTGATGGCAGATCGTCGGAGATAGGCGAGCGAGAGGCACTGCTCTTGCTTGCGGCCGACTTCGACGTGTGGCTGAGGGCTCTCGCCCTCCGTTGCCTGGCCGAGGAAGTCGAATCCGACTTCGGGCGCCTGCAGGTCATTGCAGCCGAGGATCCGTCCGACCTCGTCCATCATGCCGTGGCAAGCTTGTCTCTGATGCCGGCCGAGCACATAGAGACCCTGAATCCGATGGACAAGG
>JBAULI010000277.1:0-2280 GCA_049578105.1 Acidimicrobiia bacterium | reverse complement strand
CTCGGAGTGTCGGTGCCTCTCGCTTTGGGGACCCTGAAACCCATCGAAGCTCGCCTGTCCACGGCCGGCGCCTTTGCCCTGGCCGGGGTGATGGTATGGGTGGTGGCCACCGGTGGCGAAGAACGTGGGGCTTCCGTCATCGGGGGATGGGCCGCGATCGGCGCCCTCGCACTGCTCCCGCTCATCGAATCGGGAGTGAACCACTTCCTGGAGCGAAAGATGTGGCTCGCACTGGCACTCCAGACCGCGATCGTGTTGGTCTCAACGCGTGTCATCGGTCTATGGACCGCACCAGCGTTGGCCACCGTGGCGGTGGCAGCGCTTGGAACCATCGTAATCGTTGGGTTGACAACGATGCTCTCGCAGGACACCGACGCATCTGTTTGATGCTCTCGAGATCCGGAGTAGCTTCGTCTGTCCATGGGGAACAAGAGACGCCGGGACGCGCTGGCCTCGGGAGAAGGACCACGAGTCGGTCTGGGCGATTGCCCCTGTTTCCACGGCGTCATCTTCGATCCGAGGGCCTGGCACACCGAGCCATCACGAGCCCCGAGCCCGGAGCCCCGAGCCCCGAGCCCCGATGAGGGAGCCATCCCCATAGTGGCCTGTCATGTCACACCGACACTGCTCGGTCGGCCGAAGCAACGGTCAAGACCATGCGATCCGGTGCCACGATGACGGAGTCGGGTCTCACTGCAATCATCCCCACTCACAACCGACCGCAACTGCTCATGACCGCCCTGGAGAGCGTTCGAGCTCAGACAGTGCCGGTGAAAGTGATCGTGGTGGATGATGGCTCAGACCCGGCCGTTCAGGCGGCGGACCTGCCGGCGGGAACGTCGATCGTCCGCCACGATACGGCAATGGGCCCCGCCGCGGCCCGCAACCTCGGCGCCGAGGCGGCTACCTCCGAATGGCTCGGATTCCTCGACGACGACGACATATGGCTCCCCAAGAAGGTCGAGTCGGTTCTCGAGGCAGCCCGGCGGTTCCCCGAGGCCGAGGTGATATTCAACGGCTCTTCATATCACCCGTCGAGGCGCGACAAAGGGACCCACCTACTCCACGACCCGATGCGCCGGGTCCTGCGCACACAACCTCCCCATATTTCGGGGGTGTCGGTTCGGCGAGCGGTCCACTTGGAATCGCCATTCGACGAGACGATGTGGGCGACCCAGGATCTCGACTACCTGATCCGGCTCGCCCACTTCCCATCGTGGGTCGAAATCAGGAGAGACTTGACACGACACATGGATCCAAGTGCCGAGGAGAGCGCGATCAACATCGAGTCACGGATAGCCGGTCGTCTGAGTCTCATGGATCGTCACGGCGACCTGATACGAGCCGATCGGGTGGCGCACAGCTTCTTCTACGTGAGGCTCGGCTACCAATATCGCCGGGGCAGCCACTATCCAGAAGCGCGCGCGAGCTTCATCCGGGCCCTCCAGTTGAGGCCGACCAGCGGGCTTGCCTGGCGCGGTCTGTTGCGGGTGCTCTTCGCCTGATTGCTTGGGATCAGTAACCGCCGAGAATTCCCTCACGTCTGGCGAATTGGAGTGAGCGGGCGAACAGCCACATACCGACGCTCAGAACCAGGACGTTGAAAACTGCCAAGACCACGACTGCGGTCCCGTAATCGATGGTGAATGTCCCGGGATCCTCCATCAGGACCGTGCGGGCGGCACTGATCACGTAGGTGTGCGGTATGGCATAGCTGAATGCCTTCAACCATCCAGGTAGCTGATCGACCGAGAACAAGGCCCCACCAAGCAACGACGACGCGAGGCCGTAGAGGGTGAGTACAGGTTGTGATCTCTTGGCCACGACCATCAAGCTGGCGGCAAGGATTCCAACCGCCGTGCTGGCTCCGATCCCCAAGATGACCAGCACGGCAAACTCGGGAACACCGCTGAGGAGGAAATGGCCACCCAGCAGGGCGGCGATAACCAGGACGAGGACACCGTTGATCGCGCCGAGGAGAGTCCGATATGTGTTCAACGCGACTGGAAGGAACAGCCACGGAACCGGTTCGGCGAGGATCAGTTCGAACTGACCCCGATTCTGTGATCTCTGCAACGCCATTCCAAAGCCAGAAAGGGCTGCTTGCAGGATGACGGTCACACCTATGCCGATCGCCGCGAAGGTGAAGTAGTCCCCACCCACCGTATCCGAGTTCCCGACCAGCTCTCCGATGAAGAAGTAGGCCAGCATGGGCACGAAGAGGCCAAGCTCGCTGAGCACAAACGAGAGTGGGTAGGCGAACTCCTCCACCCAGTCGAG
>JBAULI010000276.1:0-5634 GCA_049578105.1 Acidimicrobiia bacterium | reverse complement strand
ATTGGTGTCCTGATACTCGTCGACCAGTACGTACCTGAATCGCTCCTGATAATGAGACTGCACTTCGGGAAACGCCCCGAACAGCTCGACCGTGACCATCAGCAGGTCGTCGAAGTCCATCGCCGACGCCTGGAGCATCCGCTGCTGATAGAGCCGATAGATGTCGGCCACCTGCTCGTGATAGAAGCCGTCACCCTGATCGGCGAAGGACTCGTAATCGACCAGCTCGTTCTTGGCCTTGGAGATGACGGCCTTCATCGCCTTCGGTGGGAATCTCTTCGTGTCCAGGTCCAGGTCTTTGACGACGAGGTTGAGCAATCGCAGGGAATCGGCGTCGTCGTAGATCGAGAATCCCGACCGGTAGCCCAGCCTGGAGACCTCGCGGCGAAGGATTCGAACGCAGGCCGAGTGGAAGGTTGAGACCCACATCGATCGAACCGCACCTCCGACCAGTGCGCCGACCCGGTCTTTCATCTCGTCGGCCGCCTTGTTGGTGAAGGTGATGGCGAGGATCGACTGTGGGGCCACACCGAGGTCCCGGATCAGATGAGCGATGCGATAGGTGAGGACTCTCGTCTTTCCCGAACCGGCACCGGCAACCACCAGCACCGGCCCCTCGGTCGCCGCCACGGCCTCGCGCTGGGTCGGGTTCAGGTCGGCGAATAGAGGGGAGTCGGCCGGTACGTCATCGAGAAACCACTCCGCCTGCATCGATGACGATGGTACCGGCGGGTGGCGACTGAATCACAACGATGTGATCAGGCAGCCGGGCTCAGCCGCTCAGGACCGTCTCGTCGTCGAATTCGACTGCAGCGAGCGAGTCGGCGTCGACCGGCTCGAGCAGCTCGCCCTCCCCGACCACCGTGCGACGACGCAACGGGAGGGAATAGCAGAAGCGGGCTCCCGTCGGGAACCGGCGCTCGTACCAGACCTCGCCCCCCATCGCCCTGGCCAGTCGTCGTGCGATGGGAAGGCCAAGACCGATCCCGGTGGACTCCCTGGCGTCGCCCTTGGAGACCTGTTCGAAATTCTCGAAGACCCGCTGTGTCTCCTCGTCGGGGACACCCGGCCCGTTGTCTGATATCACGATCAGGTATTGGTCGCCCATGACGAAGCCCTCGACCATGATCTGATCACCGCCGTACTTGCGCGCGTTCTCCATCAGGTTTCTGATCACTTGCTGCACCCGGCGGCGGTCGGCCTTGACCCGGACACCGTCGGGGAGTGAGATCAGCGAGCTCTTCTTCCCACCGTTGGGGAACACCATGTTGGCCACGTCTTCGATCAAGTCGCCCAGATCGAAGAGCTCCGGGTTGAACCGAAGCCGATCGGCCTCGAGTCGGGGGATGACCAGCACGTCCTCGACAAGGTCACCGAGATAGACGGCCTGTCGATTGATGATCCCGAGGAACTCGTCCACCTCTCCCTCGGGAAGCTCCTTCCAGGACTCGACCAGGGTGTCGGCGAACCCGGCGATCGATGTCAGCGGGGTTCGGAGCTCGTGACTGACCATGGCGACGAAGTCGTTCTTTATGCGATGGGCCTCCTCCGAGAGGAATCGAACCTCGCGTTCCCGCTGGCGGCCATGCCGGGTTATGGCGAGGGCCCAGGCCACACCACCCACGCCCACCAGTGGGAGGAGGTAGACCAGCCAATCCGGGAGTTGCGGCAGATCGAGCATTCCCCAGGTTTATCGGCGGCTTTCGAAGACGTCTGTAGCCGTCAGAGACTGGCTCTCAGCCGGCGCCGGCGTCCTCGTCGAAACCCATCAGACGGCGGATGGTGGTGGTCAAGACACCCTGTCTCAGGTCGAATTTGTCGAGATAGGCGTCCACCCCGACCTCCCATGCCGCCCTCTTCTCCTCCTGTGTTGCGACGCCCGAGACCATGATGATGGGCACTCGCACGTCAGAGGCGCGGAGTGTCCGCACCAACTCCACGCCGTTGGAGCGCGGCATCGAATAATCGATCACCATCGCCTCGAAGCCATCCGCCGCCATTGCCTGCAATGCCTCCCTGGCTCCTGCGGCGACCTCGACGTCGAAGCCGGCGCCGTTGAGGGTGGCAGACAGCAATTGCCGGACCCCAGCGGAGTCGTCCACCACCAGCACCCGCGGGCGATGGTCGGCCGTGTGGGGACGTCGGGTGGCGGTGAGCCCGAGGAAGTTCGGATCGAGGACCACCAGGACTTGACCGCCGCCGAGCAGGGCGGCACCTGTGACATGCCCGGAGCCCTCCAGGATCGGGCCCAGGTTCTTCACGGCCACGCGTCTCCGATCCACCAATTCACTGACCTTGACTGCCACCAGGCCCAACCGGGTGTTGACCACGATCAGCTCCGACTCGTCCGGGACCGGGTCGAGACCCACCGCCTTGGACAACGAGACACACGGGATGTCGCGGCTCATGAAGCCGACGGACTGCTGGCCCTGCTCGGTGTCGGTCAGCTGCGCCTTGCTCAGTGGCATGGTTGCCTCGATCGATGCCTCCGGGAGCCCCCAGAATTGATCCCCGGTGGCGACGACCAGCACGTTCTGCAGGACCATCGAGAGTGGGAGGGTCATGGTGACGGTGGTCCCCTGTCCGCTGGGCGACTCGACGCGAACGATCCCATTGACCCGCTCCATGGTGTCACGCACCGTGGCCAAGCCCTCTCCCGACCCCGAGAAGTCGGTGACCTCCTCCGAAGTGGTGAAGCCCGGGCGGAACAGGACGGGGCTCAGATCGGAAAACACAAACGGGATCTTCTCACTGGTCGCCACATCGGCCACGCGATCCCAATCGATGCCTCTCCCGTCGTCGGAAACCGAGATCTCGACGCTGTCGTCCACCACTTGCGCCTCGATGCTGACCCTTCCTGTGGCGCTCTTGCCCACGGAGACTCTCTCGGCAGGGGCCTCGATCCCATGGTCCACGGCATTGACGAGGAGATGCCGGAGTGGCTCACGGAGCAGGTCCACGATTTGTCGATCGATCTGCACGTCCTCACCCCTCGTCTCGTACCGGACGTCCTTGCCGACACGGCGACCCAGGTAGCGGACGAACTGGGGAAAGGTGCCGGTGGCATCGCGAAACGAGACGTTGGCCAATGCGACGGCCTGGTCCTGTATCTCGGCGACCGAGTTGGAGAGACGCTCCAACTGACCCCTCCAGGTCTTCCTGAACAGACTCGGATCGGTGCCCTCTATCGAGATGAGGGAGAGGTCGACCAGGGCCTCGGCGTCGAGGGACACCTCGACGATTCGATTGATGAGACGGTAGAGATCCGAGGTGTCGACCCTTGTCGCCCCACCGAGCAACGTCTCCGATATCGAAGTGAGCAAGCCGCCGAGGTTGCCCGGATCGGGACGACGCAGGGGCACCACTTCAGCCGGCTTGGCGTCGTCGTGGGAGAAGAGGACCAGGCGGTCGGCCATCCGACTCAACTCGGGGTCGTCACCGGAGTCCATGGAATCCAGCAACCGGCCCGCGCTGGCCTCCATGGCGACGACGACTTCGGCCGACGGCCTGGTCCCTTCGCCGACCGACCGCCACAAGGACTCGAGACGTGAGGCGACCTCTTTGATCTGCGGGTAGCCGAGAAGACTCGCCGACCCCTTCACCGTGTGGGCATCACGAATGAGGTCCTGGATGCGCGCACCGTCGAGATCGCGATCTTGGAGTGCCCTGGCGCCCGCGACGAGGCGCCGGGAGCGTTCCTCGAGCTCCTCCCGGAAGATGCGCGTCAGCTCCGCTGGTTTGTCCTCCAATAGTTCAATTCCCTGGCCGGTCGAATTCTTATCGGCACGGTCCACGGCGCTCTGAATGAACCGGGCGACCCTCTTGTCTCGACCGAGCTTTCCCGTATTGGGGCCGACTCGGCGAAAGGGCAGGGCTCGTGTTGGACAGGCCCGGCAAGGACCTCGGGATCACTCCCACTCGATGGTGGCAGGCGGCTTGCTCGATACGTCGTACGCCACCCGGTTGATCCCCGGGACTTCATTGATGACACGACTCGAGATCCTCTCCAAGACCTCATAGGGAAGTCTTGCCCAATCCGCCGTCATCGCATCCTCCGAGGTCACCGCTCTGACGATCAACGGATAGGCGTAGGTCCGCCCATCTCCCTGCACACCGACCGTGCGAACCGCAGGGAGGACGCCAAAGGCCTGCCAGATCTCCCGATAGAGCCCGGCTCGGCGGATTTCCTCGGTCACCACTCGGTCGGCCTCCCTGAGGATCTCGAGACGCTCCCTCGTCACCTCACCTATCACACGGACGGCAAGACCGGGGCCGGGAAACGGCTGACGCCAAACGATGTCCTCGGGAAGTCCCAACTCTTCACCGATCGCCCTGACCTCGTCTTTGAAGAGGTCCCGGAGCGGCTCCACCAGCTCGAATTTCATGTCGTCGGGAAGGCCACCGACGTTGTGATGGGTCTTGATGGTCGCCGCAGAGGAAGAGCCGGACTCGATGACATCCGGGTACAGGGTGCCTTGGACCAAGAATCGGGCTTCCCCCACCGATGACGCCGCCTCCTCGAAGACCCTTATGAAAGTCTCACCGATGATCTTCCGCTTCGCCTCGGGGTCGGTGACACCGGCGAGCAGCTCGATGAAGCGATCCTCAGCCTTGACATGGATGAAATCGACCTCGAAGTGTGATCGGAACGTCTCCTCCACCTGTTCGGCCTCACCCGAGCGGAGCAATCCGTGGTCGACGAATATGCAAGTGAGGTTGTCCCCAACCGCCGCATGGACGAGGGCGGCCGCAACCGCCGAGTCCACGCCGCCGGACAGACCGCAGATGACCCGACCGTCGCCGACCTGCTGTCTGATGGCTTCGATCTCTGCTTCGATGATCGAGTGGGACGTCCAACCGGGTGTCGCCCCGCACACGTCGTACAGGAATCGTTTCAGGATGTCGGAGCCACGAGGCGTGTGTGCCACCTCCGGATGGAACTGGACACCGTAGATTCCCCGGTCCCGATCCTCCATGGCAGCCACTTGGGCACCACCCGAGGAGGCCACGGCAACGAAACCGGGCGGGGCCTCGACGACCTGGTCCTGATGTGACATCCAAACCTGCTGCTGTCTGGGCAGCTCCTGCATCAGCAGCGAGTCGGCCACCAGCTCCATGGTCGTGTTCCCATACTCGGCCGTCGCGCTGTTGGCCACCTTCCCCCCGCCGAGCTCGGCGATCAGCTGGTGCCCGTAACAGATCCCGAGGATCGGCACCCCGAGATCGAGGATGGCCGGATCCATCCTGTAGGCACCTTCGGAGTAGACCGAAGCGGGCCCTCCCGAGAGGATCAAGCCGATCGGGTGTCGTTCCCTGATCTCTGCGGGCGTGATCTCCCGTGAGACGATCTCCGAGTGAACATGTGCCTCTCTGACCCTGCGAGCGATGAGCTGGGCGTATTGCGCGCCAAAGTCGAGGACCAGCACCGATTCGTCGGGCGCCGGCTTGGCCCGCTCACCCACGGTCACGTCCGATGGCCCGGCGTCGGAACCCGCCCCGAACCACGGTCCCGGGCGGATGCGGTTGTCATCCCATACCCACGCGCTGGCTGCGTTGCAGCGACTTGCCCTCGGTTTGCAGCGACGGGGCGATCATGACTTCTGCCTTCTGGAACTCCTTTACGTCGGAGTACCC
>JBAULI010000275.1:0-3356 GCA_049578105.1 Acidimicrobiia bacterium | reverse complement strand
CATCCCGGCGAGGACCTTGGCGATGGCGCTCATCCCGGCACCACCGGCCCCAACGAGATGTATTCGTTTCGCACCGAGGCTCACTTCGATGCCTCGATCAGGGCCTTGGCGATTGCCGACGCCGCATTGGGCCTGGCAATGACGGACGCTGCTTCCCTCATCGCCGTCAGACGTCCATCGTCGAACAGGGTGGCCTCGACCAATCGGTCGAGCGTCGAGCCTCCACGAAGATCCGAGCCCGAGACGGTGCGCCCCATCCCGGCGAGGACCTTCGCTATGGCACTCATCCCGGCGCCACCGGCACCAACCAGGTGTATCCGTCTTGCCTCGAGAGTCATGTCGAGGCCTCGATCAATGCCTCGGCGATCGCCGAGGCCGCTCTGGGCCTGGCAATCACGGACGCTGCCTGGCGCATCGCCGTCAGACGGCTCTCGTCGAAGAGGGTGGTCGCGACCAATCCGGGCAATCGCCCCAACTCGGCCTCCGACAGCATCAGACCCGCCCCTGCGGCCTCGATGAACCGTGCATTCTCCCTCTGGTGCCCGGCCGAGCCGAACTCGCCCGGGATCAAGATCGATGGGGTTCCGGTGGCCGTCAGCTCCGCCACTCCCCCTCCGGCGCGGGCCACGACCAGATCAGCCGCCGCATAGAAGCAACTCATCTGATCCTCGAACTCGACCTGTCTCCACACCGCCACCTTTGGTGACTGCAACCCATCCATGACTCTCCCGCGGCCGGTCAGATGGACCACCTGCATCGTCGGCCCGTCCCACATGGCGACCAGTCGGGCGATCGCGTCGTTGATGGCGCCGGCGCCCAGAGAGCCCCCGAACACGCCCAGCGTCGGCAAGGTCGGATCGAGCTCGTATCGGGAAATCGCATCAACCCGTCTCGTGGCCCGGTCGAATTGGGCCAGTTCGTGGCGGACCGGGTTTCCCACCCACTCGGCGCCCGGCATCCCCTTTGTGTTCGGAAAGGACACAAAGACCCGGGAGGCCCATCTTCGAGCGATCCTGTTGGCCAGACCGGCATCCTTGTTTTGCTCTGCGATCATCAAATCGACTCCGGAGGGGCGAACGGCCAGGGCGAGAGGGATGGTCACATAGCCACCCATCCCCAGACCGACCCTCGTCCCTCTATCGGCCATGATCTCGATCATTCTCCTCCGGGCTCGCCAGACGATGCCCGGGAGCTTCAGATTCTCGATCGAGAGCGATCGCCGTAGCCCCTTCAACTCGAAGCCCTGGAATGGAAAGCCGGCGTTCGGGTAAACCTTCGCCTCGAGACGGTCCCCACCGAGGTAGAGGATCCGCTCGCGCTCGATCCCACGGGCCACCAGGGCCTCACCCACCGCCAGACCCGGGTAGACGTGTCCTCCGGTGCCGGCGGCAGCGATGACGAAGGTCATCTTGCGGTGGGGGTCCCTGCCTGAGCGATGTTCACCAGGACCCCGAGCGCAGCCATCGAGACGATCAACGCCGTGCTCCCAAAGGACACGAATGGAAGGGCGATGCCTGTGATGGGCATGACTCCGAGGACCCCGCCGATGTTCACCAGGGCTTGAAAGGAGAGCCATGTGGTGATTCCGGCAGCGACCATGCGGCCGAACCGGTCGGGAGCCCTCGCCGCGACGACCCACCCCACGACGGCCAGGGCGAGGAACAGGCCGATGACGGTCAAGGCCCCGATCAGACCGGTCTCCTCACCAATGATGGCGAAGATGAAATCGGTGTGGGCGTTGGGCAGATAGAACCACCGCGCACGGCTGGCGCCGAGCCCCACCCCGAATATCCCGCCGTTGGAGAGGGCGTAATAGCCCTGGATCAGCTGGTAGCCCTTTCCACTGGCGTTGCCCCACGGGTCGAGGAAGCCGACGATGCGATTGACGCGATATTGATCGGCGAAGGCGAGCACGGCGGCACCGGACAAGGCCATGGTGGCCAGGGCAGTCACGTATCGAAACGGTGTGTCGCTCGCCAGGATCACAGCCATGGCGGCTGCACCGATCACGATCGTCGTGCCGAGGTCCGGCTGTTTCATCACGAGGAGACCCACCACTCCAACCGTCGCGGCCACCGGCACCAGAAAGTGCCCGAACCGATGGAGCAACTTGTGTTTGCGCTCCAACAGATAGGCAAGCGAGAAGATGACGGAGACCTTTGCCAACTCGGAGGGTTGGAAACTGAATCCGGCAATCGGCAGCCATCGTTGTGCACCGCCGATGACAGGGCCGACCACGAGAACCGCCACCAGCAAGACAAGGGTCACCAGCAGGGAAGGGAAGGCGATCTTTCGATAGAACCGATATGGGATGCGGCTGGTGGCGAGGAGCAAGATCGTGCCGATCCCGACACCGACCAACTGCCGCTTGAAGTAGTAGAAGCGATCGTGATCCTGATCTATGGCCACTGCCGAGGAGGCGGACTGGGTCGCCCCGAGCCCGATCACGACCAAAACCACCACGAGGACCAGGAGGATGGTGGCGGTGCGATTGTTGACCTTCAACAACTCGGCGCGATCGCGTGCCGCCGCCCGCACCCTTGCGATCGAGGTCACATTCGTAGTCATCAGTCTCCTACCTCCGAGATTGCCTTCACCAACTCGATGAATCTGTCGCCACGGTCCGCATACGAGGTGAACTGGTCGAAACTGGCGCAACCCGGCGCAAGGAGAACCGTGTCACCGGGCTCGGCCATCTCGGCGGCGAGCTCGACGGCCTTGTCCAAATCGCCCGCCAGGAGACCCCTCTCTCCCGCCGCGTCGACGAGACCCGGGCCTTCGGTCCCGATGCCGAGGAGTAGCCGGACGTTGGGCTCGGCGGCGAGTGGAGCGACGTCGAGGCCCTTGGCAAGCCCGCCGGCGATGAGGACGACCGACCGGTGCGCCCTGATCGAGGAGAGGGCGGCATGGGGGTTGGTGGCCTTGGAGTCATCGATCCAAGTCACGCCATCGGCTCGGAGCACGATCGACCGACGATGCGCCCCTGGGTGAAAGGACTCTGCGGCCGTGGTCACTCCCTCCACGGTGGCCCCGAGACGCAGGGCGAGCGCCGAGGACGTGGCCAGATTGACCAGATGGGTCGGATCCTGGGATGGAAGACCACTCAATGGCAACGACAACTCGCCGACGACCAACCTGTCGCCATCCACACCGCCTCCACCAGGGGGCAGATGGACCCCGGACACGGGAAAGAGCTGACTCCTCGCATCGGCGACCAGGCGCGAGGCGCCTTCGTCGTCGACGTCGTACACGAGAAGGTCGTCCCCGTCCTGATTCATGAATATTCGGGCTTTGGCACTCCGATACGAGTACTCGGATCCATGCCAATCGAGATGGTCCAGCGCCACATTCGTGAT
>JBAULI010000274.1:0-1614 GCA_049578105.1 Acidimicrobiia bacterium | reverse complement strand
TCTCGGTGAAGGTGTCACCACCACTGGTGGCGGTCTTGGCGGTTGCCTCGACCGTCAGAGTCCCGTCACCCTCCCAGGATCCTGTGAGGGCGTTCAACTGACCGTCGTCGAGGGGCACACAGGTGTTTGCCTCTTCGACTTGTGCGCCGATTTCCGAGAACGTCTCGGTCACGGTCCTGCCTGCCACCATCACGGCGACAAGCGCACCTATCGCCCCAAGGACGATCAAGACGATCACGGCGATGACGATCCAGAAGCAACCGCTTCGTCCCGGTTGAGAGGTTGCCACCGGGGGCATGGCGGCGGGCGAGGCTGAGGACCCATCTCGGGTGGCGCCGGTCCATTTCTCACCGTCCCAGTAGGCCTGGTGCGTGGCCTTTCCGGTGGGGTCGTTGTACCAGCCGGGCGCAGTGGGGACTGCTGGTGTGGCATCGCCCGATTCGTCCATGATCTCTTGCTTGAGTCGGGCGTACTCCTGTGAGTCGATCTTGCCCTCGTCGAGGAGCCGTGCCAGTCGCTCGAGCTCTTCGAATCGGTCACTCAAGGTGATCTCCCCTCATCGCGGGGAATCTAACGAGTGGCCGGGTATCAGGCGTCGAAAATGTGGCAAATCGGGTCAAAGACCAAAGCCATCAACATCTGCTTTATGTTGCCTCTGGCAATATTCGCCCGGTGAAGCTGTTGGCCGTCTCGATGCTGGTTGCGCTGGTCGCAGCTGCCTGTGGTGGCAGCTCCGGTTCCCCATCGTCTGCCGTGGGGGAAGAAGGACGCTCGACCCTCGACGATGCCACCACTTCCTCGACGACATCCGTTGCGTTGTCCGACCTCCCCGATATGGGGCCGGCCGCCGAGTTGGAGGATCTCGACGGATGGCTCCAGTCCGATGTGACCACTTTGGACGAGCTGAAGGGGAAGGTGGTTGTGGTTCAGTTCTGGACCTTCGGCTGCCACAACTGCAAAGCCACACTTCCCAATCTCGAAGCCCTGTATGCGGACCATGCCGGCGATGACTTCGAGATAGTCGGGGTTCATTCACCGGAGTTCGACTACGAGAAGGACCCCGATTCGATCACCGCGGCGGCAGAGAAGCTGGGCGTCACCTGGCCAATCGCACTCGACACCGAGAGACACAACTTTCACACCTGGCAGGGGAGCCCTGCCTATTGGCCCCGTACCTATGTGCTGGATCGGGACGGTCACATCCGATTCGATCACATTGGCGAAGGGGCATACGACGAACTGAACCAGACGGTCGCCACACTGCTCGGATGATCCCGGCGTTCATCGAAGGGGTGGTTCAGTCACCGCTCCCTTGCTCCTGGGTCGTGTTGATCCCGGCGGTCTTGATCGGCGTCTCGACACCGCGGGTATGGGCGCTCGTCTCCTTTGCAACGTCGGTTGCCCTGATCGCCTGGGTCACCGTCGCCGGTTGGCTGGTGCCGCCGCTCTGGATCGCTGGTCTGGCCATGGTCATCGGAGCTATCTGGTGGTGGCGATACGGTCTTTTGATCGCTCCGGCGATCGCCATCGGAGCGGGCGCAGCTTGGGCCTGGCAACCCTGTGTCGGTGAGGAGCTGGCCAAGGCGCTCAACACCGCTCAGATCGACCCTTGGG
>JBAULI010000273.1:0-2759 GCA_049578105.1 Acidimicrobiia bacterium | reverse complement strand
CCATCGCCAAAGTGATTCGCAACGCCGGCGACATCGACGTTCACATCATCTCCTACCAAGGGGCACGCAAACCTCGCCCTCGCCGTCGGCGCTCCGAGCCAATCAGTGGTCGACGACGCCTGGTCTCATGGGCCATCGTCGTGCTGGGCCTTCCTGTTCTCACCGCGATCGTGTTCCTGTTCCGCGACAACCTCCAACTCCACAACGTCCTTCTCATCTACCTCATGAGTGCGGTCGTGGTGGCCGGGATCGGGGGAGCCCTTCCCGCCGGCGCAGCGGCGGTTGCCGGTTTCTTTCTCGCCAACTGGTTCTTCACGCCACCGGTGAAAACATGGAGCGTCAGCAATCCGGATGACCTGCTCTCTATCGTCATCTTCCTCGTCATCTCGCTGGCAGTAGGTCTGCTGGTGGGTTACTCCAGTCGTCGCAGCGTCGAAGCGAGGAAGGCACGCGCGCAGGCCGAGGCACTTGCCGCGACGACGACGCGCGGGCATCCCGTGTTCGTCTCCGACCAGCAAGCCCTTCTGCGCAGGGTCAAGGACATCTTCTCGCTCGGATCGGTGAGCCTGATTCGACGAACCGACGGCCAGTGGGAGACACTGCTCAGTGAGGGCGAACGCGAACTGCAGGCCCCAGGCGAGGCCATCGAAACAGTCGCAGTGACCGACACGATCTCTCTCGTTATCGAGGGCGGAAGGCTGACCATCGACGACCGGACCGTCCTCCGTGCCTTTGCCTCCCAGATCGTGCAGGCCATTGAACGCACCGAATTGGAGCGCGAAGCCAGGTCGGCCGAATCGATGGCAGAGACAGACCGACTCCGGACTGCGCTGCTCAGCGCCGTTTCACACGATCTGCGTACTCCTTTGGCGACGATCAAGGCGTCGCTGACGAGCCTCGTCGAGACAGGGGTGGACTGGAGCCCCGAACAGATCCGGGCGTTTCTCGGCACGGCGCTCGAGGAGACCGAACGCTTGAACCGTCTCGTCGGGCATCTACTCGATGCCAGCCGCGTCCAAGTCGGTGCAGTCCATGTCTTCTTTCGACCTGTTGGCCTGGACGAAGTCGTCGCTGCGGCCCTCTCCGGTCTCCGCATAGGCAGTGATCGAGTAACCGTCGATATCTCGGAGTCCCTGCCCGACGTGCAAACCGACCCAGACTTGCTGGAGCGAGTCGTCGCCAACCTGATCGAGAACGCACTCGCCTGGTCACCCTCGGGTGAGGAAGTGCGCATCAGCGCAGGCGAGGTGGCGGGGCGTGTCGACCTGCGGATCAGTGATCGAGGACCTGGGATCCCTGCTGACGCACATGAGACCGTTTTTCTTCCCTTTCAGCGCTTCGGCGACTCGCCCAACCAAGGCGGAGTAGGCCTCGGCCTGGCCGTTGCCCGGGGCCTCCTCGAAGCAATGGGCAACGAGCTCGTGATCGAAGACACACCGGGTGGGGGCACCACGATGGTGATAGGGCTCAAGATCGGCGCCCGCATCGCGGCTTCACCCGTCATGGAGACTCGCGCCCATGGCTGAGCATTCCCGGATCCTCATAGTGGACGATGAGCTGCAAATCGTGAGGGCTCTAGGTATCAACTTGAAGGCCCTCGGCTACAAGGTCGATGCGGCGTCAACCGGAGAGGAAGCGCTTCAAAAGGCGGCCAATCATCGGCCCGACGCCGTGATCCTCGACCTCGGGCTGCCCGGTCTCGAGGGGATCGATGTCATCCGCGGGTTACGTGGCTGGACTCACGTTCCCATCATCGTGCTCTCGGTCCGCGACGCAGAACAAGACAAGATCGCGGCCCTGGATGCGGGTGCGGACGACTATGTGACCAAACCGTTCGGCATGGGCGAGCTGCTGGCACGACTGCGGGCGGCGCTGCGGAGAGAAGCGGAGACCAACGACGACCAGCCGACGGTGGTCACGAAAGACTTCACGATCGACCTGTCGTCGAAGCGGGTCACACGCCCTGGCGGGGACGAGATCCGCCTCACCCCCACGGAGTGGGGCATCGTGGAAGTGTTGGTTCGTCATCATGGGAAGCTGATCAGCCAGGCCCAGCTCCTCAAGGAGGTGTGGGGTCCCCAGTACGGGGAAGAGACGAACTACCTGCGGGTGTTCATGGCGCAGATCCGTCGAAAGCTGGAGCCACGCCCGGCGACACCCCGGTATTTCATCACCGAACCAGGCATGGGATACCGATTCGAGCTACCCGAGGTCGACCAGCCATCGAGCTGAGCCCGGTGCCCCGTCACGGCCGGGGTCAGCCTTCTTCGGCCAGGACTCGGCGGAGGGTCGCCGCAAAGGCGTCAGGGTCACCGGTCTGCCCGTACTCACCACCGAGGAATCCACCATGATCGCTGGGGAACATGACCGTCTCGGAGCCGAGGCGCTGGGCAACGGCCTTGGCACCCCGGCTCGCCATCGCTTCCCCCGACTCCGAACCGGCGGCTATGACGATCCGGGTCGATGCCGACCGAAGCTTGTCGAAGTCGGGCTCATAGTGGGTGCAGCTGACCATGTTCTGGCCAAGAAGCGGATCGGTCCTGGAGCCGTCATCGGCGGTCGGAAGCCCGAACGCCTCCGGTTCTGGTCCGGGTTGGTCGGCAGCTTCATGGGTGAATGGCCCCTGGTGGGAGGTGACTGCGATGAAATGCGCCATGCCGGCCCCCCATCCGTTTCGCTGATAGGTCGCCTGGACGTTGCTCGTGGCTGCCAGTGCCCATTCGCGATCGGGGAGGATCGACGCAAGTGGCGGCTCGTGC
>JBAULI010000272.1:0-1906 GCA_049578105.1 Acidimicrobiia bacterium | reverse complement strand
CTCTTGACCAACAGCACGTTTTCCAGGCCGCGTTCGGGATTCATGAGGCGCCTCCGTTGTTCGAGTTTGACCCTCGTTTGACTCCACGACCCGGGCGGCCCGAACCTCCAACAACCACAGGCCTCTCCACCCCAACACGCCCTGTTTCATTGACCACCGCTCGATCTCGTGACTGTCACATGTCGAGGCTAGAGCCCGGGGACGGCCCAACAGCTTCCCGATCGGCAAGGGGGTAGCTTGATTCGATGGCGGTAACTGATCGAGATCAGTGGAACGCACTTCGAATGCCAGCAGGAGGCGAGGGTGGCCACTACGAAAGCTGGTTCCTTCGAGCGAATCACCCCGACCGACCCCTGGCCCTTTGGATCAGATACACGATCTATGCCCCGCGACACGAACCCGGCCGGGCCGAAGGCGAACTTTGGGGAATCTGGTTCGACGGCGAAAGACGGAACATCGTCTCAGTCAACGAGCAATACCCCTGGGACGACTGCTCGTTCTCTCGGACTGGCCTCGACATTCGAGTCGGCTTGTCCTCCATGCAGGATCGCCGCGCGAGTGGCAGTGCTTCCTCCGACGGAGCGGAGCTTGGCTGGTCCCTCACATGGGCCGGTGAGGAACCTCCGCTACTTCTGCTACCAGAGGCCATGTATGACCGGGGATTTCCAAAAGCGAAAGCCTTGGTCTCTCTACCCAATGCCGTGTTCAACGGCACCCTCTTGGTCAATGGTGATCGGCATGTAGTCGACGGCTGGGTAGGGAGCCAGAATCACAACTGGGGCGCCCGTCACACCGATCGTTATGCGTGGGGCCAGGTCGCCGGATTCGACGACGAATCGGACGCGTTTCTCGAGTGCGCCACCGCCCAGGTCAAGATGGGACCGGTGTGGACTCCGCGTCTCACTTTGGCGGTCTTTCGCTACCAGGGCGCCGAATACCCCCTCAATACCGTCGGGCTTGGATTACGAGCACGGGCCTCGTTCCGCTTACACGAGTGGTCGTTCTCCACCCGGAATCGCGATGTCAGCATCTCTGGGCGGTTTGTGGGTCAGGCCGACAACTTTGCCATTCTCTCCTATCGGAACCCGCCAGGGGGTACGAAGACCTGTTTCAACAGCAAGATCGCATCGTGCCGCATCCGCGTCGAGCGGGGAAGAGAAGCGCCGCGGGTGCTTGCTGCAACGAATCGTGCAGCGTTCGAACTCATCACGGACACGCTCCCTCCAGAGAGCTAAGAGGAGCCCAGCCCGATATGGGCACGGCATTGGCCGGCCCATCACGAAACGACCCTTCAGCTGAAGTGACTCCTTTAGTTCGTCATTGCCCCATGTCGCGGGAGCTGCGTCGAGTGCACGTTGCTCGGTTTGAGCCTCGTCTACACCCGCCGGTCCGACTGACCAGCTATCCAACAACGATGGGCTTCCCAACACGCCCTGTTTCATTGCCGGCTGACCTCAACCGGTGCAACTGACCTCCCAGGTGGCCGGCAGAGATGTCCCGCCGCCCGACAGCACGTCCCAGGCGAACCCGTAGCCGCCTCCGTAGGGAAGGGTGTGGGTGATTTCGCCAGGAAAAGGCACGACTATGTTCGGGTCCTCGGTGGCATAGACGGAAAGCGTCGCCCCAGCCACCTCAGGTGGCGGGGCAGCCGAGATCGTCACCACCTCTCCCGGGTTGAAGAACATGTAGATCTCGGAGTTCCGGTCGTGATGCAGTGACAGGTACTCACCGTCGTAGATGGGGTCGTTCAGTTCGGCGCAGCCATCACTCAGGGTCGGCGTCGCATCGCCGACGACCAGTTCGAAATGGATGTCGACCGCGGCGACGAGGCGGTAGCGGTTTGCACCCGCACCGCACCCGTCGTTGATCAGGCCCTCGCTCTCGGCCCACCAACAAGGCGCCAACC
>JBAULI010000271.1:0-6138 GCA_049578105.1 Acidimicrobiia bacterium | reverse complement strand
TTCGCAGTGTCGACAACCACCTGTCCAGGGCGTACGCCAAGCTCGGCGTCGCCGGAAGATCGGAGCTGTCTGGCGTCCTCATCCCCGAGAGCTGACTCCTTCAACGAGTCGATTCATCTACCCGCCGTTTGAGTAGCCGATTACTCAGGCGAGATCTCACGTCTCACCGTACTTTCGATCGTGAGACGCAACGCAGTTCCCGAGGAAGCCCCGTGCGTGACTTGACGGGGTCGCTTCGAGGAGCGGACACGGAGAGGGCAATATGAAGAACCAGGGAAGACTCATCACAGTCACGGTGGTCATGGTTCTCCTCGTCGCATCGTGCGGCGGCGGGACCAGTGGATCGACACTGGCCGGTGAAGAAGGCGCCAAAGACGCCACAACGTCAGTCACGAGCTCGCAAAACGATGAGCCGGGAGGAGACACCGAGACCACCACCGACCAGAGCGACAAGGGCTCTCCCGGAGGCACCGCCGCCAACGGAACAGTCATGGTCGACGGAGAGGCATTCGACGCGGCGCAAATGTATCGATGCGTGCCGTATGCCGACCCGGGTAAAGAGCCCAACCCCGAGGATCTCGATCTGGTCGTCTTTGCCACTGACGGCAGATACCTGAGCCTGACGATCAGCAATGGCGAAGGCGTGAACATGGGCAATGGACAGAGCTACCCCCGACAGGCGTACAGCCTGCGTCTGGATGTCGCCGACGCCGGCGGACAGGTGGAGTACGAGCTGGGCGCCACGAACGATGAGGACGGGAACTGGATCCTCGGAGACGACGTCGGGACACCCCTGGACAGCGCTCCCTTCATCATCGATGGCAACAACATCAGTGGTGGGATGACTTTGGTCGAGACATATCCAAACGAGGGAGACAGCATGGTCAACGTGACCTATGAACTGGAGATCCCCGGCGACGTCGTCGACTGCTCCGCTGGATGAGCCGGCATCCGGGATGAAGCGACCCACCGTCGTCCTGGTGATTGCCGTCCTCGCATCGGCAAAGCTCTTCTCAGGGCGCCGCAGGACTTTCGGCATCAGCCTGCTCACCCCGATCGCCGAATCCGCTGGGCGCAATTCACTCTTCAAGTCGGCTGCGACCAATGAAAGGAGCAATATGAGAAGAGTGACCTTGCTGACCGCCCTCCTGGTGATCTTGGCCGCATGTGGTGGTGGTAGTGACGGCGGGATCACCTCTGGTGACACGTCATCGGGCGATGGTGGGAAGGCAGCGACATCAAGTGGGGGGAATGTCGTGGACCAGCAGCCGCCAGGGCAGGCAAAGGCGACCGTGGACGGACAGGAATTCACATTCACCGAGCCTGGTGCGGTCGACTGTTCGGTGTCCGAGGATGCCATCACGATGTCGTTCCGGATCGGTGACAACGAAGTAACCCTGGGCGGGGGCGCCAATCTCTATGACACCGGCTGGCTGGGTGGCATCGACCTCATCGTGTTCAATCCCGAAGGCGAGGATGCTCCGATCACCTACCAGGCGAACTTCGCCGACAACGGGGACAGCGTTGCCATCGACGGCGACAGTATCTCCTACTCAGGCCCGATCACGAGAAACGATCCCGACGACCCCACGAATCTCGATGGGATATCGGTCGGGGACGGGACCATCACTCTCACCTGCGGCTAATCGAGGGTCGAGCCGACGGTACGCTCATCAGGAGCGACGCGAATCAGTCCCAGCGAAAGAGCCAGACGGCGAGTGAACCGGCCACGACCGCATACGCCGCCATGACCAAGAGGCTGGAAGTCTGGGGAACGCCGCCCGCCCAGCTATCCGAGAGCGCCTGCACCGCGGCTCCCGCAGGGGTGTAGCTGCTGATGGTCTGAACCCCCTCGGGCATCACTTGGAGAGGGATGTAGACGCCTGCGAAGAAGAGAAGGGGGAAATAGAGGATCATCCCGACACCCTGACCCGAGTTCGCCGTAGGTACGACGGCACCAATCAGCAATCCGACGGCGAGCAGCGATATGGCACCCAGGGCGAAGGAAACAATGAACCAACCCAGGCTCTCGGGGAGGGTGATGTCGAAGACGAGCATCCCCACCAGCACCGCGGCGGCAGACGCCAGCGTCACGACTGTCAACTGCACCGTGAGGTGGGCTGTTACCAGCGCTCGCGGGTGAATCGGCGTCGTTGACAATCGACGTAGGATCCCGCGCTCCCTATCCCCACCCAGGGCGACGGGAAGCAAGAAGACAGCCACCGTGGCGAGCCCGAGGACGATGGTCGTCGATGCGTATACGTCGACGAGACTCCTCCCGCCGAAGACGGGTTCTGGATTCGTGGCGCCTGGAAACGCGGTGCCAATGACCACCAGCAGAACCGAAGGGAACACCAGCCCGAAGAAGACCGCCAACGGCTCTCTGAGGAAGACCTTCGACTGGGTCTTGGTCAGGGCAGCAAACGCAGACATCACGCATTCTCCTCATCTGCGGCGGCCAGCCGTCGTCCGGTCATGGCAACGAACGCATCGTCGAGAGTGGTCTGATCGACCTGGAACCGGGCCGGGACGATCCCGTGGCTGGCCAAGAGGGAGACAACCGAAAAGAGCAGTCTCGCGTTGCCCGTGACGACGATCTCCCCGTGGGACCGAGAGATCCCGGTTACCTCGGGAAGACCCGTCAGCCAGTCGTCTTCGATGGTTTCCGAGGTCGTGAATCGGATTCGTTGCTCCAGGCCAACGCGATCGATGAGACCTTGCGGTGTGTCCAGAGCGACGAGGCGCCCTTCATCGATCAGGGCCAAACGGTCCGCAAGTCTCTCGGCCTCCTCCATGAAATGCGTCACCAAGAGGATCGTGACCCCGCTGTCTCGTAAGTCCTCCACGAGCCCCCAGGTCTCCCGACGGGCCTGCGGGTCGAGACCCGTGGTGAGCTCATCGAGGATCACGGCTCGAGGTCGTCCGACCAGAGCAACTGCGATCGAGAGACGCTGCTGCTGTCCGCCAGAGAGACGGGCGTACCGCGTGTCGGCTTTGTCGCTGAGCCCAAGACGCTCGAGCAAGCTCGAGACGTCGAGAGGATCCGGGTAAAACGCCGCGAATGTCTCCACCACCTCCCTGGCCTTGACCCGATCCTGAAACCTGCTCTCCTGAAGCTGAACACCCAGATTGCTCCGCACCTGGGCTCTGTCCTCGAGGGGATCGAAGCCGAACACTCTTATCCAACCCGAGTCGGGGGTGCGCAACCCGGCGATCGACTCGACCGTGGTGGTCTTTCCAGCCCCGTTGGGCCCGAGGATGGCGAAGATCTCCCCCTCCTCCACGGAGAAGGTCACGTCGTCGACGACGACTCTGTCGTCGTAGCTCTTGACCAATCCATCGACCTCGATCACAGACACGAGAACTCTCTCCTGAGGAGCTGCGGGAGCTGGATTGTGTCAGGCCACAACGGCCAGGCAAAACCGCTACCCACCATGGAGACGCATAGCGGCGGCGAAGGAGTCTTCCTACTGGGCATTCGTAGTTCTGGCCTCGAGCTTCTTGGTGAGCAGCAGCCAGAGCCCGAGCCAGCCTTCCCCGATCATCGACGGGACCGCCACGGCAACGAGGAACACGCCGGCCACGGCTTCGTAGTCCGCCAACATCCCACGGGCGAGAGTGTCGAGCACGTATGCCATACCGGCAGCGAACAGCACGTATCCGAGGGCCTTGGCAACCAGTCCCGACCTGCTGATCAGCACCCCGAGCATTGCCAGGTGGATGCCGAACGCGACCAGCCCGATGAGCCAGGTGGACTCGAACGAAGACAGCTCGATCATCGTCTGCGTATTGACCTGCGTCGACGTGAGGAATCCAAGCGACTCGCCACCCAGGACCTGGAGGACCTGGAACATCGAGACGAGGGCGACACCGAGGAGGGCCGTGTAGATGAGCCGGAACCAGGCGGTTACGAGAGATACGTCGCGATTCACATCGCGGAAGATGACATGCAGAGCCCAGGCGATGACCACGTCTAGGACGAAGATGGCGAGAAAGGCCGCCAGACCGAGTCGGAACAGACCGATCGACTCTCTGATGTTGGCAACGGTTCCCGACGCATTACCTGGCTCGATGAGGCCTTCGCGCACCACGAAATTGGCGAAGATCGCCAGCAGGAACATGGCGAGATAGGAGACGCCTGCGATCCTGGCTGCACGTCGGCGCGGGTAGACACCCCCTGAGTGGCTCTCGCCGGAGTGTGTATCTGAGGGTTTGCGGGTTGTGACTTGGGCGGTCATTCGTTCATTCCTTTCGTGTCCGGCTCCAAGGGCCTGGACTGGTGCTTCGACGTCTTGAGATAGGTGAGGGGCCCGACGGTGGTTGCGATCCAGAGTGCCAACGGCCAGGCGAGTTGGTCGGTGACGAAAATCACCGCAGCCCACAGCAGTGACATCGCAAGCCAGAGCCATGGGAGCACCTTGCGCAAACGGCTCTGGGTGAGATCTGCGCTCATGAGCCCTTCCCCACCACGATCACCGACTTGCCGCGAGCACGCCCGCCTTCGAGGTCGGCGATCGCTTCCGGGGCCTCTTCGAGGCGGTACCGACGACCGACTGCTGGAGTGACATCGCCGGCTTCCATGAAGCGAGCCAGTCGCTCTATGTGGCTGTGATGCTCGGCGCTGAGAAAGAAGGTGAGCCGCTGCGACACGAAGGGGGAAAGCATCTTCGCCCTGAGTTGACGACCGATTCCACCGGTGACGCTCCCGCCGCCCTCACCACCGACGATGACCAATGTCCCGTTCTTTGTCAACGCACGACGGAGCCGGGTCACCGAGTTGAGACCGCCGATGTCGACGATCAGGTCGTAGCGAGCCTCACCGTCGAGATAGTCACCTGCGGCGTAGTCGATCACCTCGTCGGCTCCTAGTGAGCTGACGAGGTCGGTCTTGGATGCGCTTGCCACTCCGGTCACCGTCGCCCCGAGGGCCTTGCCCAGCTGAACCGCATAGGTCCCCACCCCGCCCGACGCCCCGATGACGAGCACCGACTGACCCGCCTGGACATCCCCCACATCGGTGAGTGCCTGCAGGGCAGTGATGCCTGAGATGGCCGCTACTGCGGCCTGCTCGAACGAGAGGCCGGTGGGCTTGTGTGCCAGCTTGTCTTCCTTCGCCGCAGCGAGCTCGGCATAGGAGCCGTTGGCGATCCCGAAGACCTCGTCACCGACCCGGAAGCGCCGGACGTCGTCGCCCACGGCGATCACACGCCCGGAGACGTCGAGGCCGGGGACCGGGTTCTTGGGCTTGGTGATGCCGTAGCCGGCGAGACGAACCAAATAAGGGCGGCCGGTGACAAGGTGCCACACGCCGCGATCGACGCCGGCGGCCACGACCTCTATGAGCACTTCGTCGGCGGCGATGGCGGGGGTGTCGATGGTTGACGTGGTGAGGGAGTCAGCAGACCCGTATCGATTCTGGATGACCGCTCGCACCGTGCGGGTGGGGGCGGTCCCTCGGACTTTGCTCGGGGCGGTCTCTGTGGGCATTTCGATCTCCTTCGTCCTTGAATCTCGTACTTAGTACGAATATGATGGTGGGCAACGTACCCGTACTAAGTACGAATGTCAACTCACGACGAGGAAGCGATGTCTGAAGAGCGGAAGAAGTCAACCCTGAATCGGGCGAAGGTGCTCGAGATGGCAGTCGAGCTGGCGGACGAAATCGGAATCGAGGCACTCACCATCCGCAAGCTTGCGGACAGGCTGGGCGTTGGCGCAATGACCATCTATCACCACGTCCCTTCCAAGGATGAGATCATCGACGGGATGGTGGAGGTCGTCTTCACCGAGATCGAGAGGCCACCGACCGACGTCGACTGGAAGACTGCGATCCGTCGACGCTGCATATCCGCCCGGCGAGTCCTGAACCGGCATCCTTGGGCCGCCCCGTTCATGGAGTCACGGATGACACCGGGACCCGCAACCCTCGGCCACCACGACGCGGTCATCGGGTGTCTGCGGAATGGTGGGTTGTCGATACAGATGACCGCACACGCTTACGCCATCCTCGATAGCTTCGTATACGGATTTGCGTTCGAGGAGGCAACCTTGCCGGCGAGCGGCGGGGAGGGTTTTGCCGAGGTCGCCGAGCAGATGGCAGCCCTCTTCCCATCCGAGGAGTACCCGCACCTTGCCGAG
>JBAULI010000270.1:0-2480 GCA_049578105.1 Acidimicrobiia bacterium | reverse complement strand
CGCCGGTCCGCCAGGGCTTCCGCCGTATGACAAGATCCGTGCGCCTGTCGGACAGACGCCGGTCGGCCGGGGCTACCGCCGCATGACAAGATCCCTGCGCCTCTCGGCTAAACAGGGGGACTGCCCTCGGTCTTCTGCGACAAGGTGTTGACCTCGGTCAAACAGACGCCGGTCCGCCAGGGCTTCCGCCGTATGACAAGATCCGTGCGCCTGTCGGACAGACGCCGGTCGGCCGGTCAAACAGACCCGGGGTTCCCGGGACCTCCCCTACTTGACGATGGCGATGACCTGTCCGGCGGCCACGGTGTCTCCTGGCTGCACCCTAAGGTCGACGATGTCACCGGATGTCGGCGACTTCACTTCGTTCTCCATCTTCATTGCCTCGAGGACACAGATCGAGTCGCCCTCTTTGACCGGCTGGCCTGCGGCGACCGAGACCTTGACGATCGTTCCCTGCATGGGAGCGGCGATGACACCGTCACTGGCCGGACCGGGGCCGGATGCGGACAACTTCGGCGGCCGCCGGCTGATGGGGCCGCCGGCGGTCGTGGGCTCAGGGGCCCAATAGGCGACGGAGAAACGGCGTCCGCCGACCTCGACGGTGATGTCCCGACGGGACATGTTCTCTTCTTCCGGCAAGGTCGGGGTCGAGTCGGGCGACGCTTCGCTGAGATCGACCGACTCCTCCAGCCATTTCGTGTGGTGGTTGGACTCGATGAAGTCCTTGTGGGAGAGCACGGCCAGATGGGCCGGGATGGTCGAGGCGACTCCGCGAATCCGAAACTCCTCCAGGGCGCGACGACCCCGGTTGATGGCACTCGTCCGGTCCTGCCCCCAGACGACCAGCTTGGCCATGAGGTTGTCGTAGTACTGGGTGACCGTCGTGCCCGGCCTCACCCAGGAGTCGACTCTCACCCCGGGGCCCGCCGGCTCCTGCCACTCGACCACCTGTCCCGGAGTGGGCATGAAGCCGCGTGAGGGATCTTCGGCGTTGATCCTGAATTCGATGGCATGGCCCCTCGACTCCGGTGTCTCGAAATTGATCTCCTCACCATTGGCGATGCGGAGTTGCCACTCCACCATGTCGATCCCCGTGACCAACTCGGTGACGGTGTGCTCGACCTGGAGCCGGGTGTTCATCTCCAGGAAGTAGAAGTCGTCGTTCCGATCAAAGAGGAATTCGACGGTCCCGGCGTTGACATACCCGCACGACTCACCTGCAGCCAGTGCAGCTCGACTGAGAGCCTTGCGCCCCTTGGCCGTGAGACCGGGAGACGGGGTCTCTTCGATGAGCTTCTGGTGTCGTCGCTGGACCGAGCAGTCCCGTTCGCCGAGGAACACCCCATTGCCGTGATTGTCGAACAGGACTTGTGCCTCGATGTGCCGGGGCTGCTCGAGGTACTTCTCCACGTAGACCTCGGGATTGCCGAAATAGGCGTCTGCCTCCCGACGGGCGCCTTCGAAGGCGTCGGCCAACTCGGCCTCGTCTCGAGCCACTCGGAGGCCTTTGCCCCCGCCGCCGTGCGCCGCCTTGATGGCGACGGGTAGGCCGAACTGTTCGGCGATGGCCCGCACCTCTTCCACCGAAGTGACCGGGTCGGTGATGCCGGGGACGGTGGGGACGCCGAACTTCTCAGCATTCCTGCGCGAGGTGATCTTGTCTCCCATCCCCTTGATGGCTTCGGCGGGAGGGCCGACCCAGATGATCCCGGCTTGGGTGACCGCCGCGGCAAAGACCGAGTTCTCGGAGAGGAACCCGTATCCGGGATGGATTGCCTCCGCCCCGGACTCGTGGGCGATCTGGAGGACGCGCTCGTGGTTCAGGTAGCTCTCGGCCGCCGGTGCGGGGCCCACGTTCCAAGCCTCATCGGCCAGCTCGACATGGAGAGCGTCCCTGTCGAGCTCGGAGTAGATCGCAATCGTTCGCAAACCCATCTCTCGGGCGGTGCGGATGATGCGAACGGCGATCTCGCCCCGATTGGCGATCAGGAGGCTCTTCATCGGTCGCCACAGATGAAGAGCTTGTACTTGGTACTGAGTACTTGGCATTCGGAGCGGAAATCTTCCGGAGGTCTTCCCGGTGCTGTAGTTCTCCGAATGTGCATGATTTTCGGCGCCTCGAGGTTTGGCGGGAGAGTATCGAACTGGCCCGAGACCTCTACGTTCTCACAGCAAGCTTTCCCGATGGCGAACGTTATGGGCTCGTGGCCCAGATTCGCTCGGCGGCCGTGTCGGTGAGTTCCAACATCGCCGAAGGCGCGGGTCGAGGAGGATCCAAGGAGATGGCCCGGTTCCTCCGTATAGCGCTTGGGTCCATCTCGGAGCTGGACAGCCAGGTCGAGTTGGCGGTCTCGCTCGGGTACCCGGCGCCGCCTGCAGGACTGCAGGAGCGGATGCGTAGTCTTCGCGTACGGGTGCTTCGTCTCCACGACAGGGTGGCAGGCGCCAGACCGTGACCGGTCCCCTTCCAAGTACCAAGT
>JBAULI010000269.1:0-1922 GCA_049578105.1 Acidimicrobiia bacterium | reverse complement strand
GTGATCGAGCGACACTTCCAGCTGCCACCGGCTCCAACAAACCCGATCTCACCATGTGTTCTTCTGTGTTCGTCGTGTCGATTAGCGTCCCGGGCGCGATGTCGATGACCGCAAAGGGGTGACTCACAGCGGGGGAGGGTCTGAACTCCACCCACAGGGCTCCGATGAGGATCAGGCCGGCGGCGAGCCATCGTGCCCAGGGAGTGGGCTGTAGCCAGAACACGTCCCGAAGCTACGAGATGCAGGGCTCCGGTGGAAGGGTGTTCGGTGCCCGGTGTGACACCCATATCCTGATGTCTTGGGACTTGCGGCCCTTTAGAGAATGGGCGTCGTCTCCCACAATCGATGTTGGAGCCATGTGTTGATGTCAATTCTGACCGCCAAAGTCTGATCGACATGCTCAGCGCACCTTGGGCGATGGAGCCCAAAGACGTCATCGAGCGCATTGGGGTCACTGCTTCGACCGGCCTCTCGGCAGACGAGGTCCAACAATTGCGGGAGGAGTGGGGTCCCAATCGCCTCCGTGAGCACCCGAGACGTGGAGCGCTGTCGATCCTGATCGATCAATTGCGGAGCCTCATCGTCGTGCTCCTGGCGATTGCGGGTGCCTTGGCGGTGTCGTTCGGGGAGATAGTCGAAGCTGCGGCGGTTGGTGTGGTCCTCCTTATTAACACGGCCATTGGATTCGCAACCGAGCGCCGGGCGGTCAGATCCATGGAGGCACTGAGGAATCTCGGGACGGTGAGGGCCACTGTTCGGCGTGATGGTGAGATCGAGAGAATCGACGCCGAAGACCTCGTGCCGGGTGACTGGATTCTGGTCGAGGGCGGAGATGTCGTAACTGCCGATGCCAGGCTGGTTTCAGCATCGAATCTGCAGGTCGACGAGTCCACGCTGACAGGCGAATCGTTGCCGGTGGAAAAGCAAACCGCCCCCGTCGCGGAAGATGCCATGTTGGCCGACAGGTCGTCGATGATATTCAAGGGCACAGCAATCAGCAGGGGGTCGGGAGAGGCTGTAGTCGTGCGGATCGGCATGGAGACTGAGCTCGGGACGATTGCCGAACTGGTCGCAGAAGCCGATGATACCTCCACCCCCCTGCAGGTCAGGCTGGAGAATCTCGGGAGGCGACTTCTCTGGGTGACGCTGGCCGTTGCTGTGGTGGTCGGGGTCATAGGCTGGTCGGCCGGCCGATCCCCACGATTGATCGTGGAGACCGCTATCGCTCTTGCAGTGGCGGCCATTCCTGAGGGGCTGCCCATAGTCGCCACCATCGCGCTTGCTCGCGGCATGGCCCGCATGGCCAGACGGAATGCCCTGGTCGAGAAGTTGGAGGCAGTCGAGACTCTGGGCTCAGTCGAGGTCATCCTGACCGACAAGACCGGCACACTCACGGAGAATCGGATGACCGTCGATCGGGTCCGTTTGTCCGATCGGGCCGTCGGGATATCGGGGGGATACGGGGTCATCGGGCAGGTCGAGGCCGATGAGGGCCCGGTCGACCTGGACACTTCCCCGGCGCTGCGGCGATTGCTGGAGGTCGCGGTCCTCTGTAACAACGCCGACATCGGCTCGAATGGAGATCCCGTGGGTGACCCGATGGAGGTGGCGATGCTCATGGCAGCGACCAAGGCCGGCTTGGATCGTTCCCGGCTCCTCGCCGAGAAGCCCCGGGTTCGCGAAGAGGCCTTCGATCCCGATCTCAAGATGATGGCCACTGCGCATCGGTCCGGTGATTCGTTCCTCGTGGCTGCGAAAGGGGCCCCCCTGGAGGTGATCCAGAGGTGCTCTGAGGTCGCGGAGGGACCGGAGACTGTGCCTCTCGACGAAGAGACCATGCGCTGGTGGCTGGAGCAGAACGAGCGCATGGCGGCCGAGGGACTGCGGGTCATCGCATTGGCCGACGGCAATGTCGATAGTGC
>JBAULI010000268.1:0-2773 GCA_049578105.1 Acidimicrobiia bacterium | reverse complement strand
AAGACTTCGCCAAAGAAGAGCACGATCCGTCAGAAGCTGGCGACGGTGAGAAGCTCGGTGCGGGGGACACTCGGTCGTCAGACCGATGACGTGTGGGGGATGCTCCTATTCGTGGGCGGCATCATCGTCATACTCGCTTTCCTCGGTCTGGCGGGACCGGTCGGACAGGGGCTCGATTCGGGAACCCGCTTGCTATTCGGCATCTGGCGTTTTGCGGTTCCAGCCGCCCTGGCCGGGATCGGCCTGGCACTGATCGTCGGCAAGCCACGTGACGGGGCCAAGAAGCTGGTTGCCGGGGCAGTGGTCACGTTCGTGGGCTCTCTCGCCCTCTTCCATCTCATGACGGGCGCTGTTTCCTTCGCACCCAACATCGATCTAGTCAAAGAGCGAGGCGGGGCGGTTGGCTCGCTGATTGCTTTCCCATTGAGGCGGATCCTCGGCATATGGGGGGCATTCGTGGTCCTCGCCTCGGCCATGGGCATGGGAGTCCTCCTCATGACTCAGACCAGTGTCCGCGAGCTGGCGATGGGAATCGGTGACCTCTTCCGGTCGGCACGTCGTCTGGCACGCACCACGTTCATTTCCTCCTCTCGGGGCGAGGCACAGACCCGTTCCTCCGACCGGGTCGTGCAGACACAACGGCCTTCCCGTGGGCGTCATGAGCGGCCCAAGCCATCCCGGCCGAAGAGCGAAGGCTCTGACAAACCCACCCAGCCCAAGCCCATGGTCAAGGTGACACCCGCCACCAAGACGATCGATCTGACCAAGAGTGGCTATCAGCTGCCGCCGCTCAGTCTCCTCGACGCCGGCACCGGTGGCGAGATCAACAAGCGATCTCTCGAGGAGACGGCGCGTCAACTCGAAGACACCCTGATCCAGCATGGCGTCGATGCGACATTGACCAAGATCGTCCCGGGACCGACGGTCACCAGGTATGAGATCGAGCTTGCGCCGGGGGTCAAGGTGAATCGGGTCTCGAGTCTCTCCCATGACATCGCCTACGCCTTGGCGACCCCCGACGTCCGGCTGTTGGTGCCCATTCCCGGCAAGTCCGCCATCGGTGTCGAGGTTCCCAACGCCAAGCGCCGACTGGTCTCATTGGGTGACATCCTCTCGAGCGCCGAGGCCGCCGTTGACAATCATCCGCTGACGGTGGGGCTGGGAATGGACATCTCGGGCGACGCCAAGCTCCTCAACCTCGCCGAGCTTCCGCACGTTCTCATCGCGGGGGCCACGGGCGCCGGCAAGTCATCCTGCATCAACTCGATCGTCACCTCTCTGTTGATGCGGACCCATCCCGACGATGTCCGACTGATCATGGTCGACCCCAAACGCGTCGAGCTGGGCCAATACAACGGCGTCCCGCATCTCTTGACGCGTGTCATCACCAATCCCAAGAAGGCGAACGACGCCCTGAAGTGGGCAGTCGCCGAGATGGATCGGCGCTACGACCTGCTGGCGGACGCCAAGGTCCGTGACATCGAGGGCTATCGGGAGAAGTGGGATGGAGGTGATCTCGACCCGGAGGGCTTTGATCGATTCCCCTACATCGTGATCCTCATCGACGAGCTCAACGATCTGATGATGGTCTCCGGCCGCGAGGTGGAGGAGTCGGTCGTTCGTATCGCCCAGATGGCTCGGGCGGTCGGCATCCATCTGGTCATCGCCACGCAACGGCCCTCTGTCGACGTGATCACGGGTGTCATCAAGGCGAACGTCCCCAGTCGCCTCGCTTTCAGTGTGGCCTCGCAGACCGATAGCCGCGTCATCATCGACGGCTCCGGCGCCGAGAAGCTGATCGGGATGGGTGACATGCTCGTGGTCACCGCCAAGGAGCCTCGTCCCCAGCGCATCCAGGGCTCATGGGTACGGGAGACCGAGGTTCACGCCGTCGTGGACTGGGTTCGGAAGCAGCAGGAGGCCAAGTACGAGGACCAGGAAGTCCTTGCAGCGGCAGCCGCCGCCGCGGCCGCCGCTCAGGCCGATGAGATCGACGACGAGGAGGCTGCTCTGGTTCGCCAGGCAATGGACCTGGTGGTTCGTAGCGAGCTCGGTTCCACCTCGATGCTCCAACGCAAGCTCCGGATCGGGTTCGCTCGCGCCGGGCGGATCATGGACATCCTGGAGAGCCGTGGTGTGGTCGGCCCGTCACAGGGGAGCAAGGCCCGAGAAGTCCTGATGAGCGTCGAGGAGATGGAAAGCGTGCTCACCTCGGAGTCTGCCGGCGTCAGCTGACACTGTTCTCGGGCAAGATTCGATTCCACCGGGGTGGGATAAGCTCAAGTGCCCATGTTCACCCTGATCAATCCCGATGGGAGTGTTCGCGACCGTCTCCCGATCACACTCGACGAGACCCGCGCCCTCTATGCGGACATGGTCGAGGCGCGCACGTACGATCGAAAGTCGATGGCCATGCAACGTCAAGGTCGGCTCGCCACCTATGCGCCGTTCGAGGGTCAGGAGGCTGCCCAGATCGGTGCCGCTGCCGCATTGCGGAGTGATGATTGGGTCGCCGCCACATATCGAGATGCGGCCCTGATGTGGCGGGCCGGTTACCCCTGGTGGCTACTGGTGGCCGGGCGGACGGGTGACGAGCGGGGAGGCGAGGCGCCCGACGGAGTCAACGTGCTGCCACCTTCGATCACCGTCGGTGGGCACATGATCCATGCGGTAGGGCTGGCATGGGCGGAGTCGCTACGGGGCTCGGATCGAATCGCCCTGACCTCTTTTGGTGATGGAGCGACGTCGGAGGGGGACTTTCACGAGGCGATGA
>JBAULI010000267.1:0-2445 GCA_049578105.1 Acidimicrobiia bacterium | reverse complement strand
GCAGGGCATGTCGTCGTTGCCCGGCCAGACGGGCCAGGGCCTTCGCCTCGGCGGCTCTACGTCGAAATCCCGAAACGGCCTTGTTCGCCACCACTCGTCTCACCCATGCTCCCGGTTTGTCGTACCCACCGATCCGGTCCCAGTTCTGGTGGGCGGCGATGAACGCCTCCTGGGCCAGGTCCTCGGCGCCGAGACGACTCCCCGACAGGGCGTAGGCCAGTCCGACGACCTCCCGAAACTCCCTGCGGTAGAAGCTCTCGAAGGACTCATGACTGGTGACCAGCTCCTCGTCTCGTAGCGCCGAATCGGGCTTGATCTCTGCGGTCACGACATCACTCGCATCGGCAGCCGGAAGGGTTTACCTGAGTTTCTCGTAAACCTCTTCGGCCCCTGAAGCGTGTGATGCCAGGACGGGTTGGGAGACCTGAGATCAGAAGAGGAGTGTCAAATGCGCAGATGGCTCGCATTGCTGGCAGGAGTGGCGGTGATCGCCTTGACCGGGACGGCCCTGGCCCTCTCCACGCCCGAAAGGGCTCCGGAAGAGAAAATGGCCACCGAGACCACGGTCAAACACATCGAGACGACGACCACGACTTCGGCGTTCGAGGAACCGATGAAGCCGGAGCCGATTGTTTCCGAGGTCGTCTCCGATGCCGTGGAGAAGACCGAGGCGAAATCGGAGCTGGAACGGGAGGAGCCGAAGCAGGCCGAGCCAGTCGAACCACGTGACCACATGCCGTTCGAGGTCGCCATCCTCTATCCCGAAGATGGTCAGGTGTTCGAGAAGGGCGAAGCGGTCTTCGAGGGCAGCAGCGCCCCCGGGGCCAAGGTCTTCTTTGGTGACAGGCCGGCCGATGTGAAGGACAACGGATCATGGCGCATCGTCCTCGACCTGGAGCCCGGTGAGAACCACATCACCGCCAAGGCGATCGACGAGGCGGGCAACCACGCCACCGACTCCGTCACCGTGATCTTCAAAACTCCCGAGCCCAAGCAGGAAGAGCCGAAGAAGGAAGAGCCAAAGAAAGAGGAGCCCAAGAACGAAGAGCCCAAGGCGGAGGAGCCACACGATGTCGTGTGGGAGTTCTCGGCTCACCAGGTCTACGGCGAGTGCGGCGAGACACCTCCTTTCGACGTGTTCTGGGGCACGGGCAAGCCCGGCTCTGTGATCCACGTCCAGTCCGAGTACGGCAGCGGCGAGCGCGAGGTCAACCAAAACGGCGAATGGGAGATCAAGGTGATCTTCGAAGGGGCCCCCGCCGGTCAGACCTTTGCCGTCAAAGTGAGGGACGAGTTCGACCACCAGCAGGTGTTCGAGTTCACCAGGATCGAAGCCGACTGACTTCCACACCGAGGTCCACAGCAAGAGGGTCCCGGCTCGCCGGGGCCCTCATTGCGTGTCAGGGTCGTTCAGGAAGAGCCGCCCGGGGGGATGTTCTGGTTGTGAGAGAAGATGTTCTCCGGGTCGTACTTCGCCTTGACCTCTCGCAGCCGGTCCCAAGTGCTGCCCGGGTAGGCAGCCCGAACCCGGTCGATCCCCTCGTCTTCGAGGAACCCGACATACCCACCCGGATCCCCATTGGTCATCACGTTGGCCAGAGACCGGACCCATGTCTCTCGGGTGGGGCGATCCTCTTGGCTCTCGTAGAACGACGCCACGTTGACCATGAACTTCCGGTGGCGATGGCCGAATGCCGTCGCCTGTTGGGGTACACGGGCCATGGCGCCACCGAGGGCACGAAACTGGACCGCGCTCATCGGGGCGTCGGAGGCATCTATCGCCTCCAGGAAGGTCTTCACCTGTGAAGGGGTGATCTCGTCAGAGAAGCCGGTCCTCGCCACTGCCGTGGGTGAGTAGTCCTCGTCCTCAGGCGGGTACATCCCCGAATAGGGCATGACGTCCACGGCGTCGAAGAGTGGCTCGCCCAAGGCCCGGAATCCGTCCATCGTCTTGGTGCCCTCATCGGCATCGCCGGCCCAGGCGAGCAACCCCATCAAGATCGTCTTGCCTGTGAGGTCGGGTGGGAGGAATGGCATTGGGGGAGCGGTCATGACGTTGGCGATGGTGCTCAGATCGTCAGGGGCGGATTGCGACAACGCGACGAACCCTTCGATCACGTCTGGCGTGGCCGGAAGGATCAACATCCCGCCGACGAACGGGTCGACCGGGTTGAGAGCCAGCTTGAAGCGAGTGACCACGCCGAAGTTGCCGCCGCCACCCCGTATCGCCCAGAACAGATCCGGGTGGGTCTCCTCGTCGATGTCGAGTATCTGCCCATCCGCGGTGACGATCTGTGCCGCCAGCAACGAGTCGATGGTCAGGCCGTACTTCCGGAGTAGGAATCCGGCCCCACCGCCGAGGGCGATTCCCCCGACGCCGACCGAGCCGGTATCGCCAAAGCTGACACCGAGACCATGCTGATCGGCGGCGACGCTGACTCCACG
>JBAULI010000266.1:0-5166 GCA_049578105.1 Acidimicrobiia bacterium | reverse complement strand
CGTGTTCCGGCCCTAATCGCAACCCGGGGGAGTGGTTACCCTCGGCTCGTTGACAGGAAGAAGAACGGGCCGATGAGAATTGGGGATCGAATTGGAGTCAGATAGCGAGAGAGCCGAGCGTCACGAGCAGGAGCGCAAGGAAGCGCACGAGCGTGCCGAGCGAGAGCGCAAGGAAGCCCACGAGCGTCACGAGCGGGAGCGCATAGAAGACCGCGACGAAAACGAGAACAAGACTTCTTGACGTCGCAGGGACCCGATCGGTTCAGAGAGACTGGATTGTCATGCCCTTTCCCTCGAGCGCATACCCGGCCCAAGGATTGGCATCGATCTCCGAATCGACCTCCCAGATCATCTCGTTCTCAACGCGGGCGACGCCCTCGATCCCTTTGACGAGCCGGCAGACGGCACGTGCTTCGGCGCTGGTGTCGACTTGACCGGTGAGGTTCACGACGCCGTCGTCGACCGTCGCCTTGATCCCTGAGAGCGGCTCGGGCAACACTGCGAGCAGTGTGCCCACCTCGCCCTCGATGTCCACGTCGGGTCGGGCGTAGGCTTTCACGACGTCGCGACGGGTCAAGATCCCGACCATTCTTCCGGCCTTGTCGATCACCGGGAGACGCTTGTAGCCCTTGTGGGTCATGACTCGCGCTGCCTCTTGCACCGTGGCCAACTCCCCGATGGTCTCGGCGGGGCTCGACATGACGTCCGAGACCGTTTCCATCTCAGACATGGCGGTCGCCTCTTCGCCGAACAGGACACGGGACATCCACGTCCGGGAGCCCTCCCGCTTCAATAGGTCTGCTTCCGAGACCACTCCGACCAGTCGCCCGTCCTCAACGACCGGGAGGCCACTGAAGCCCCCTTCGATCATGAGGCGGGCCGCTCGTCGCACCTTCGTCTCGGGAGCGACGAAGATGACGTCGCGCGTCATCACATCGACAATGTCCATTTGGTTCCCCTTTCTCTCACCCCTACGGACTACCGCCGGGACGAGAGCGCCACCAGGGCCGATCTCCCCTAATTCTCGGGCAGGTCCGAGCGGTCAGTTGTAGTGCCGGACCTGTTCCCAGACGTCGGCCAATTGCCTTTCCGGATTCATGCAGAGGTAGATGGGGAGTCCGTATTCCTCATTCTGGACGTCGTATGGATTGGTGATGATGTCTGCCGTCTCGAAATCGGGGCAGATCAGGGCGAGGGCCCGATCAACGTTTCCGATGCCGATGACCGGGCCATGATCACCAGGAGGCCCCCAGAGCCAGTAGTTGTTGTGCCCGCTGGACGATGCGGGCAAACCATGACTCGAGCCGAGGATGTCGATCGCTCCCGCTTCGCCGTAGGACGATGTGAAGATCGCCGTTTGGCCTCTCTGGTCCCCCGGAATCGAGTCGTAGACCTCCGTGATCTGGTCGACGAGCTCGGGCCAACCGACCGTTTCGCCGAGTTCCCCGGTGGCGTCGAATGTGGAAGCAGACGAGATCGGCATCACCGGTAGCGCGATGAGCACCCCAACGGCGATCCCGATGCCGATCAGCCCTATCAGAAATCGTCTCGCCCCCGAGGAGAGGTCCTCGATCCAAATGGAGCCGGCGGCCAGCAGTGTCGGGTAGATGGGGGCGATGTAATAGGCCTTCGCACCGGTCGCCAGGAAGACGACGAAGAGCAGGGCGTAGGTCACTGCGATCGGTCGCCATGGGCGCATGTGGTCTGATCGAGCGAGACGCCAGAGGCCGACGGCCGCCGGAATCGCCAGCGTCACCGAGAGGAGCAGCGGTTGGGTCGAAGCAAAGGCGAGCGCGCCGTCGCTCCGATCCCTGATGGCAGCGGCCATCTCGAGCTGGGGGAAACCGTGATTCCACTGCCAAATGAGATTGGGTAGGGCGATGACCAAGGCAATCACCATCCCCAGCCACGGCCAGGGGGACAGGAGCATCCGACGCTGTCTGTCGAACACCAGGGCCAGCAGCAGTGCCAATGCGAGAAACACCATTGTGTCCTTGTTCTGGAGCCCGACCCCGACCACAACGCCCAAGAGGACCCAAAGCGTCCTCGTGCCGCCGTCGAGCAGACGGACGATCAGCAGGAGCGCGGCGGTCCAGAGGGCGAAGTCGAAGATGGCGGTGCTCAGCAGATGTCCCTCGCCCAGGACGACCCCGGTGAGTCCGGCCATGACCGCGGTAAGGGTCTGGGCGCGCCGGTCGCCGCCGAACCTCTGGCAGATGCCGGCAGCCATGATCGCGATCGACCCGACGGCCAGGGCGGGAAGGACCCGGAGCGCCACCGGGTTGGTCCCGCCGATCAGTTCCGCGATTCGCGCCACCAGCGGCGTCAATGGTGGCTGGTCGACGAATCCCCAATCGAGATTGCGACCTGCGACCAGGAAGTAGAGCTCATCCCGATGGAATCCATACCGCCCAGACAGGGCGAGTAGCAGGGCGGTGGCGACCCCAGCCGCGATCCACACTCCCCGTGGCAGTCTTTCTCGAGACTCCATCACCCGGCGAGTGTGCCAGGTCGTCTCTACTCGTTGCCGAGCTTGCCGTCTGCCATGTCGGCGAAGGTCTGGTAGGCGCTGTCATGGAGGAACACGACGCTTGCGTTGCCGGCGGTCCCGGCCGAGCCCGAGGCCACCACATTGTCGGTCGCTTCCGGGTCGAATCTCGTGATCGCGGCCGCCAGGAGGAGCATCTCTTCCCCGGTCATGTCGGTGGAGTAGTCGCCGACGGCGCCCTGTATCAGCCCAGGTATCGCTCCCGGGCCCATTGCCCCGAGCATCGACGCCGCCGCTATCAGTGCCAGACCGCCATTCTTCGAGCGCCCAAAGTCGCCGTTGGGGAGAGTCTTCCTGACCCGGGCGAAAGCCAGAGCATCGGCTGCCTGTAGGACTTGCTGACCGGCATCGATGTACGCCTTGGCGGCCTTGTCGCTCAGGCTCGTGGGGACATCGATCTCGAGGCCGCCAAGGACTCCGATCATGTCCTGGAATCCTGCGAATCCGGTCAACAGGTAGCCGCCGAGGTCCACTCCTGTGAGGTCGGCGAATGTCTGCATCATCAAGTCGGGCCCGCCTCTGCTCAATGACGAGTTGATCTTGCTCTTTCCGACACCGGGGATCGGTACCCATGAATCCCTTGGGACTCCAACCACCGCCACCGATCCGTCTTCGGCGAGATTGACGAAATGGATGGAATCGGCCCGGGAGATTTCGGGATCTTCACCAGGACGTGCATCGGAGCCAATGACGGCTACGCGCTTGGGAAACGCTCCCAGGAAGGCCTCGATGCCGACCGAGGGCCACCAGCCACCCACGATCCGCCATGTCGGGTCGGCGACGGCCAGGGTGACGTCGTCCCCCGCTTCGACCACTGCCACCCTGTAGGAGGTCTCGAACTGACCGACGTGGCCGATGGCGCTCTCGGGCAGAGTGGCTCCGGTGGCACCCTGGAATCCTGCGATCACGGACGCCGGAGCCACCGGCGGCGTGGATCCGGTGGGCAACCCGTACAGGGCCTGGATGGTCGACGCCAGCGCCGAATCGACCCCGTCCCCGGAAACCATGGGTAGTGGGGTCGTCGTGGTCGTGGTGGGAGCAGTCGTCGTGGTAGTCGAAGTCGATGATTGGGTGATGATCGGTGTGGTCCCGCCATCGCCGGTGCATGCGCAAATGAGCGTGGCCAGGACGACGATGAGCAATGTTCGCCTCAATTCCACCTCCCTGGGTCGACCGCCTCGTGGTGTGGCCGGGCCAAAGTAGTTTCTCCCCGCACTTAGCGGACTTCCCCCGAAAACCCTGGTTTGAAACGGATAGCCGAGATTTCGGTGGGGGAGACCGGCCCGTCCGATCGGGGACTTTGGTCCCTTTGTGCGTGCGCTATGACTGCGTATGTTGAGAAGGTGAGCCCACAAGACCAGCGGTTTGCGACGGTCGACGGCAACGAGGCAGCCGCCCGGATCGCCCACAAACTCAGCGAAGTCATAGCGATATACCCGATCACGCCCGCCTCACCGATGGGGGAGTTGGCCGACGCCTGGTCGTTGCAGGGTCGCCCGAATCTCTGGGGCGTCGTGCCCGACGTGGTCGAGATGCAGTCCGAGGCGGGGGCGGCCGGCGCCATGCACGGCTCACTTCAGGCTGGAGCTCTAACCACCACGTTCACCGCGTCCCAGGGTCTGCTCTTGATGCTCCCGAACATGTACAAGATCGCCGGTGAGCTGACACCGGCGGTGATACACGTGGCGGCGAGGACGGTGGCCACCCATGCCCTTTCGATATTCGGTGATCACTCCGACGTGATGGGGGCGAGGCAAACCGGATTTGCCCTGCTCTCGTCGAGCTCGGTCCAGGAGGCTCACGATCTCGCACTGGTGGCCCACCTGGCGACGATGGAGTCCCGCATACCATTTCTGCACTTCTTCGATGGCTTTCGGACGTCCCACGAGGTCGCCAAGATCGAGATGATCGGAGATGACACCCTCCGCACCCTCGTCGACGAGAACCTCATCGCAGAGCATCGGCTCCGCGCACTCAATCCCAACCAACCCGTCGTCCGGGGCACGGCCCAAAACCCTGACGTGTTCTTCCAAGCGAGGGAGGCCGCGAACACCTATTACCTGGCGCTGCCCGACATCGTCACCGACGTGATGGACCGTCTGGCTGCGATCACCGGCCGGCAGCATCGACTCTTCGAGTATCACGGCTCGCCCGACCCAGATCGGGTGATGGTGCTGATGGGCTCCGGGGTGGGCGCCGCGTCCGAAGCGGTCGATCGCATGATCGCCGACGGCGAACGAGTGGGGATGATCGCCGTCAAGCTGTATCGGCCTTTCGACACAGCGTCGTTTTCTGCCGTCCTGCCCGAGTCTGTTTCGAGTGTCGTCGTGATGGACCGGACCAAGGAGCCCGGCGCGGTCGGAGATCCGCTCTATCTGGACGTCGTGGCCGCTCTGGCCGAGCAAGGCCGGCAGGTAGAGGTCATCGGCGGGCGATATGGCCTCTCCTCGAAGGAGTTCACCCCGGCCATGGTCGCAGGCGTATTTGCGGAGATGTCCACCGACAGCCCAAAACGCCACTTCACGGTCGGCATTCGCGACGACGTGAGCCGGCTCTCCATCGACTACGAGACCGACTGGTATGAGGAGCCGAGCGACGTGACTCGCGCCGTCTTCTAC
>JBAULI010000265.1:0-2983 GCA_049578105.1 Acidimicrobiia bacterium | reverse complement strand
GCGTAATACAGGCCGTCGGTGTTCGCCAGCTGGTGATGGGTGATGATGTTCGCCTGAGACCACATCGTGAATGGGCCACGGACCGGCGTCGCCGGGATGACCGCATCATCAGGCGTCACAACGTCTTGTGCGACTGCCTGATCCCAGGTGTACCAAGCCCCGAACACGCCGCCGGCAAACGATCCGATGCCAACGACGAGTGCGACGATCGCCGCGATGAGCAGGACAAAACTCTTCTTGGTCGACGGTGCGTCCAGAGCCGTCAACCTCTCTCTCTCGATAGCAGTCACTTCAGCCTCCATTCGTGGTTCGTACTGCCTTGACCGTGATTCTGGATTGACGTGAACCAACCCGGGGAGGGCCAAAGGTCCCGCCGTCGACCGCGAAGGTCCCTAGAGAGAGGGCCGGTGATCCCGGGTGACTCGATCGCAACCGGTCACACCACGATGGGGCCTTGCTGAGCAAACCTGAGCCGGAACCGCTCAGATCCGGAATAGGCATGCCCTCGTCGTCGTTGTTCAGGGCTCAGCAACACATAGGAACCAAGCGAAAATGCCAGATACCGCCCAATTGACCCTGCCGGTGCTGCCACTACACAATGGTGTGGTCTTCCCACACATGGTCGTGACGGTCAAGATCGAAACGGCCGAAGGAAAGGCCGCCCTGGCCGCCGCGGCCAACAGCAACGACCGCCTCTTGCTGGTCCCGCGTCTCGAGGGGCGCTACGCCGCCGTCGGGACGATCGCGGAGATACAGCAGTCCGACGACGACGGAAACGTCGTCGTCTCGGGGATCGCAAGAGCCCGGGTTGGATCCGGCTCGGTGGACGACAGTGGTGCGCTCTGGGTGGAAGCCGAGGCCTACCCGGAAGTCGACATCGTCGATGACGAGCTGGAAGAACTGGTCGCCGAGTACCACGCCGTGGTCAGCGCCGTCCTGGAGAACCGTGGCATGGCCGGGGTCGCCGAGCGACTTCTCACCATGGAGAACCCGTCCCGTCTCGCCGACCTCGCCGTCTACTCACCCGACCTCAGCCTGGAACAGAAAGTTGAGCTGCTGGAGGCACTGGACATCCGTCGGCGGCTCGGCATGCTCCTGGTCTGGATGCGGGAGGTTTTGGCCGATCTCGAGTTGAGACGCAAGGTTCGCGACGAGGCGGCGGAGCGAATCGAGAAGAGCCAGAAGGACTACATCCTTCGCCAGCAACTCGAAGCGATAAAGAAGGAACTGGGAGAAGAGGGCGACACCGGCTCCGAGTACCGGTCGAAGCTGGCCGAGCGTGAACTTCCCGAGAAGGTCTCCGAAGCCATCGAACGTGAGATCGATCGTCTGGAGCGGATGAGTGACCAATCACCGGAGCATTCCTGGATACGCACCTGGCTCGACACCATGTTCGACCTGCCATGGGGCGAGCAGACCGAGGATCGACTCGACCTGAACGAGGCATGGACCGTGCTCGACGCCGATCACACCGGTCTCGAAGACGTCAAGGAGCGCATCGTCGAGCACCTCGCCGTGCGAAAGCTGCGGGCCGAGCGCGGCCTCACCGAAGAGGGCGAGCGGAACGCCGGCGCCATCCTCCTGCTGGTAGGCCCTCCCGGCGTCGGAAAGACTTCCCTTGGTGAATCGGTCGCACGCGCCCTGGGTCGCAAGTTCGTGCGGGTCGCCCTCGGTGGTCTGAGGGACGAAGCCGAGATACGCGGCCATCGCAGAACATATGTGGGGGCGCGACCCGGTCGGATCGCCCGCGCCCTGACCGAAGCCGGAACGATGAATCCGGTGTTCCTCCTCGACGAGATGGACAAGGTGGGGAACGACTGGCGAGGCGACCCGTCCTCCGCTCTGCTCGAAGTCCTCGACCCGGCGCAGAACCACACCTTCAGGGACAACTACCTCGAAGTTGATCTCGACCTGTCTGACGTTCTGTTCATCGCCACGGCAAACGTCGTCGAGACGATCCCCGGGCCACTGTTGGACAGGACCGAGGTGATCCGGATCGATGGCTACACCGATGCCGAGAAGGTCGAGATCGCCCGGGACCATCTCCTGCCACGTCAGCTCCGCGGCGCCGGGCTCGAGCCCGAGGAGTTGGAGGTCACGGAGAGTGCGATGGCCGCAGTCGTCGACCGCTACACCCGGGAGGCCGGGGTCAGGAACCTCGAACGCGAGCTGGGCAAGCTGTCCCGCAAGGTGGCAACGGAGGTGGCTCGACGCGACAAGAGCGAGACGGGGCCGGCGGCGACGGTCGTGGTCGACGAGCCCCAGGTCAAGGACTACCTCGGCAAGCCGAAGGTTTGGAAGGACGAGGCATCCGACCGGACCGACGTGCCGGGAGTGGCCACCGGTCTTGCGGTGACAGGCAGTGGTGGGGACGTACTCTTCATCGAGGCCACGGCGATGGATGGAGAGCCCGGCCTGACCCTCACCGGCCAGCTCGGCGACGTGATGAAGGAGTCGGCGCGGATCGCCCTCTCCTACGTGGAGGCACACGCCGGCGATCTCGACATCGACCCGGCGAGCCTGAAGCGGAAGTTCCATGTCCACGTCCCGGCCGGCGCCATCCCCAAGGACGGCCCGTCGGCGGGAGTGACCATGTTCACCGCCCTCGTCTCGTTGCTCACGGGCCGAAAGGTCAAGGACACCGTGGGGATGACCGGGGAGATCACCCTCCAGGGAAAGGTACTGCCGATCGGTGGTGTGAAACAGAAGGTCCTCGCCGCCCATCGCGCCGGGCTCAAGGAAGTGATCGTCCCCCGACGCAACGAGATCGATCTCGATGACGTGCCCGAAAAGGTGAGGGACGAGATGACCTTCCACATCGCCGACGACGTCTCCGACGTGCTGGCTGCTGCTCTCGCCGAGCGCTGACCACACTTCGTCGTTCATGATCGACACGAGCCGAGTGGCGACCGTCACTCGGCTTGTGTCATTGTTCAGCCTCAACCAGCCAAATGGAGACGCATCTTGAAGTTCAGGGACGATC
>JBAULI010000264.1:0-4779 GCA_049578105.1 Acidimicrobiia bacterium | reverse complement strand
GTTGTACTCGTCGGCGGTCAGAACCGGCTTCACACGGCCAGAGCGTAGTTCTGACGCCTCAGTGCTCCCCCACGGCTATCGCCATCACCAACGCCGAGGTGTCGGTGTGGGTGATGGTCACCAGCACTTCCGTTATACCCAGCTGCCGGGCGCGGGAGGCGGCGCCACCCGACATCCGCACGGTGGGTTTGCCCCCACCAGTGATCTCGATCTCCCTCCACCTGATCCTCCGCCAGCCGGTGCCCATCGACTTCATCACGGCTTCCTTGCCCGCGAATCGAGCGGCCAGGCGTCGGGCCGGGCTGGCGAAGCGGAAGGCGTACTCTCGCTCGTGCTCGGTGAAGCAACGCTCGGCGAACCGGGGATAGCGTCCCAGCACCCGCTCGACCCGCCCGATGTCGGCGAGGTCGACGCCCAGGCCAACGATCCTCACGTCAGTCGGCCTGGCCAAACACGGCGAGGACTGCGTCGGCGACCCGCTGTCGGTCATCGGCGGTCAGAGACGAGCCACTGGGCAAACACAGGCCGTCGGCAAACAGACGCTCCGAGAAGCCTCCCCCAAAGCTCTCACATGTGGAAAAGACCGGCTGCATATGCATCGGCTTCCACACCGGCCTGGCCTCGATGTCCAGCCCCTCGAGATGCAATCGAACCATTTCCCGGTCCACGCCGGCGATCGCCGGATCGATGGTGAGGACAGTGAGCCAGAAGGTCGAGTGACACCCGGGGGCCTCTGGCATGAACTCGACACCAGGAAGGTTGGAGAGTGTCTCGCGGTAGAACAGATTGTTCGCTCGCCTCTCCTTTACCCGTCGCTCCAGATCCGAGAGTTGGGCACGTCCCAGAGCCGCCAGGAGGTTGGAGAGCCGATAGTTGTATCCGATTGTCGAGTGCTGGTAGTGAGGAGCCGGATCACGGGCCTGTGTTGCGAGCCACCGGGCCTTGGCCGCCCACTCCCCGTCGTCGGTGACGAGTGCGCCACCACCGCTGGTGGTGATCACTTTGTTGCCGTTGAACGACAGAGCCGCGGCAATGCCAAAGGCCCCGGCGGGCTTTCCCTGGTAGGTGGCCCCCAGCGCCTCGGCGGCGTCCTCGATCAGTGGGACTCCGGCGTCGGCGCACAAGGCCACGATGCGCTCGTACTCGGCCGGCTGCCCATAGAGGTCGACGACGACACAGGCGGCGTAGTGGCCGTGGTCGAGCGCCTGAGCAAGCAGTTCCGGATCCATGTTCCAGCTGACCGGCGAGCTGTCGACGAAGACCGGGTCTGCCCCCACGTAACGGATGGCGTTGGCCGTTGCCGCAAAGGTGAGTGACGAGACCAGGACGCGGTCGCCCGAACCTACGCCGGCGAGGAGCAATGAGAGATGTAGGGCGGCGGTGCCGCTCGACAGGGCAACGCCGTGACTGCGCCCGGTCCTGTCGGCGAGCTCGCTCTCGAAGGCGTCGACCTCGGGACCGAGTGGCGCCACCCACCCGCCATCCAAGGCCCGCATCACGGCCTGGCGATCGTGCTCTCCGACATCGGGAGGAGACAAGTAGATCCGCGTCATCTTGGGCTCAGGCTACTGAGCCGGCGGCCGATCTCCACCGTCCCAGCCCTCGACCACATCGACGAAGAGGCGCTCGATGGCCGTCGCAGCTGCGGCGATGCTCCTCTCCTCCGCCACCCATCTCCTGGCACGTTCGCCTAGATCGGTCGGAGCGGTCAGCTCGGAGATCACCTCACTCGCAAGCATCGCGATATCGCCACTCGGCACCAGACGGGCGTAGACGCCATCGAGCGTTGCCTCACGGATCGTCGGTATGTCATATGCCACCACCGGGACACCCGCCGCCATCGCCTCGAGAACCGACGTCCCCAACCCTTCCATCAGCGATGTGAAGGCAAACACGTCTGCGTGGGCGAGGAGGTCCGAGACATCCGGCCTCTGCCCGGGGAGGGAGACGGAGCCGGCCAGGCCGAGACGGTCTATCTCTGCCTTCACCGCGTCGGCGGCATCCCAGTCCCGGCCGACGATGACCAGATGAGAGCCTCGCACCTCGCTCTCGATGGTCTTGAACGCCCTGACCAGATCTACCTGATTCTTCTGTGAGGCGAGCCGGCCGACATTCATCACCAGCCTCCCCGAGGGAAGGCCAAGCGATTCCCGGCTCCTGGGCTGTGCGTTGCTCACGGATGGGACGCCTCTGGGGATCACCCGGATGCGGTTTGGCGAGACGCCCAACAGCTCGGCGTTGGTTTCACGCACTTCCTCGGTGAGGGCCCGAAAGTAGATGCGCCGTCGACGGGCCGCCATGCCGGCAATGCCCCGAAGAAGCGTGGCCCGGAAGGTGTCGGCCCCAGGCTGGTAACGACGAAGCAGCTCGCGGTCACCGGAAAGGACCAGATTGGAGACCACGGGTATGCCCATGCCGCGGGTAGCGACCTGACCTACGAGATTCCCCAGGAAGAGGCTGGTCTGGACCACGTCTGGGCGAAATGCGGCGATCTCACGACGAACCGGCCGGAGCGCTTTCGGCCAAGAGCGGCTCCCCGAGCCCGGTGGCAATCGAAGAGATATGACATCGATCGCCGCTTGCTCCAGTTGAGGTTTGAGCTCCTCGATGTCGTACAGGATCATCACCCGTTGCTCATGCCGCTCGGAGAGGGCGACCGACTCGCGAACCAGGCCATTTTCGGCGCCACCGGAGGCGATCAGGCTGTCAATGAGATGAAAGATCCTCAATTTCCCTCCCGGATCCGGTCGGAGCGTAGACGCACGCTCACCCAATAGTTCCCACCTCACAGGTCCGGGTGGAGTAGCTCGGTGCAGCTTGGGCCGATCCCCTGCTAGACCAAGAGTGGGCATTGGGCGCCGTGGCGTCCGGGGCGACAGAGGAGAGGAGCGCCTTGAAGCTCACACGACGCGAGTTGATGCGCCGTCTCGGCGGCACGGCGGTGGTGGTAGCCCTCATCGGAGGGACCAAGCTGGTCCTGATCGCCGAGGATCGAAGGCAGACGCCCGGTGGCAGCGAGGGTGCCGATGACCCGATGGCGGCCGATACCACGACGACACCACCGGTCACGGCGCCGAGCACCGTGGGGCCTGCCACCTCCGAGAGCGCCGAGGTCACCACTCGACTGAGCGGTTCGATCGGCGCCACCACGGTTCCATCAGGCACCACCGCATCGATCGTGGGGGACGTGGAGCTCCAGGGCGACCTCGTCGTCGAGGGTGTCCTCACCGGCGTCGAGGCATTCACCTTGAGGGGCAATGGGCACCAGATCGAGGTGCGGAATGGCGGGAGAGTCGATCTGAGGGGAGTTCCCAAGACGGGATGGACGCGGGACGCGACGCCCTCAGGATGGGCGCCCGGTGACCGTGTGGCCACCGCCCCCAACGGGAAGGGACTGTTCGGCATCGATGACTTCACGATGGAGATGTGGCCGGTCCCGGCCGGGAGAAGCGTGCAACTCGTGGGTGGCCGGAGCATCGGCGCCGAGCAATTCAACCTCGATCGGTCCATCGTCATAGATGGTGTTTCGAGAATCATGTTTCACGATGGAGCGGGACAACAGATCCTCAAGCATCTCGCGGTCCGGAATGCTGGCCGGACCGGTGAGCTCGGCTTCTATCCCATCCACTTCCACCTCAATGGCGATGACAGCCGCGGGTCCCTGGTCGAGGGAGTGGTGGTGGAGGGTGGGCGCAACCACGCGTTCGTGCCACATGGCTCCCACGGCATCACGTTCATCGACTGTGTCGCCTTCGACACCATCGGGGAGGCATTCTGGTGGGACCCACCGCCTGATGAGCGCAGCCCGCTCAACAACTCCGACGACACCACTTGGCAGCATTGCCTGGCCGGCTACGTCTCGCCCTCCGATGACCGGGGTTATCGACTCGCTGCCTTCATGATGGGTGCGGGCTCGGGCAACAAGTGCATCGATTGCACGGCTGTCGGGGTGCAGGGCCAGAAGGACGCTTCTGGGTTCATGTGGCCCGAGGATGCCAACGACAACATCGGCGGGACGGTTTGGACTTTCGAGGGCTGTGTCTCGCACAACAACCGGGCTCAAGGGATATTCACCTGGCAGAACGACAGCGGGCTCCATCCCATCGACCAATTCGTGGCGTATCGGAACGGCGACACCGGGATCGACCACGGCGCATACGTGAATCGATACCGGTACTCGAACCTCACACTCTCCGAGAACGGCTCTTACTCGATCCAATCGCATGCTCTCGGCCGGGGCGACCCGATCATCTTCGAGAACGTGATCGCATCCGAGCCACTTCTGGTAAGCAAGCACGTCCTCGAGGGAAGCCCGGTGATTTATCGCAACCTCTCGGTGCCGCGTGTGATCGTCGACGAGAAGACCGACGACGGAAACATCGAGTCGACCCAGGTCTTCGAAGACTGCGGACTCGCACCTTCCGACTTCGACCTTCGCAGCGTGGCCAAGGGCACCGTGATCGAGATCCGACAAAATGGCACACCAACTCACCGGTGGGACGGAAGCTGGCAATAGCCGGCTATCGCCTCATTTGCATATACGATCCACCGAGTGATCGAGTCCCTCGAGACTCTCGTTGACCTTCTCACCCGTCCCGAATTCCTATTCGGGCTCGTCGTTGGGTGTCTCGCTCTCGGCTTCCTCTATCTAGTGACCGAAAGTGGTCGGCGGGGCTGGTGGGGCCTCAGTGTGGCGGGGGCGACGGCACTTGTCATCGAGCTGGTCGGCGACCGCAATATCGGCTTGCTCATCGGCTGGCTGGCTCTCGCCGCGGGAGG
>JBAULI010000263.1:0-9050 GCA_049578105.1 Acidimicrobiia bacterium | reverse complement strand
GATTGGAGTGCCCTCCAGTCATTTCGAATCTGACGTAGCTCGTCGATCGTTATGACCCCGTCGTCGTCGAGGTACGGAGAGACGTCGATCTGCTTCAGGGGATGGTCATCGGGGAGGGCGGCATACTCGGTGGCGTCGATCCCACCGTCGTCGAGGAGCGCTCCGAACCGGGTGCCACGTCTGAAGGCATCGCGCCGTGGGTGTGGCATTGCCTCCCGGATCTCGGCTGCCGTCAACTGTCCATCTGCGGCGGCCGCGGCGAAGGGCCCGTTGGGATCGTTGAAGGGATGATCATCAGGCAGTTGCGCCAGCTCATCGGAGGTGATCACGCCATCTTCCAAGAACCCCTTGATCAGCTCCCTGTTGGCTTCCCTCTGGGCCTTCCCCTCTTCGATCTTCGATTGGACTGCAGAGGTGATGGCGTCGGCCTGCCTCTGGTCGATCGTGCCGTTGCCCACGAGGTCTGAGAGAACCTCCGACAAGAAATCGACCCCACGCTGGACGAAACCCTTGGCCGTCCCATCGGAGGGGTCATCTTCCTGAGCAGAGGCGACCGATGGCGCCGAGACCAAGGAGGTCACGAACCCGGCGGCCACGAGAAGACCCCCGGCGATGGCCGCGGCCATGATCTTGCTCTTCATGTGCTGTCACTCCTTACCTTTGGCAGCTGAGGTCAGTCTCGGCATCACTTGTTAGAAGGCCATGAAGGGACGGTCAGGGTGTTATCACGATTCGCCCCCGCCGAAATGGCTCCCACGAGTCAGCCTCGCAGTCCGTCCAGGTAGGAGACGAAGGCCTCAGGGATCCTCCTCGGCTTGCCCGCGGAGTCGGTGAAGGCGGCAGAGACCGTCAGTTCTGCCAGCTTCTGCTCACCTCGGAGCATCACCTGCTTCCAGGTGGACTTGACACGGGTGACCTCCTCGATCCAGGTGTGAATGGTCAGCTCTTCGCCGAATCGAGCCGATGCGAGAAACCGCGCGTGGATCTCGACGACCACGAACTGCCAGCCTTCGCCCTTGAGCCGGTGCAGACCCCAACCCATGTCCTCGAGGTAGTCGATCCGGGCGGTCTCGAAGTATGCGAAGTAGTTCGTGTGATTGACGTGGTCATATGGGTCGAGCTCGTAGAAGCGGACCCTGATCGACGTCGTGTGGATCTCACGGTCGTCCGGCACTTCAAACGGCATTTCCCTCCTCAGACACGAGCCGAGTCGAGGCTACCCTCGCCGTCATGAGGGCCTGGCAGCTGATGGACACCCAGGGAATCGGGTCGTACTCGTTGAACGAGATCGACGAGCCGGTGCCGGGACCGGGCCAAGTCAGGATCAAGATCGCCCGTGCCGCCCTCAACCATCTCGACCTGTGGGTGGCCCAAGGTCTGCCCGCACCAAAGCATCTACCCCACACGACCGGAGCCGATGGGGCCGGCTGGGTCGATGCGGTGGGTGAGGGCGTCTCGGGGTTCGAAGTGGGCGATGAGATCATCATCGACCCTTCGCTGTCGTGTGGGGAGTGCCCGGCATGCCGGAACGACGACATCGTGTATTGCGATCAGTTCCAGATCCTCGGAGAGCACTCACCAGGGACTCTGACCGAGAAGATCGTGATCCCCGTCATCAATGCCGTGCGAAAGCCGGCTGCATTGTCGTGGGATGTGGCCGGCTCTTTTGGGCTCGCTACGGCGACGGCACTCCGGATGCTGGAGCGGACGGCGGTCAAGCCCGAACAGACCGTGCTCATCGTGGGTGTGGGAGGTGGCGTGTCGGCTGCGGCAATGGAGCTGGCGCTCGCCATGCGCGCCCGAGTCTTCGTCACATCGAGATCTGAGGACAAGATCGAGTGGGCGATCTCCGAGGGTGTGGAGGCAGGCTTCGACTCGGCGGGTGATTTCGGGAGCCAGATGACCGCATTGGGGGGTGCGGACGTGGTGGTCGACAACGTTGGCGCGGCCACCATGCGCCAGTCGATGAGGGCGGCGAAGAAGGGCGGCCGCATCGCCATTTGTGGGGCGACGAGTGGGCCGAAGCTGGAATTGACGGTGCCACATCTCTTCTTCCGTCAGCTGGAGTTGATCGGATCCAGCATGGCGAATCACGCGCAGTTCGCTCGAGCCACCACCTGGGTGAGCACGGGTGGCGCCCGTTCACCGGTAAGTGCGACGTTCGACTTCGACGACCTTCCCGAAGCACTCGCCTATCTGGAATCCGGGGCGCAGGTGGGCAAGGTTGTCATCGAGGTCAGCGACGATCAGCCCCCGGCCTGATCCCATCTCCCCTTCATGACGACCAGGTCGGAAGGCGACGGTCCCCCACCCTCTTCCTGAATCGTCACCCAGATCGACGGGTATTCGCCCACATCGACACCAGACCACAGGGTCACCGAACCAGGCCCGCCGCGCATGTGGAAGGTGCCAATGCTGACTCCCTCTCCGTCGTCGCTCCACACCCAACCTTCGTAGTAGGTGCCCGTTGCGGCGGGCGCGATGCCATCGAGATCGAGCCGAATCCACCAACCGCTGTCGGTGGGGCGAAGCGATGCCGTGCCCGCGGCGGCCGGCATGAGGGCGGTCCCCTCCATGGCTATGACCTCTTCATCGTTCCTGGAGAGCGTCATGGCGGAGGAGATCACCAGAGCCACCATTGCGGCAGCGACTGCCACAGCGGCCACGGCAGTGGGCCACCGCGTGACGGCACCCACGCGTCCCGGTTCGGATCGGGGGCTCCCTGACTCGGACCTAATCGCCGACAGCACCCCGTCGAGAGCGGACTGTGGTGGCTCCGCCCAGGTTTCTGCGCTCGTCAGAGCATTGCGAATCTGATCCAACCGATCACGATCGGGGACGTCGCCGGACCCGGTCTCCAGATATGTTGCCTTGTCGTCCTCAGGACTCATGTCTCGACTCCTGTACGTGCGCCGACGGCGATCGGTTCCATCAAGTCTCCTCGAGATGCTTGAGTAGATCCGCCAAACGGCGATGGGCACGGTGCGAACGCGACTTGACCGTGCCAACCGGGATATCCAGTCGCTCCGCGATCTCGACGTGAGTCAACCCCTCGTAATGGGACATCCTCACCACCTGCCGCTCGTCGTCGCTGAGCTCGTCGATGGCCGACCTCACCTCGAATACCTCCCAGATCGTCTCGAGCGAGTCGGGGAGAAAGACGGCATCGACATCGTCAGACACCGCGTACCTACGCTCTTTTCGGTAGAGATCGATCGCTGTTCGCCTGGCTATTGCATAGATCCACGGGGCGAAGGGGCGGTCCGGCTCGTACGTCGACGAAGCCCGCCATGCCTTCAGGAAGGTCTGCTGAGTGGCATCGGCGGCGAGCCCCGGATCCCCCAGGATGGCCACGGACAGGGCATAGACGGCACCGGAGTAGCGGTCGTAGACCGCCTTGACCGCCAACTCGTCACCATCGTGAAACCGTCGCAGGACGTCGTGATCCACCGTGCTGATTGTGCCAGGCGTGAACCGTTGGGGCTGCACCGACGTATTGGAGGGAAAGCCAAGGAGAAGACATGAAGACAAGACAGGCAACGACTCTGATGACGATGGTGCTACTCCTGGTCGCAGCCTGTGGCGGTGGATCCGGTGGCGATACCCCGACAACGACCGCGGGGACCGGCACGACCACTCCCCAGACCGTGGACGGGATCCACGGCTCCGACACCTCGCTGGGCACGGTGTTGGCGAATCCCGACGGCTTCACGCTGTATGCGTTCACCAACGACACCGCCGGGGAGAGCACCTGCTACGACGCCTGCGCCGATCTGTGGCCCGCGGTTTCAGCCGACACCCCGATCGCCTCCGACCTCGATGCCACTCAGTTCGGTTCGACGACGAGGACGGACGGCTCCGAGCAATTGACCGTCGACGGTCGACCGCTCTACACCTACCGACCGGACACCAGCCCCGGGGACACCAACGGACAGGGTTTCAACGGTGTCTGGTTCGTCGTCGGTACTGACGGATCCCTGATCGGTGGTCCTGAGGCCGGCATCGATGAGGTGACCACGCAGACCACCGTGTACGGCTACGACTACTGAGGCGGGTGGAGCACAGGGGATGGCGTTCTAAGCTCGGTGGGTGGAGCCGACCAAACTGGAGTCAAAGGGCTCACCCTCCGGCCTGGAGCGTCTGCTCTTTCGGGCGCCGATCTGGCTGTATCGGGCCCGTCTCGGCTTCCTCCTCGGCAAGCGCTTCTGCATGATCGAGCACCGGGGCCGGAAGACAGGGCGCTTGCGTCGCACGGTCCTCGAGGTCGTGGCGAGGGCCGACGGCTCCATCTATGTCGCCGCCGCCTGGGGTAGGAAAGCCGAGTGGCTCAAGAACCTGAAGGCGGACCCTCATGTCGTTGTTCACAGTGGCGGAGGGCGGTACGAGACGAAAGCGATCCTGATCGGAGATGATCGTGCTCGCCTCGTTCTGAGCGACTATGCCGACCATCACCCGAAGACCCTGCAGAGCCTGGCCCGATTCATGCTGGAGGATCCCGGCACGACCGTGGAACAGAGCGTTGAGCGCATCGCCACCAGCGTTCCGATCGTTGAACTTCCGCGACCCCGGTAGCGGCGGCCTGTCGCAGTCCGGTTAGCCTGCCTCGTCGATGCGGATTTCAATCACCAGCGAGGCCCCCGGGGAGCGTCGTGTGGCTCTCACGCCACAGGCGGCGCAGAGATTGGTCGCCCAGGGCCATCAGGTGCTTGTAACCAATGGTGCGGGCGACCGTGCCGGTTTCACCGACGCCGAGTACGTCGAAGCCGGTGCCGAGGTGGTCAACGACTCGACCTCGGACACCGATGTCATCATGGTCGTAGGGCCTCCTCGGGTCGAAGAGGTACGCGCCTTCCCCGTTGGCTCGGTCCTTATCGGGTTGATCGAGCCGTTCGACTCTCCCGACCTCGTCAGGGCGCTCAACGAGCGACGGATCTCCTCGTTTGCCATGGAGGCCATACCCAGATCGACATTGGCGCAGAGCATGGATGCCCTCTCCTCTCAAGCGACCGCCGCGGGATATGAGGCGGTCCTGGTGGCCGCCACGGCCACGCCGAGGTTCTTTCCGATGCTGACCACGGCGGCGGGGACGATCCCACCGGTGAAGCTCCTGGTGCTGGGCGCCGGTGTGGCCGGTCTCCAGGCAATCGCCACTTCGCGGCGCCTTGGTGCCGTCGTCTCGGCATACGACATCCGACCCGAGGTCCGCGAGCAGATCGAGAGCCTGGGAGCGCGCTTCGTGGCGGCGCCGGTCGACGAGTCGGCAGCTGCAGCCAGCGGCTACGCCAAGGAGGTGGCCGATGAGACCCAACGTCGACAGATGCAGGCATTGGCTCCCCACGTGGCCGCCTCGGACGTGGTCATAACCACGGCCCAGATACCAGGCCACCCGGCCCCGCTGCTCGTCTCCCGCGAGATGGTCGAGCAGATGAAGCCGGGCTCGGTAATCGTCGACGTGGCAGCGCCTACCGGCGGCAACTGCGAACTGACGGTCCCCGGGGAGACCGTTGTCCATCACGGGGTGAGCATCATCGGGCCGATCGACCTGGCGGGCCGAGTGGCCGTCGACGCCAGCCAGATGTACTCGCGCAACGTGACCGCTCTTCTCGACCGACTGACCGACGATGATGGCGAGCCGGCCATAGATCTGGAGGACGAGATCACGTCCGGCGCCTGCATAACCCACGACGGACGGGTCGTGCACCCGGTCGTCCGGCGCGCACTCGGGCTGGAGGGATAGGCATGAGCACACTCGTCGTGGGAATCACCGTCTTCGTCCTCGCCTCCTTCGTGGGATTCGAGGTCATCGCCAAGGTGCCACCCACCCTCCACACCCCGCTCATGTCGGGGGCCAACGCCATATCGGGCATCACCATCATCGGCGCCATAACGGCCGCCGGCCTGGGGGTGGTCCCTCTGGCCCAAGTGCTCGGCTTCCTCGCGGTGGTCACTGCCACCATCAACGTCGTCGGCGGGTTCCTGGTCACCGATCGCATGCTGAGCATGTTCCGACGCCCCGCAGACAAGAAGAAGGCTGACCAGTGATAGAGATCCTCTACCTGCTTTGCGCGGTCGCTTTCATCATTGGCCTACGTCGGTTGAACGGGCCGCGCACCGCCCGATCCGGGAATCTCCTCGCCGGTCTCGGGATGCTCGGCGCCGTCGTGATAACCCTGATTCGCGAGGACATCTTGAACTGGGGCCTGGTCCTGGCCGGGCTGGCGGTCGGCTCGGCGTTTGGCGCCTGGGCGGCGGTGCGGGTCCAGATGACTGCGATGCCGCAAATGGTGGCCGCCTTCAATGGCTTCGGTGGCATCGCGTCGGCGTTGGTGGCTGCCGAGACCGTGGTCACCGGGGGTCTCGATGGTCTCAGGCCGGAGATCTCCATCACCATCCTCATCTCCACCGTGATCGGAGCGGTCACCTTCACCGGTAGCTTCATCGCTTTCGGGAAACTCCAGGGAATCGTCAGCGGCCGACCGATCACTTTCCCCGGGCAACAGCTGATCAACGGGCTCCTCACCCTTCTGGCCGCCGGCTTCGGGATCTGGATGATCGTCGCGGAGAACCCGACCTGGTATTGGGTGCTGGGGGCCATCTCGCTCGTCATAGGCGTCCTCGCGGTGATCCCCATCGGTGGCGCCGACATGCCGGTGGTGATATCACTGCTCAACTCGTTCTCCGGATTGGCCGCCTCTGCCGCCGGCTTCGTCATCTCCAACAACGCATTGATCATCGGTGGCGCCCTGGTCGGGGCAGCGGGATTGATCCTCACCGTGCAGATGACCGAGGCGATGAACCGGTCCCTCGCCAACGTCCTGTTCGCTGGATTCGGGACGGGTGAAGGCTCCGGCATGGCCGGTGTCATGAGCGACCGCCCGGTAAAGCGGGCCACGGCAGACGACGCCGCCATCGCATTGGCCTATGCCGACACGGTGATGATCGTCCCCGGATACGGGCTGGCCGTGGCCCAGGCCCAGCATGCCGTGCGAAAGCTGGCCAACGCCCTCGAGGAACGCGGGATCAAGGTCCAATACGCGATCCACCCGGTGGCGGGCCGCATGCCGGGCCACATGAACGTGCTGCTGGCCGAGGCAGATGTCCCATACGACCAGCTGCTCGACCTGGAGACGGCTGACCCCCAGCTTCCCCAGACCGACGTCGTCCTCATCCTGGGTGCCAACGACGTGGTCAACCCCTCGGCGCGGGACGACCCGGACTCACCGATATACGGGATGCCGATACTCAACGTCGACCGGGCCAACACCGTGGTGGTGGTGAAGCGAAGCCTGTCGCCCGGGTTCGCCGGCATCGACAACCCCCTCTTCTACGAAGACAACACCCTGATGTACTTCGCCGACGCGAAAGACGCCCTCGAGGAGACCCTTGCGGCGTTGAAGACAGTCTGAATGTGAACCGAAACCCGCCGAATCGGCGGGTTTCGGTTCACAGAAGGTTTCCCGGCCCGATCCGGCGGGCAAAATGTCCCCATAACCCCGGGAGGCGATGAGCCAGAGCCGATCAACACAACACGATCAGAGGTCCGCGTCCCGCCATCGCTCACGTCTTGCCGTGATGTTCGGTGTGGTGACGGTGTTCATGCTTGCGGAGGCGGCCGCCGGCCTTCTCACCAATTCGCTCGCATTGCTGTCCGACGCCGGTCATATGGCAACCGATGCGTTGGGTCTGGGAATGGCCCTCGCCGCGATAATTGCCGCCGACCGGGCAAAGTCCGGGGATCACAGGACCTTCGGTCTCTACCGAATCGAGATCCTTGCCGCCCTCGCCAACGCGGTCCTTCTTCTCGCCGTGGCGGGATACGTCTTGTTCGAGGCGGTGGCCCGATTCCGCAATCCCCCCGAAGTCCTCACCGGCCCGATGCTGGCGGTCGCTGTCGTCGGGCTCGGCGTGAACCTGCTCGGATTCTGGCTGTTGCGGGAAGGCTCCGGAAAGTCCATAAATCTCGAAGGCGCCTTTCTCGAAGTGCTGGCCGACCTCTGGGGATCGATCGGCGTCATCGTCGCCGCCGTGACGATGCTTCTCACCGGCTGGCCGTACGCCGACCCCCTGTTCGGCGCGGCGATCGGGGTCTTCATCCTGCCCCGGGCGATCCGGTTGGGTAGCAAGAGTCTCCGGATCCTGGTCCAGGCGGCACCGGCCCGGCTCGACCTCGGCGAAGTCGAGCGTGACCTGGCCGACATCGGTGGAGTCGGTGATGTACACGACCTCCATGTCTGGACTCTCACGTCGGAGATGGACGTCGCCTCCGTCCATCTCATGATCCGTGAAGGAGCCGACTCCCACGTGATACTCGACGAGGCCACACGTCTGCTCCGGGACACGCACGGCATCGCCCACGCCACCCTCCAGGTCGAGCCGGAGACGCACGCCGAATGTCAGGAGATGACCTGGTAGGTCGTCGAGGCCGGCCGATGGTGGCCGGGTAGGTGGATTGTGAACCGAAACCCGCCGAATCGGCGGGTTTCGGTTCACAGAAGGGGAAAATGGCTCTACACCCCAAGACGTCGAGCGAGAAGGATCACCAACATGACAGAAGAGCACGTATATCCGGTCACCCTCGAGTCGACCGGTCTCAAGACCGGCGAGATGACCTCCTCGACCGACGGTCTACCGACGCTGGAAGTTGCCTCGCCACCGCAATTCGGTGGCCCTGAGAACACTTGGAGCCCGGAACACCTCTATGTCGCCGCCCTCGCATCGTGTCTGATGACGACCTTTCGCTCCATCGCGGCCGCATCCGATGTGGAGATCGTGACCTACCGCGACCATGCCGATGGCCACCTCGTCAGGGACGAGAACCGTCTCTACCGGGTGGACGAGGTGACGCTGCGTCCCGAGATAGTCATCAGGGACGCCTCGAAGCTGGAGAAGGCCAATCGGATCCTGGACAAGGCCGAGAAGGCGTGTCTCGTGAGCCGCTCGGTCAACACCGTGGTCAAGCTCGAGGGATCTATCGAGGCAGCCGCGGGCTGAGGGCTCTTTTGTGAACGCTTTTGCACGGCTTCCGTGCAAAAGCGTTCACAGACCTAGGT
>JBAULI010000262.1:0-3446 GCA_049578105.1 Acidimicrobiia bacterium | reverse complement strand
GTCGGCCCGGGTGGCGGCGTGACGAGCGGCCATGAGGAGCGATTGGACACAGCGGGCGGGGACCAGGTCGAAGAGGATCTCGATCTCGACAGGCTCCAGCGGGTCGAGGACGTGGAAGGCCGACGTCCCATGGGCGATCGCCTCCACCGGCTCGGCCCCGAAGGTCTGGTAGGTGGCGGCCACGGCGAGATCGATGATGCGGGGTCCCCAGCTCATGTCGCCAAAGTCGAATATCCCGACGATGCGCTCCGGGTCGGCCGGGTCGACCAGCAGGTTGTCGTCGTTGAGATCCCCATGGACCGCCTGTGAGGCGAGCCGACCCAGCGCTGGGAGGGTGACCTCGGTATAGCGCTGCAGGGTCTTCTCCAGCAGAGGCCGGTGACCGGGCTCGACGTGCTCCAGGAGCGGGTCCAATCCGGCCAATTGGGTCAGGTTCCACGGAAAGGACCGTTTCAGGGCGGGATGTTCGAATCCACGGAGAGCCCGGCTGAGACGGGCCGCCATGGTCCCCAGGTTGCGACGGAACCCGGGCGGGGTGTCCGAGGGAAGCGGTGGGGTGCCCTCGATGAACCCGATGAGCTGGAGTCGATGACCGTCACTCTCCCCGGTTAGGGCGCCGTCGGTGGTGCGGACGACGGGCGGTATCGGAAGATCCGGATCCGTGGCCGACGCCCACTCCATCGCCGCGCTGTGCGCTTCCAGGGCGTCCGGGCGATCGGCGGCGTTGCCGACCTTGAGGACGTATACCCGGTCGTCGGTCGTGATCTTGAAGCTGCGATCCCGCTCGCCCTGCAATGGCTCTGCCACGCCGGTGGCGCCGTATACCTCGGCGGCGAGGCGCGTGGCACCGGCACTGTCCAGGTCGGGGCGAGGGTTGTCGAAGACGGCAAAGTCCATGTCGGGGGCATTGTTGCGGTCCGCAGGCTGGTCCGTGACGGGCGGAGGAGTTCCGGGAATGACGCGCCGCACCCGGCGGTGCAAGACCACGGGGAGTAGGGTCCCGGCCACGATCAGGGGTGCCAGAGGTAAGGCATCACTCCGGGGGATCGGACCCCGAACCGGGGTCGCAGACTGTTGGACGTCCTGTCCGCAAAGGAGGAGTCGTGCGCATACCGAAACCTTGGAGGCAAGAACCGGGTCGGAGGGCGCTTCTCGTCGGCCTGCTGGCAGTCGCCCTGATGGCGACGGCATTGCCCGCATCGGCGGCGATAACCCCGTTCACCGGTGCCTGGACCGGTCCCGATGGCGATGGGAGTACCCAGTACCTGTTCGTTGGGGTCAGCTCTAACGCGGTCTATTACGACGACGGCGGAACTATCTGTGATTCCAACTTCGGGGAGATGTCGCCAGTGGTAGCCGCCGGGCGGGCCACAGTGAGTGGCAACACACTCACGTTCACCGCAACCGGCTACTGCCTCCTGTCGACCGGACCGGCATCGATCGGGTTCTTCGAATTCGCCTACACACTCGACACCGGCTCGAGCCCGAGACGATTCGATGACACCATCACTGAGAGCACGGACGGGTCGTCTGGCTGCACTTACACCCACCTTGGCGGTAGCGGAGGCTCCTGCCCCTGAGATGACCTAGAAGACCAGAACTCTTCGTCGCAGCCATCGGCCGAAACCTGACGTTGTCCTCTAGGCATCGTCCCGACAACTGGGCACAATCCAGGCGAGATTGAAGTCTGAACGATCCAAAGCTGGAGGACGGAGCTCTGATGGTTTCACGGGATGATCTGAAGCGTTGGGTCGACGCCGGTCTGATCGAGAGCGACCAGGCGGAATCGATATCGGAGTTCGAGGAGAAGCGTCACCCTGAGGGGCAGGTGGGGCGGGGCATGGAGGCGGTCGCCTATCTCGGCGCCTCCCTGGTCCTGGTGGCCCTCGGGATCCTCGCCTCCGAGTTCTGGGATCGTCTCCAACCGTGGGGCCAGTTCGGGCTGAGTGCCATCGTCACCGCCGTCCTGTTCGTGGTCGGGCTCCTCCTCGGGCGGAGTGACGAGCCGGCAGTCAATCGGGCGCAGATGTTCTCGTGGCTCCTCACCGTGGCCGGGGTGGCGATGACCTCCTACGTGGCATTCGCCAGGCTGCTGAATTTCGAGACTCAGGACACCTTCTTGTTCGTCTCGCTGATCTCCTTCGCCGCCGCTGCCGTCCTCTGGCTCTATCGCAAGTCCGTACTGCAGGTGGCGGCGATGGGGATAACCGCCGGGATCGCATTGGTCAGCGTGATCGGGGAGATCGACGTGGTGCCCGATTGGGTGTTCGGTCTCTCCCTCGCCGCCCTGGGCACGGTCTGGCTGCTCCTCACCTGGGGTGGCGTGCTCGAGCCGGTGCGGACCTCCTATGCCCTGGGGTCGATCGGTGTGCTCTTGATCTCGGTGCCGGGTGGGGGTCACATGCCATGGCCACTCCTGGGCCTGCTCGCCGGGCTGGCCCTGATGGCGGCCTCGGTCCGTCTCGACCAGACGGTGTTGCTCGGTCTCGGTGTGGCGGGGCTCTTCGTCTACATCCCGATGACCATCTTCGAGTCGTTCGGAGAGAGTCTGGGGGTCCCGGTGGCATTGCTGATAACCGGGCTGGTCCTTCTCGGTGTTGTGGTCGCCACCATCCGTCTCAGACGTGAGACACAGGCGTGAGCCGGCGCCGTCTGATCACCTCGTTGGTGGCTTCGGCGGTCGTGATCGCCGTGGTGGTGGTCATCGTCCTGCTCGCCGTGATCCCCCTCCCCGAGTTCGCCCCTCTCCCCGAAGGGAAGTTCACGGGGTCCCTCGTCTTCGTCGACGAAGGCAACTGTGTCGTGGTGGCCGATTTGAAGACCGCGTCGACCCTGGAGTTGCGGTGTGAGTCCGAGAACAACTACATCGAGTACCTGGACTGGACGGAGAAGGGTGTGGAGGTGACCACCTTCCAGAACCGGGCCACCACCAAGGTTCTCGACCCGGTCAGTGGCGAAGTCCTCGAAACCAACATCTTGGGGGACAGCCCGGTGGGCCTCAACGACAGGGATCCCATGGACGCCATGACGACCGATCAGCCCGAGACCGGAGTCGTGGTGCTCTACGACTCCTCGGGCACCGAGTTGCTACGTCTCGAGGCTCCCGAGCGCTACTCGATCAACACGGCGGCCCGTCAGCCAGGCGGAGATCTCATTGCCATCGCCGACAGCTCAGGGAGACTCGGGGTCTTCGAAATCGACGGGCACGGGCCCTATCTCGTGACGGATGGGATCAATGCCTGGCCGGCGCCGGTCTGGGCGCCATAGCCTCAACGAGCCGGGATCGTTGCCTCGAAGACGGTCTTCTCATCCACCCTGCGGTACTCGAGATGGCCACCCATGAGGTGGGTCAGTTCGCGGCATATCCACAAGCCGACGCCGACACGGGCAGGACCGTCCGCGGTGGGGCCGCTGGTGTACTGATCGAAGGCCGACTCGGCCAATTC
>JBAULI010000261.1:0-9257 GCA_049578105.1 Acidimicrobiia bacterium | reverse complement strand
GGCCCGGCGAAACCCGCATACAGCCCGTGGATCGGATTGACCCCAACCAGTGCGGCCGCCGCCATGCCATCGGGAACCGACGCCGCCGCTCTGGGGAGGGCGACAATCGCCGTGTCCTTGACGGTGCCCGGCTCGGGTCGGACCGTTCGCCACCACTTGGAGATGCCGGAGATGAGACCGCGCACGATCAGGGGTCCGTCACTTGAAGACCGTTGCCCAGTCCCCGATCATGCTGACAACGGTCCATCCCAACTCCCGCGCCACTTCGGTGATGGGACGATCCTCTTCGAAAGTCTGGGCTCGGCTCTCATACGAGTACTCGCGCTCTGGATCGTCATGGTCTATCAGAATCGCCACACCTGGTTTGTCTCCGCCCACGGCCCACTCCAACATCTCCCGATCGCCTCCGGAGTTGCCCCCGGCCAGGATGGGCCTCCTCCCGAGCTGGGTTTGGATGTTCTCGACCTTTGCCGCACCCTCGTTGGCCACACCCATCAGCCGCGAGGTCCTTCTCAGCTCAGGGACGCCGCCATCGTCCCGGCCGAATTCGTAGGCTATGAGGGATCCCACCACCAGCTCCGATGGCACGCCGTACAACTCCTCACTCACCGCTCGAACGAACTCCGTGCCGCCCCCGGTGACGATCGCGACCGTGAAATCGAGTCTCCGCAACTCTTCCAATAGCTCGAGCATGGGTTGGTAGACGAGTGATCCAATGGCCCGATCGAGTTCCACGTGTCTAGCTCTTTCGACGAATTCCCGTGCCTTCAGGGTGAACTCATCCGGAGTCATACCCTCGAATAGGCCGGCCAGGGCCATGGCAATCCGCTCGAGACCCATGGATGCGAGAGCAGCGCTGTCACGACGCAAGACCGCCTCGAACTCAGGTCTGGCCCCTATCTCAGGATCGACCGCCACCGCTTGGCGCAGAGCGTCGACGAAGAAGTCGAACTGCACATATGTCGGTCGCTCGCACCAGAGGGTTCCATCGTTGTCGAAACAAGCGAATCGTTCCGCCACAGGCACATCACGAACGGCATCCAGAAAGCGCAGAACGTCATCGCGGGCTCGGCCCGGCCGCCACGAAGGCAACTGCTCGCTCATATGCCTTGGGTTCAGGTGCTCGTAATGCCCGCTTGCAGCTTCTCGAGGACTTTGTCGAGGCTGAAGCTCGCCGGTTCCTGTCTCGGGGGAAACTCGGCAAGGGTCCCCAACATCTGGGCGACATATGCCTGGGCGGGCACCAGAAGCCATGCCCGATCGAGCAGCCAGTCGTAATAGGTATTCGACGTGATGTTGGCCCGCTCATATGGATCCGTCCTCAGGTTGAAGATCCGGGGAACCCGCAACTCCGTATAGGGCTCGGCCCAGATGTTCAAGGTCCCGGCGGCACGCTGCTCCATGAATACGACCTTCCAGTTGTCGAACCGGAGTGCCGTCAGGTCGCCGTCGTCCGAGACGTAGAAGAAGTGCTTCCTGGCACTCTGATCGACCTCGCCGGTCAGGTAGGGAAGCTGATTGTGACCATCGAGGTGAACCTTGTACCGCTGTCCCCCCAATTCGGCTCCGGCCTTCAGTTGGTCGGCGATGTCGTCGACACCTGCCGCCGCCAACAACGTCACGAACCAGTCGGCGTGACTGACGATCCCGTTGAGGACCTTGCCCGCCTCGAAGTGACCGGGCCACCGAACCATCGCCGGGACCCGGTACGCACCCTCCCAGTTGGAGTTCTTCTCATTGCGGAACGGTGTCATCCCGGCATCGGGCCACGTGTTCATGTGGGGTCCGTTGTCCGTGGAATACATGACGATGGTGTCCTCGGCGATGCCGAGCTCGTCCAGTAGATCCAAGAGCTCCCCCACGACGTCGTCGTGGTCCAGCATCGTGTCGTGATACTCCGATTGCCAACGGCCGGCTCGGCCCCTGCTCTCCGGCTTGGGATGAGTTCTGAAGTGCATGTGGGTCGTGTTGAACCAGACGAAGAAGGGCTTGTCGGCCTCGGTCTGCCGCTTGATGAAGTCCACGGCCGCGTCCCGGAACTCCTCATCACAGGTTTCCATCCGTTTCTTGGTCAGCGGCCCCGTGTCCTCGATCCGTTGTGATCCGTCTTCGTTCGCCCACGAGTGGATGACGCCACGCGGCCCGAACCTCTGTTTGAAGTTGGGGAACTCCTCCTCGGTGGGGTAGTCGGGGTGCTCGGGCTCCTCTTCGGCGTTGAGGTGATACAGGTTTCCAAAGAACTCATCGAATCCATGAGCTGTAGGTAGGAACTCGTCCCGGTCACCGAAGTGGTTCTTGCCGAACTGCCCGGTTGCATATCCATTGGCCTTCAGGGCCGTGGCGATGGTCGGGTCTTCGGCCCGCAGACCGACGTCCGCTCCCGGCATCCCAACCTTGGTCAAGCCGGTTCGATATGGGTTCTGGCCGGTGATGAATGCCGCCCGACCCGCGGTGCAACTCTGCTCTCCGTAGTAGTCGGTGAACCGGATCCCCTCGTCGGCGATCCGGTCGATGTTCCGTGTTCGATAGCCCATCAGCCCGTCGGAATAGCAGCTCAGATTGCTGATGCCGATGTCGTCTCCCCAGATGATCAGGATGTTCGGCTTCTCGGGCATGGGTTCACCTTTCGTCATGTAGGCCCGGGAACATACACGGACGAGCCGGGGGTGTGGTCAAGCGGAGCCGACACACCGAAAGCCGATGTGGCTCGTGCTGGTGTCGATCATCTGCGGCTGTCTCGCTGCCGGTCGATACCGAAAGCAGTACTGGATGGTGCAAAGATGCGAGCCGCCCTTCACGACCTTGCGAGGAATGCGAAATTGAGGCTGTCTGGTGTCGTAGCTCCCGCGTTCGGTTGGAGGCTCCGGGGCACAGCAGGCATGCTGAACCTGCTGGGAGTGATCTTGATACCAATCCGAGGTCCACTCCCAGACATTGCCCGCCATGTCATATAGGCCGAAGCCGTTCGCCTCGTAGGACCCGACCGGGCTGGTCCGCACCCAACCGTCCAGCTCGCTGTTCTCATAGGGAAATCTGCCTTGCCAGGTGTTGGCCTTGGGTCTGGCGGTGTCCTGCGGATCGTCCTCGCCCCAGGTGAACTCGGCCCCTTCCAGACCCCCACGGGCGGCATATTCCCACTCTGCCTCGGTGGGGAGGCGCTTGCCGGCCCACTCGGCATAGGCCACGGCATCCTCGAATGCGACGTGGACGACAGGGTGATCGTCGAGACCCTCGAGGTCTGAATCAGGCCCGGTCGGGTGTCGCCAATCCGCCCCGTGGGTCCATGACCACCACCGACGAAAGTCATCCAGGCTGACCGGGCCAGGAGTCATGGTGAACACCAGCGAGCCCGGCACGAGGTCCTCGGGCCTGGCTCCCGGATAGTCGGCTGCCTCGGGCACCAGCTCGGCGACGGTGACGTGACCCGTCTCGGCAACGAAGTGGGAGAACTCGGCATTGGTGACCGGGGTCTCGTCGATCCAGAACCCGCTCATCGAAACGCGTCGCGTCGGGCCTTCGTCCGGGTAGTGCCGATCGGATCCCATGAGGAACTCGCCGGGGGGAATCCATACCTGTGAAGCCATTGCCGCGATGTTACGGTCAGCCACCGAGCTCTCGGATGGCTTCCTCGACGCGATCGACCACCAGCTCATCGCCCACCGTCTCGAGGACACCGGCCTTGCCCATGATCTCGACGGCTCCGCTCCTGACCCTGGCCAACCGAACGCTCACCCCCGACTCTGCCAACTCGGCGACGGTCTCTCTGAGGGCCTCTACACCCGTGCTGTCCAAAGTGAACATGGCCTCGCAGTCGATTATCACCCCACGCACCGGAGTCGCGGCCTCCGCGAGGAACCCACGAAGACCGTCCTGGAAGGCATTCGCGTTTGGATAGAGGAGCGGTGCATCCATGCGATAGATGATCAGGCCAGGCACCGCCCGGGCCGACGGGTGTGTCGCCAGGTCGACCGTTCGCCTCGTGTCGTCGTCCACCCCCAAGGATGCTCGATAGGGGAAGCTGACCCGGTAGACGATATAGACGAGGGAGACCGCCACTCCCAGCAGTACCGCGTATATGGGCTCGAGGAGGAGGGTGCCCAAAAAGACCATCACCGCCATGTAGAAGTCGAACCTGTGGATCTCACGGAGCTCTCGAAGCTTCTCCACCTTGATCAAGCCCCAGACCGCATGGATCACCACCGCGGCCAGTACGGCCTCGGGCAGGTAGGCGAAGATCGGCCCGATGAACAAGAGCGCGGCCACGATTATCACCGCGCAGATGAGGTTCGCCATCTGGGTCTTCCCACCAGCGCTGTCGGATGTGGCCGTCTTGGACAGGCTTCCCCCGACCACCATCCCCGAAGAGAGACCGGCACCGAGGTTGGCCACGCCAAAGCCAATGAGCTCACGATCCACGTCCACCCGCCCTTCGGCGTAGGCACGCACCGCGGCAAATCCTTCGGAGAAACCAACCAATGTGACCGCCAGCGCTCCCGGGATGAGGAGCAGCACGGTATTGAGGTCTGCATCGGGCAAGCCGATCGAAGGGAGCCCGGTCGGCAACTCCCCGACCACACCAACTCCGCGAGAGCCGAGGTCGAAGATGGCCACCATGGCCATGCCAAGCGCCACGACGACCAGAGCACCCGGGATCTTGGGGAGGAATCGGTGGAGAAGGAACAGTAGGGCAAGGGCCCCAACCCCGATCACGACCACGAGTGGCTCCCAGTCCGGGATTTGCCTGAAGGCATCGATGATCTTCTGGATGGCATTCTCACCCTCCACCTCGACGCCGACCAGTCCATCGAGCTGTCCGGCGATTATGTAGACGGCGAGCCCCATGACGAAACCAGTGATCACCGCCTCTGACATGAAGTTGGCTATCCATCCCATCTTGAGAAGCCCGACGGTGACGTATACGAGCCCGGACACGATGGCGAGCCATGCACTCAGGGCAATGAACGTGCCGGCGTCGCCACCAGCGATGGCACCAACGACACTGGCAGATATGGCCGAGACGGCGGACGCCACGGCGATAACCGCAATACGGCTTCCGCCGAACAGCGCATAGCCGAGCAGGGCCAGCGGGGCGGCGAACAGACCGACCTCGGGAGGAAGGCCGGCGACCACAGCGAGGCCGAGTGACTCTGGGATCAGTAGGGCAGCAACTGCCAGCCCGGCAAGGGCGTCTGCCGCCAGCCAGCGATTCCATCGATAGCCGGCCAGCCACGAGCGTGAGGCGGTTTGCTTCGAGGTCACGTGCTCTCACTCATGTCGGAGGGCAAACTACTGGACCTGGTCAGCCACCGAGTCGCTCGATCCGCGCGACGAGGTCGGTGCGCAGGCGATCGACATGTCGGTCGATGTAGTCGACCGGATCGATCTCTCCTTCGACCAGGGGGGTCAGATCCATGGCGTAGCTCAATGCGGAGGCCCGATCCACGTGATGACTCTCCGAAAACGTGGCATGCGCCATCCATCGACCTGCGATCCCTCGATCGTATCTCTTGCCACCCGAGAGCTGGGAGTCGTATACCCCGACCAGACGGGTAGCGAGGCCTTCCCGGCCGGACAGATCGAAGACCACCTTGTCGTCGCCCGCCAGCCAATCGAGGTCACTCCAGACCTCAACGCCAAAGAGCGACTCTGGTCGGCTTGGCCGAGGCATGGCGCGCAACGCGTCGATCGCGGCCAACGTGACCCCGACATGGGTGTCATGACGATCGGCGAGATTGTGGGTGTAGACGACCCTCGGTCGGGCCGCCTCCAGCAAGGTGATCAGGTCGCCCACCAGAGAGTCGTGGCGAGTCTTCACCTCAAAGCTCCTGTAGCCCAGGAGGACGGCCGCCCCGTATCCGCCGAGCCGTGCAGCCTTCTCCTCCTCTTCGGCGCGCACTCGAGCCATCTCGGCATCGGTGTGGTCGATGTACCGGCCGGACCGTGGGCTTCCTGCTCCATCGGTGACGGTCACACCGAGGAACCATCTGTCGTCGGCGTCGAAACATTCATCGATGCCGTGAAGGGCGATGAGTGGCAGATCGTCGGGGTGAGCCCCCAACCCCATGTGCGTCGTTCGCTCGAGCGCTAGGTCCGGTTCGGCCCCGTCCGGCACGAACCATCGGGCGCCCACATTGCGCAATTCGATCATGCTCCGATCACAACCCCACCATCAGGTTGAAGGGTCGACTGTTAGCTTTCCTGCAACTCATCGGAAGGGTCGTCTTGTCACGTCAAATGTCATCGGATCACAGCGTCAACTATGCGTTCCTGCTTGGCGGACTGATCGCGGCGATTTTCGGGATCATCCTCTTGATTCGCCAGGAAGAGGCCCTCGGGCTCCTGGCGGTCTTGCTCGGGCTCTGGTGGCTCGTCCAGGGTGCGTTCATGCTCTTCTCGGTGTTCGTCGATCGCGAGGATATTGCGTGGAAGCTGATCCTCGGTGTCCTCGGGCTCGTGGCGGGTGTCGCGGTGCTCTCCAATCCGGTCGACAGTGCCCAGCTTCTCGGTAGCGGCTTTGCGGTATTCCTCGGGGTCATGGGGCTGCTCATCGGTATCGGCGCCATCTTTGGGGGCTTTCGCGGAGGAGGGGTCGGCTCTCTCGCCTTTGGCGCCGTCAGTGCCCTGATCGGTCTCCTCTTCATCCTCAACCCGTCCGTCTCCCTTTCCGTCATGGTGACCCTGTTCGCGGTGTTGCTGCTCCTGGACGGCGTCGTGGGTGTGTATCTGGGGTTGCGGCTTCGCTGAAGCCGGCCTGAAGGTGACCAAGGCCTCCTCGGGCGGCTAACGCTCGGGGGTCCCGCGTGCCCACCAGTCGAGGACCCGAAGAGCACGCATCGTGTTCCAACGACTGGGCTCGCCGATGCCCGATTCGATGTCGAAGAAGACACGACCGGGATGGGTTCGGTCGAGCAGCCAGCGTCCATCGGGCTGTCGTTTCGAGCGCACGATCTCGATGGCCTCGCTCATCCGGGAATCGGGATCGCCCGCTCGACGGAAGTAGTCGAGGGCTCGCAACACGTCGTAGTGCCAGTAGTACGGGAAGGCGAAGTCGAGGTATGCCTGATCGGCGACCTCGCCGGTGCTCTTCCGGCGGAACAGGCCACGCTCTAGCAGGTACTCCTCACCACTGTGACGAGCATCATGCACCGCGTCTGATGAACGCCCGGCCCGCTCGTATTCCAGCAACCCATCGAGCGCGTTGATCGTGGTGTCGAACGAGGTGCGCACCGAACCGTTCTCGACCTCGCAGTTCCAGCCGCCGTCCGAAAGCCGCTCACCGAGAACCCTCTCCGCGATCGCCGAGACGTCCACCCCGAAGTAGGCGCCGGTTTCGATCGTCCTCCCGTTGATGCAAGGCTCGACCTCACCGTCGAAGTATCGCTGTCCGGCGTGCTCCCAACGACAGTTCTCCGCCACCAGCGGGATCGCCCGGCGGGCAGACTCCGAGGCAGGATCGAGTCCCAGGATCTGCAGAGTCTGAAGCGTATGCATCGTCGCCGTCCACGGCTGCCCCGGCTCGCCACCTCGATAGCCCCCCGGGAAGCAGGCCCCGCCATCCCACAGCCCGTCCTCGTCTTCGAGATCGAGAAGACGGGCGCCCCAGCCTTCTCGTTCCACACGCTCTCTCTCCGCGGCCACCTCCTCGGGCGCAGCGTCGGTGAGATCGCGCAATACCTGCCAGCGAATGGCGGGGTCACCGTCGAGAAGCCAGTCGATCACATCCATCGCGGCGGCAGACTAGCTGTGCTGTCGAGGCAGGGTCCGGTTCGAGTCGAGGTCTTCATCGCCGGTCACAACTCGCACCGACATCAGGCACATGGACACTTGACATGTGGTTGATACAACCATATGGTTGTATCAATGCAGACCACGATCGACTTCGACCTGGCATTTGCCGCATTGGCCGACGCCACTCGACGGGACATAGTTCGACGTGGCCTTGCCGGCAACGAAGGAGTCAGTGAGCTGGCCGACCACTACCCGATGAGCTTCGCCGCCGTGCAGAAACACGTGGCCGTGCTGGAGCGTGCCGGCCTGGTGACCAAGCGACGGGTCGGGCGTCGCAAGATCGTCAAGACCAACGTTGCGGCGATCTCAGTGGCCCGGCGTCTGCTCGACGCCTATGAGGACATGTGGCGTGATCGGATCGATCGCATGACCGCGCTCGTCAACCAAGACAAGGAGACAAACCCATGACCGTGACCGCCGTTCACAAGGACCCAGAGTCCTTGACCATGACCATCACAGCCGAATTCGAGGCTCCACCGGAGCGAGTGTGGCAGTTGTGGGCCGACCCCAGGCAGCTCGAGCAGTGGTGGGGGCCTCCCACCTATCCGGCGACCGTCACCTCACACGAGCTGACACCGGGAGGCAAGGTCGAATATCACATGACCGGACCTGAGGGTGATCAACCGCACGGCTACTGGGAGGTGGTCGAAGTGAACGAACCAAGGTCGATCGTCCTTCATGACGGTTTCGCCAACGACGATGGCACACCGAACACCGACTTCCCTGTCATGACGATGGAAGTGACGATCGAAGACGCCGGTGCTGGACTCAGCCGTATGTCGATATCGAGCATCTTCGAGAGCGTCGAAGCGATGGATCAGGTCCTTGCCATGGGAATGGAAGAAGGGATCACGGCGGCGGTTGGCCAGATCGACGCCCTCCTGGCCAAGTGAGCCTGCCGCTCGAGAACCGGCCCATGGCCCACGCCGAATTACGAACACATCTCAGGAGAGACACCAGTGACGACAACCACATCTGAGCCGACCACCCACACCCTCGAAGTGCCCGGGGCGACCCTGACCTACGACATCCGACGAAATGCCGAAAGCAAGGAGCCGACGCTGCTGCTCATCGGCTCCCCCATGGGTGCCGCAGGTTTCGGGACCCTGGCGCGTCATTTCGCTGACCGCACCGTCGTTACCTATGACCCGCGTGGAAGCGAGCGCAGTCAAAAGGAAGATCCGGCCGCCCCGTCGACCCCCGAACTTCATGCCGAAGATCTGCATCGACTCATCGCTGCGGTCGACACCGAACCGGTGGAGCTGTTCGCCAGCAGCGGCGGGGCCGTGAACGCGCTGGCTCTGGTGGCCAACCATCCAGAGCAGGTCAAGACCCTGGTGGCGCACGAGCCGCCACTTGCGTCGATCCTCCCCGATCGCGAATGGGCACTGGCAGCCACGAGCAACGTCCAGGCGACCTATCAGCGAAACGGATGGGGGGCCGGCATGGCGCATTTCATCGCAGTCACC
>JBAULI010000260.1:0-2602 GCA_049578105.1 Acidimicrobiia bacterium | reverse complement strand
CGGGTCATGACCCGGTCGGCCCACCACGGGGAGAAGACGGCGGGCAGGCAGAGGAGGACCAAAGAGGGGACAGGCCGATTACCCGACAGCGGAGTCATGCCGGCCTCCATGGCGCAGTCCCGATAGTGACGGTCGGTGAACAGGACCATGAGGACGGCGGCGGCCCGGGCCGGGCTGAGACGGGGCAGACGGACCGCATCGATGAGACGACGGAATGAGCCGGCCCGCCGGGTGGCGAGGAGGATCAGGTCACGTCGTGCTTTGGCGACGGCGAGATCGGTGACACTCCCGCCCTTGGAGCCGAGATGAGCCTTGAGACCGGGGTGATAGGCGACCCCGCGCAATAGGTCCTTCTCGATGTCCCTGGTGATGTTTGCCAATTGGATCAGCTCCGATGCCTCGAGGGCGTCACGCCGATGATCGGATGGCACCTCGCCGAGGAGGGTCTCCATGATGAAGAGGGCGGGGATCCCGATGACCCGATGGCAGTAGTCGAGGACCTGTCGCTCGGTGTCGAGCACACCCTCCTGCCGCTCGAAGATGGTGGAGAACTCGATCATCCCCGACGCCATGTCCCCGACGAGTCGGGTGATTCGGCGCCGGGTGGCGGTATCCAGGCTGAGGAACACCTGGTCGACCAATTGGTGACGCTCGACGAGGAGGAGATGGGCGCGGTCCCGGGAGTCGGCGCCCGGTGATGTGGCCAGAGGTGGGGCCGGAACCGGTCGATCGGCATCGAATCGGGCCCCGAATGCGGCGAGGGCTTCTCGTGCCTGAGACGGGGTGGCGGACAGGTCCTCATAGGTGTCGAGCATCCGCGCATACAGATAGCCGACGGCGGCGGCCCGGGCCTCCTTCCGGGGGAGGAGCAGGATGCTGGGGGCAAACGATCGGGCGGCGTGGGGGAGCACCGCCCAGGTGAAAGTCTCGGGATCTTCGATACGGGCCAGGTGCTCGAGATCCGGATCGTCCCTGTCGGCCAGCATCCCCCGGACGAGCAGCCAGATTCGACGGATGGAGAAGGGGAGGGAAGACACCACCATCAAATCTAACGGCGACCTGTCGAAGTGCCAGTGCATTGGACGGCCCCAACTTGGCGTCCGGGATCTCGACAGGTCGGGTTAAGACCTGATGGGTCAGGCGTCGTGGACGAGCGTCACGACGGGTGCCATGGCATCGATGGCCGAAACCGCCTTCGGCCAGAGGTCGACGCGCACTTCGTCGAAGCCCATCTCACCGAGAGTGAGGATCTGGTCGGCAATCTGCTCCGAGCTCCCGGTCATCGGGTTTGCCATGTCGTGTTCGGCTTCGAGATCGGCGGGCTGCCCGCTGTAGACGTCGATGGTCCGGACCAGCTCCGACGGGTCGCGGCCCTCCTTCTCGAGCTCGACGTCCAAGCTCTTCAGGATTGGTCCGAGTCGTCGGCCGATCTCTTCCAGGGTCTCGTCCCAGGTCCACCAGTTCCATTCATCGGCATACCTGGCCACGAGGCCGAGCATCTTGGGCCCGGCGCCCGCGATGTTGATGGGCGGCCCGGTGGGAGAAGGGCCTCTCAGCACGAGCTCGGACTCCTTGGCGCTGTAGAACTCTCCCTCGTAGTCGACACGACCGGTCTTCAGCAGGCTGTGGATGATCTCGATTGCTTCGGCGAAGCGGCTGAACCGGTGGTCCTTGGGAAATCCAAATGCCTCATAGTCGGAGTCGAGACTGTTCCCGGCTCCGATTCCCAGGGTGTAACGACCCCCGGATATCTCGTCCAGGGTGGTGGCGATGCTGGCCATCATCGCCGGGGATCGATAGGGGGAGTTGATGACTGAATGGGCGATCCGCATCTGCGAGGTCGTTGCTGCGAGGGCGGCTGCGACAGACACCGACTCCCATACACCGTCGGTCCCATCGCCGTCCCACCGGTACATGAGCACGTCCTCGAAGACGAATGTGTCGAAGCCGGCCAACTCTGCGGCCGTGGCCCGGGCGGAGAGTGATTCCCAGGTCGGTGGTGGTCGCTTCCCGTTCGGTCTTCCGTGGAGTTGGTTCACCAGTCCGATGCGCACATATCGAACCTAATCGGCAGCTATCTCGGGATGAAATGGGCGTCTCGAGCCAGCGGGCGCACCATTGCTCGCGAATCTGTCACACCTGCTCGGAACCATGAGAGATGCCCGAAGAGGAGGGAATACATGGATGCACCGACATTGGCATGGGCCGACCAAAGAGGCGCCTGGATGACCGATGCGATCAGACAATGGGGTTGGGCGATCTCCTATATCGGAGGCGCAGACTGCTCTCGCCCAGGTTGTGAGTGTGGCCCTGGTGACGATCCGCCGTTCGGTTACACCATCGGGCTGTTCGGTTTGGGGCACCCTGAGTTGTTGGTGTTCGGGCTCGACCCGGAGGACACCCAAGGCTTGCTCAACGAGCTCGGCTCGATGGTGAGGCGTGGTGAGCATCTGATGCCCGGGATGGAGCTGGAATTCGAAGACTGGCCGCACAAGATCATCCCGGAGGTGGTGCCAAATCCGGGTGAGATCGTTTTCGACGCCAACCACTTCTACGAGCGCCCCGCCGAAGCCTCGGTCCCGTTGTTACAGCTGACCTATGA
>JBAULI010000259.1:0-5014 GCA_049578105.1 Acidimicrobiia bacterium | reverse complement strand
GGTCGGCACCAAGATCGGTGCCCGGCCCGCGGGCCCAGGAAATGGCGCGCTTGACGCCTATCAAATGATCCGGGAACGTCGCCTCTGGTGACAAGGGATATCGGATGTCGAGTATCACCCAACCCTCCGAGGCAAGACGGTGAAAGAGGGGAAGGGCCTGGCGACCGGGTCGACCCCGCATCCATGAGCCGGGGTGGACATATATCAAGACTGGAGCGTCGTGCGCATCGGACCGTCGGTATGCATCGAGTGTGTACCGGTCCCAATACGGGATCGAGGCCTCCTTCATCACCTCCGGCGGAAGACGCTTGCGTACCGAGAAGATCGTGGAGATCCCCTCCGAGTGCCCGGTGTCCTTGGCCGAGCGAAGGGTGCGGGCGATGAGCGGGATGAGACCCAACTCGGAGCCGATGAATAGGAGCAAACCTGCTCTCCCCACACCCGTGTCGAGCGCTCCTACGGCGACGAACCCCCAGGCGATCGAGGCCCTGATCACGAATAGCCATGGTGCTAACTCCGAGACGATCATCCCCGGCAGCCACAGAGGCGGGAAGCCTTCACCCGGTGGAACCGGCTTGCGAATGGCGTTGAGTGTCCAAAGTGATGCCGCGAAGAACCATGTGAAGAACAGGGCGGACGCCACGGCGGTCTAGGCGCTCCGGGACATCATGCCGCAGGTTCCCGATACAAGGCCGCGCCGTAGTGGGCACCGGCGCCGAACGCGGCGAAGCAGATCAGCGACCCGGGGGCGATTCGGCCGCTTTCGCGGAGCTCGTGAAAGAGTATGGGGAGTGTCGCTGCGGTCGTGTTTCCGTACCCTGCGATGTTCGAAGGCACCTTGTCGGGGCTCATGCCGAATTGCTTGCGGACGCCCTCCAATATCCGATCGTTGGCCTGATGGGCGACGACCAGATCGATCTCATCGAGGGAGACACCCGACTTTGCGGCGACCGACTGGGCGGCTTCCGGCATGAGCCGGACCGCCTTGCGATACAGGCCACCCCCATCCATGACGGGAAGGTGTGAATCGTTCGCGATGCCACTCTCGCTGACATAGGGCTGTGATTTGAATCCAACGCCAGGCACCCAGATCAACTCGAAGGCGTCACCGTCAGTGTGCAGCGATGTGCCCAGGATCCCCTCGGCTGGCTTTTCGCCAAGGCGGAGCACCATCGCACCGGCTCCGTCTCCGAACAGGACACTCCATGCCCGGTAGCGGGTGTTTCGCTCGTAGTCCTCGTCCGGAATCGGGTCGTCTCTTCTTCCCAGGGCCGAATCCCAGGATGCCTGGCTCCACGGCAGGAACCCGGCGTGCACTTCTGAGCCCACTATGAGAGCCGTGACGGCTCGTCCCGACGAGATCATGGCGTCGGCCAGGTCGAGGGCATACAGAAAGCCGCTGCATTGCTGTCGGAGGTCGTAGGAGGAAACGTGGGCGAGACCCAACCCGTTCTGCACCAGACCGGCAATACCTGGAGCGATGTAGTCCGGTGTCATCGTCGCAGTGATCAAGAGGTCGACTTCGGCGGGCTCGACACCGGCGTCGGCCAGAGCGTGCTCCCCGGCTCGGATCGCCAGGTCAGACGCCCCGACTCCCGGATCGGCAAACCGGCGTTCCTTGACTCCGGTTCTGGTGGTGATCCAATCGTCGGTGGTGTCCATGATCCGTGCCAGATCGTGATTCGTGACGACATTGTCGGGCACGAACATGCCGGTCCCGACGATCAAATTCCCCAACGGTCACTCCCAGGTGTCATCCAGTCTCCTCTTCGGCACCGAACCTAATGTTGGATTGCAAGAATGAACCGCCAGACCGTGTTTCGCCGCCTGCTCACCATCCCGGTGACGATCGTCATGTTCGCATTGGTGACGGTGACCCTTCCGGCTTTGGTCCTGGTCGGTGGCCTGGTCGATCTGGTGAGGGGCCTTTCAACTGCCAAGCCGGCAATGGCTACCAGATTGGTCTCGTTTCTCTGGGTATACCTGACGGGGGAGATGTGGGCACTGATGGGAATGCTGCTCACCTGGCCACTGTCCCGGCAGAGAAAGCTCGACCTGACCTTCCGGCTCCAGGGGCTGTGGACGTCCTGGAACTTCAACGCAATGAGGGCGATCTTCGGGCTCAAATTCTCGGTGACTGGGTCAGAGCAGATACCGCCCGCCCCCATACTCGTCCTGGCCCGCCATGCCTCCATGGTGGACACCATGCTCCCGGCCCGATTGGTGACCCGAAGCCACGGGATCCGATTGCGATACGTTCTCAAGAAGGAGTTGCTCCTCGACCCTGTCCTCGACATCGGTGGCAATCGCCTGCCCAACCACTTCGTCGATCGGCGTATCGCCCTCGCCGATCCTGAGCTCGCCGCCATCCGGGATCTGGCCGGTGGGATGGGGCCCGGCGAAGGGATGCTGATCTACCCGGAAGGGACACGATTCAGCGAGCAAAAGCGTGATCGGTATGTGGCGCGCATCGTGCGCAGGGGCGGTCGTCTTGCCGAGATCGCAGACAGCTTCGCCACTGTCCTCCCGCCCAAACCCGGGGGGGCCCTGGCTCTTCTCGAGGCGACCATCGCCGACGTCGTCGTCCTGGCGCATCGAGGTCTGGAAGGTTTCGCCCGCGTCAAGGACATCTGGTCGGGTGGCCTCGTCGGCTCGACCATCGACGTCCACTTCTGGCGACTCCCGCGATCTTCCATACCGGAAGATCGATCGGCGCGGGTCGAGTGGCTCTTCGAGGTCTGGGCCGATGTCGACGCCTGGGTCGCCGGAAAGCGCTTCGCACGATGAGCGGTCCATGGGAACTATTGGCGATCTCGGCGCTGGCGATCGCCGCCCTGATGGTGGTGGTGTGGGTGATCAGCATCTTCATCCGCGATGCGTCCATCGTCGACATGGTCTGGGGTCTCGGCTTCGTCGTTTCCGCCTGGGTCACCTACCTCGGCGCGGGGGAAGGCTCGGTCAGGGGGTTACTCCTCACGATCTTGGTCTCGTTGTGGGGTCTGCGACTCAGCGGCTACTTGATTTGGCGCAATCTGGGCAAACCCGAGGACTATCGCTATCAGGAGATGAGGAGGCAGTCAGGCGACCAGTTCTGGCTCGTCTCGCTCTTCCGTGTCTTCCTCCTGCAGGGAGTGCTCATGTGGGCGATCTCCGTTCCCGTCACGATCACTCAGCGGGCCACGGCCGACCTGTTCTGGCTCGACTACGTCGGGTTGGCGATATGGCTCGTGGGTCTGTTCTTCGAGGCGGTCGGGGACTTTCAGCTGGCCTCGTTCAAGGCTCACCCCGACTCGAAGGGGAAGGTGATGGACCGCGGCCTGTGGAGATACACGAGACACCCGAACTATTTCGGTGACTTCGTCGTCTGGTGGGGTCACTATTCGTTGGCCCTGGCCGGAGGCGCCTGGTGGACGGTGTTCTCACCACTTGTGATGTCCATCCTCCTTCTCCGGGTCTCGGGGGTGGCCATGTTGGAGAAGACGATCGGAGAGCGGCGACCCGAGTACGCCGAGTATGTCCGCAGGACCAATGCCTTCTTCCCCGGTTTGCCGCGTGGGGAGCGGTGACGGCCGCGATCGTCTGGTTCAGGCGAGACCTTCGATTGGCAGACAACCCTGCCTGGTCGGCGGGGACGCGAACGGGAGCGGTGTGCCCCCTCTTCGTCATCGATCCTCTCATCTACGACCGCGTTTCGGCGCGCAGACGCCGGCATCTCGTGGCCGCTTTGTCTTCACTGGACCGCAAGATCAGCGAGTGGGGAGGTCGACTTCGTGTCGAGCGGGGAGCGCCGGAGACGGTGGTTGCCGAAGTGGCGGAAGACATGGGAGCTTCCGAGGTGCATGTGAATGCGGAGGTGACGCCATACGGGACTGCCCGGGACGCCACCGTGTCCCGACGGGTTCGGCTCGTTGGCCATGGAGGCGTCTACCTTCACCCACCCGGCTCGCTGAGCACCACCGACGGAGCGCCATATCGGGTGTTCACCCCCTTCTATCGCTCCTGGAGGGACAAGCCGGTCGAGTACGCCCCCCAGCCCGATCCAGAGTGCCACGTCACCGATGACCCCGGCACCGGCGCCGACCTGGGCACACCGTCGTTGGATTTCGGTGAGGACACCGCCCTGGGAAAGCTCGCGCGATTCCTCGAGACCGCAGACTCCTACGCCGAGCACCGTGATCGCCCCGATCTCGACGTCACCAGTCGACTTTCGATCGACCTCAAGTACGGGACCATCGGCCCGGCCTCGGTATATCGGGCCATCTCGGCGACCGGGGCGCAGGGCGATGCATTCTTGAGGCAGTTGGCCTGGCGTGACTTCTACGGGCATCTGATGGCCGCGATGCCTGAGACAGTTGGCCAGCCGATGCAGGCCCGGTATCGGCAATTGGCGTGGCGGGACGACCCAGACGGGCTCGAGGCCTGGAAACTGGGTCAGACCGGTTTCCCGATCGTCGATGCAGGGATGCGCCAACTCCGGGCCGAGGGCTGGATTCACAATCGCGTTCGATTGATGACCGCCTCATTCCTGGTCAAGGACCTGCTCGTCGATTGGCGGTTGGGGGAGAGGCACATGCGGCGCCATCTGCTCGATGGCGATGTCGCGCAGAACGTGGGCAACTGGCAATGGGTTGCCGGGACAGGCACCGACGCCGCTCCCTACTTCCGGGTATTCAACCCGGTGACCCAGTCCCGCCGGTTCGACCCTCGTGGGGACTACCTGCGGCGGTGGGTCCCCGAGCTTTCGAGCCTCCCCGACGGGTTGATACACGCCCCTTGGGAGGCGCCGCCGCTCGATCTGGCCTCACACGGTGTCGTGCTCGGGGACGATTATCCGTGGCCGATCGTCGACCATCAGGAGGCCCGGGCGCGTGCCCTGACCGCCTACGAGGCGGTGCGCTGAGGTTTCACCCCGGTCAACGTCTCCAGGTTGTCCCAGAGTAGTTCCCGATCCTCGAGCGTTTCCCGTGTCGATTAGATGAGATGGGTGGGTGCCGGCTTCCGATCGAACCAGAAC
>JBAULI010000258.1:0-4395 GCA_049578105.1 Acidimicrobiia bacterium | reverse complement strand
TGACCAAGCGAGCGGCCGACCTGGGTTGCGATGGTGTGCTCGCGGTGACTCCCTATTACAACAAGCCCACCCAGGATGGTCTGGTGGCGCACTTCTCGGCCATCGCCGACGTAGGTGTGCCAGTCATGGTCTACAACATCCCGGGCCGCACCGGCCGTCTGATCGAGGTCGACACGCTGCGACGCCTCGCCCAGCACGAGAACATCGTCGCTGTCAAGGATGCTGTCGAAAACCTCGACTTCACGTCGCGGACGGTCGAGACCGTTCCCGAGCTTCCCGTCTATTCCGGTCAGGACTCCTACACGTGGCCGATGATGGCCGTCGGCGCCATCGGTGTGGTGTCGGTCGTAGCCCATCTCGCCGGGCGCGTGGTGGCATCGATGGTTCGAGCTGCCCTCGACGGAGACATGGCCGAGGCACGGAAGGCCCATCTGTCACTTCTCGACCTCTGTCACAGCTGCTTCCTGGAGACGAACCCTGCCCCGGTCAAGGGAGCACTGAGTCGACTATGGGAGCCGGTCGGTGACGTGCGACTGCCGCTGGTCAATGCGTCCGAGGAGACCCTGAGCGCCGTGGAGAAGGCAGTCGGGACGCTGCAGGGTCTGTGAGCGTCTCCATAACCTTCCTGGGCGGTCTCGGCGAGATCGGGCGCAATTGTGCGGCAGTGGAGATCGACGGGAAATACGCCCTGATCGATTGTGGTCTCATGTTCCCCGAGGAGGACATGCTCGGCGTGGACCTGGTGTTTCCCGACTGGTCCTGGCTCGTGGAGAAATCCAAGGCCGTTCAGTGTGTGATCCTCACTCACGGCCATGAAGACCACATGGGGGCCTTGGCCTACTTCCTTCGGGACATAAATGTCCCGGTATACGGCACGCCCCTCAGTGTCGAGTTGGCCAAAGGCAGGATCGAGGAGATGGGCGTGGACGGTGATTTGCGCTCGCTTCCCTACAAGAGATGGACCGAGCACGGCCCGTTCCGCTTCCAATTCATCCCGGTCAGTCATTCGGTCCCCGATGCGGCGGCGGTGGCGCTCGACACCCCTGAGGGAATCATCCTCCACTCCGGCGACTTCAAACTGGACCCCACGCCTATCGACGGGCGCCCCACCGACCTCCCGGCGATCGCCGCGCTGGGTCGAAAGGGCGTCAGACTGCTCCTCTCGGACTCGACCAACGCCGAGAAGCCCGGGTTCGAGCCTTCGGAGAGCTCGGTCGGCCAGCCGATCGCCGATGTGATCCGCGATGCTCCCGGCCGGGTGATAGCCGCCTGTTTCTCATCCCATGTCCATCGGGTGCAGCAGATCGCCAACGCAGGCATTCGCGATGGGCGGAAGGTCGCCTTCTTCGGGCGCTCCATGCATCGGAACACAACGGTCGCATCGGAGCTGGGGGTTCTCGACGTCCCACAGGGCTCCGTTCTCGACATCAAGGACCTGGGCAACCTCCCGGCGGATCGCCAACTCCTCATCACCACCGGCAGTCAGGGCGAGCCCTTTGCCGCGCTGTCGCTGATGTCACAGGGGCGGCACAAGTTCGTCGAATTGGCGGAAGGGGACACGGTGCTGATCTCGGCGAAGCCGATCCCGGGCAACGAGACCGCGGTGTCCAAGGTGATCTCGAATCTGATCCGCCGCGGCGCCACGGTTGTGCATGGGCAGAACGCCCCGGTCCACGTGTCGGGTCACGGCAGCCGCGACGAGCTGCTCACTTTCCTGAATCTGGTCCGACCCAGGGCCTTTGTGCCCGTTCACGGCGAATACCGCCACCTCCATGCCCATGCCGACCTGGCGAGCCGGATGGGCGTGCCCGAGGTCGACGTGCTCGAAGACGGCGATCGGGTGATCATCAAGGGTAAGAAGACACAGGTTCAGCGGCGTGCCGTGCCGGCCGGCTATGTCTATCTCGACGGCTCCTCGGTCGGGGACGTGCAGTCCGCTGTCCTGCGTGACCGTTCCCATCTCGCCGATGAGGGTGTGGTGGTGGTCACGGTTGGGATCGACCATGGGACCGGCGAGGTGGTCTATGGCCCCGACATGGACTCACACGGTGTCATGGATGACCCGAGTGCCGTCCTGGCCAAGGCCGCCGAGGCGGTCCTGCAGGCGATCAAAGAGCATGCATCGGGCCGGAGCGACATCGGTGAGCTGCAGAAGACCATCCGCTCTGCGGCCGGTCGTGTGATCCGGGCGGAGACTTCACGTCGCCCGGTCATCGTTCCCGTCGTGATGGAACTGTGATCCGAAGGTTCGAGGCCGGCGCCTAGGTCGCCGAGCCGACCTCCACCATCACCTGGTCGAGGCCCTTCCTCGTCAGCTGCGGCACCACGCAGTCGTTGGCGGGGTACCCGATCGGGAACAGACAGAATGGTCTCTCGTTCTCCGGTCGCCCCAGCACCCTGGAGAGGAACTTCATCGGACTTGGTGTGTGGGTCAGCGTGGCCAGACCCATGTGATGCAGGGCGACGATGAACAAACCGGCGCTAATGCCCACCGACTCTTTGACATAGTAATGGTGAGAGCGCTCGCCATCCTCGCGCACTCCGTACCTTTGCTCGAAGAGAACCACAACCCATGGCACGGTCTCGAGGAATGGCTTGTGCCAGTCGGTGCCCAGTGGCTCCAGGTCTTCACGCCAATGCTCGGGAAGCCTCCCCTCCTGGTAATTGACCCGTTCCTCCCTCTCGGCAGCCTGGCGTATCTGTCTCTTGATGACGGGATCGCCGGTGACGACGTAGGTCCAGGGTTGTTTGTGGGCTCCACTAGGTGCGGTCGAGGCCGTGCGTATTGCGAGCTCGATCAGCTCTCGGGGCACCGGCTCGTCCGAGAAGAATCGAACACTGCGGCGACCATCCATCTCGTCGAGGAATGCAGTTGCTCGCTTCAACTGGACTTGCGTCTCGATACGGGCAGGGGAGTAGGGGATCATCGGCGCAGACATCCGGGGACGGTAATCAAGGCATCGCTCACGGTTCCTCTCTTCTCGACACTCTGGGCTGCTTGGGTCACATCGGCGGTTGGGATGACGGGCGCGCGGAAAGTGGTACAGCCTGCCGTCACGGGGGAGGTCCCCGGCTCAACGGTTATCGGTACGATCGTGGGGATGCCATCCGATCCCGTTGCCGTGTTGGTCACCGGGGCTTACGGCACAGGGAAGTCATCCGTCGTCGAGGAGATGGCGGGGATGCTGGAGGCGGTCGACGTGTCCTTCGCCATGTTGGATCTCGACTACCTGTGGTGGTTTGGGGCCGCAGGGGTGGGCTCTGCGGGTCACAAAGAGATTCTGTGGGCGAATCTGTCTGCGGTCGTGGGCAACTACAGGGACGTGGGTGTAGACCACTTCCTGGTCGCGTGGGCGGTTGAGGATGAGCGTGATCTGGACGCCCTTCGCAGGGTGATGTCGATGCCGATGCAAGTCGTGACTCTCTCGGTTCCCCTCGACGTGATCAGCGATCGGCTCTCTTCGTCACCCGCCACCGATCGTCAGCGGGATCTCCTAACCGCTCAACGTTGGCTCGCCGACGGCACCGGCCAAGACCTCGACGGGCTGTTGATCGACAACCGGCGCCCGCTCCGGGAGGTGGCCGCCGAGATCCTCGGACTGATCGAGTGGATCTAGCGCCGAATCCACACGGGAATGGCCATCACCGTGACCCGGAGGGATGTAGCTTCACCACGAATCTGATAGGACAGAAGACATGCATGATTTCTGGCGTGTGGTGCACATCCTGTCGGCGATCGTCTGGGCCGGCGGGACGATCGTCGTCACCCTCTTCGTCACCCCTACCGCCAAGAAGATAGGAGACGACGGCCGCCCATTCATGCAGGCATTGGTGCGGACGAACATGACCGCCGTGTTGCTCGGGGCGGCGATATCGACCGTCGTGGCGGGGGGCTTTCTCTACTGGGAGCGATTCGACGGGATCAGCTTCACCGGGACGTCGGGTCTTTGGATCTCGATCGGGGCGCTGGCCGGCATCACCGCTCTGGCGATCGGCTACACCTTCGGGGCGAGGAGCACCTTTGGGATAAGACGTCTCGGTGCGGGCATCGCCAAACGCGGAGGCCCGCCCACGGCCGAGGAGATGGGCGAGATGCAGAGACTGCAGAGTCGTCTGACGGCGGTCGGCCCATTCCTGCTCGTTCTCTTCGTCATCGCGATCTTCGGTATGGCGCTCGGGGCCTGATCACCACGCTGGGTCGGGACTGGGCACAATCCGCGCGCTAACCGGGTCGCCATGTATTGTTTATTGCCACATGGGAACCAGGACGCCCACCCGGAAGGGGTCCTCCGGGCGGAGGCGGGTGTCCAACAGCAACAAGAAGAAGACTTCCCCAAAGAAGAGCACCATCCGTCAGAAGCTGGCGACGGTGAGAGGCTCGGTCCGGGGGACACT
>JBAULI010000257.1:0-4758 GCA_049578105.1 Acidimicrobiia bacterium | reverse complement strand
TGAGGGCCTCGTCGAGGTCTGCCACGTCGAGGAGGTAGAAGCCACCGAGTACCTCTTTCGTCTCGGCGAACGGGCCATCGGTGAACACGGCCTTTCCACCTTTCCCGCCTTCGACATGAACGGTCGTCGCCGTGTTGCTGTCGTGTAGGGCTTCACCCCCGGCAACCACTCCGGCGGCGCCTGCGTTCGCACCGAACTCGTTGTAGTCGCTCATCGTCTGCTGCCATTCCTCGGGGCTGGCATCGCCCTCCTGGCTGTAGATCAATGCTGCATACCTGGGCATCCTTCATCCCTTCTCTCGTGGGACGCCTTCCGGCTAGATGTCGAAGAGCCCGGTGTCATTTCGACACCGATCACGCATTGACTCGAGATCTAGTACTCGACGGAGAGCTGGGAGACGGCTGAAGCCCACTGTTGGATGGCACTCTGGTGCATCATCAGCTTGGCCAGGTTGCCGGAGACCTTCAGCTTTCCCGTCATGAAAGCGGTCTGGACGTTCAACTCGCCCTTGGATATCGCCGTGGCCGTGTCATAGGACTGTTTCACGGTCACATCGGGGTTGTCGACGGTGCCCAGTGCCATGACTGCCTGCCCCCCGCCGGCATCGAGGTAGTAGTCGACCTCCCCGTCGGGGGTGTCGTCGGTATTGAACTGGATGCTCAGGTCGGCGCTGCCGATGGCGTTCTTGAATCCCTCGTGACTTGCGAGGGCCGAGGTGACCTCCGAGGTCCATTCCTCACTGAGAAACTTGGACACGCTTCACTCCTTGGCGTTAGGTGAGGGGGTGAAGGCTACTAGTGGCCCGAACTTTGAGCGATCAATCAAATCAGCTTGGCGATCGAGGTCTCGACACCCCGTGACAACCTCGACAGTGGTTGTCGAGGATGACCGGGCTCCAGACCGGCCGCTCGGGCGGCGGCCTTGACACCGGGGACACCATGACTCTCCACATCGGCGCTGACGGCGCTGAGCCGCCTCTGAAGGCGACGGGCGGCCGCCGGGTCGCTCTTGGCCGTCTCGACTGTCTCCAGGACCAGTTGTGGCAGATAGTTACCCGAGCCGGTGATTGCGCCATGACAGCCGACCGCCATCGCTCCCGTCAGGGCTCGGGACGAGCCCGAGTAGAGGATGAAGCGAGCTGGTGTCGCATCGATGATCGTTTGGAGGCGGACCACGTCTCCGCTGGAGTCCTTCATGCCCACGATGTTCTCGTGCCGGGCGAGACGGGCCACCAGATCAACGGGCATGCTGTACGCGGTCACGAGCGGCACCGAGTAGATGAACACGGGCACGGTGGAAGCGTCGGCAACGCTCTTGTAGAAGTCGTGGATGGCTTCGTCCCGACCCCGGGCCATGGTGGTCGGGGTCATGACCAGCACCGTGTCGGCGCCACCTTCGATGGCCTCCTCGACCTGGGCCAGGGCCATGCGGGTCGACTCGGCGGCGATGCCGACCATGAAATGTGCCTTGCGGCGACGACCCGCCTTGACCAGGGCGCGTCTCTCGCCCGGCTCGAGGTAGGGGCCTTCCCCGTTCGATCCACCGAGCACGAAGCCCTCGATCCCGGTCTCGGCGAGCACCCGCAGGTTGCCCACGTGTGCGTCGATGTCGATCTCGCCGGCGCGGGTGAACGGCGTTATCAGGGCGGGCATGTAGTCAGGGGGCGGATTCATGGGCCGCAGCCTAGGACCGGGGCGAGTACCGACCTCGACTTAAGGTGCCGGGGGCTCCATCCTGAATACGGCGTCGTCTGAGAAGTCAACGGTCCCGTCCCACCACAGAAAGTGGGTGATCCAGGTGTGTTGGAACTGGACCCGCACCCCGATCCAGTCCGCACTCGTGCCGGTGTTGGCGCGGTCAGTCGGGTCCCAGTTGTTGCCCAGATGCTCGGCATTCCAGTTCGAGCCGGAGCAGGCGACGAGAGACGGGTCCCCAGCCACATACGGGCTGTATCGCCTGTTATAGGAGGAGTTGGCTCCGGGATAGCTGCCACTGGCGCTGGATCGGTATATGTGCACCTCGGTGATCTCACCCGAGGTCAGTGACTGCAGGGCTCCTGCGGCGGCCTCCAGGATCACACAGTCGGCATCTCCATAGTTGGCAGCCGATGCAGCGACACGCCCACCTTCTCGGGCCGAGATGGTTACGGCGAGGTAGTCACGGAAGACCATCCCGTATTCGAAGGCACCAAGGGCGATCATGAGCAGGAACCCGAACAGCAGAGCGAACTCCACCAACGTGGCACCACGCTCGTCGGATGATTCCCGGCGACGGAAGCGAGACATCATGTGTTGGGAACCAGTCGAACCGGGTTGCCGATGACACGTGCCGCCCATGTCGTACGGTCGTGAGGTTGCGAGTTCTGGATCAGCATCTTCCACCAGCATCCGGTCGTCGTGTTCGGGTTGCAGGTGTAGTTGTCAGGGATGTCGACTTGAGCAGTCACCCACAGTCCGTTGAAGAACGATGATCCGTTGGATGTCTGGATCGAACAGTTGCCGGACCCCGATTGCACCACGTTTCCCGCTTCGTTTCTGGCCACCCAGTCACAGGTCGCGGTGGCCCCTGCAGGGGTCTTGACGGTCATGTAGGCGTTGGCGTCGTCCTCACCCGGGTCATAGAACTGCAGCTCGAGGGTCTTACCGGCATGGACCGGATCGACCTTGGCGACATTCAGTGTCGAGAGGCCGCTCTGGTTGGTGAAGATCGAGATGTCGTTGATCCCATAGACCTTGGCGTTGGCGGCGCTGGTCGTGTTGGCCCGGATGGCGTACTGATTGGTTCCTCCGTCGTTGCCGTCCGTCCACACTCGCACGACATAGATACCGGGAGTGACCGCGCCGTTGAAGGTGCAAAGACGCCGCCACTGGTTCTTGTAAGTGCCCGACGACGAGCCGGACGAGATGTTGAAGCTGCAGCCACCGATGGCGACGTTGTCCGTCGGATCCAGCGGTGTGCTGTCGTATGTGTACATCTGGAAGTGAGTGTCGGCCCCGCCCCCGGTGTCTTGTTCCCGATCACCGGTCTCGACGTCGAAGCTTCCCCGGTCGTAGAACCCGGCGTCATATACGTCGACGGTCAGGCCGGAAACGCCGGATGGGACCTCGACTGCCATGTAGTAGCCGGTGGATCGATACTCGGTGTTGGTGAATTCCTGGTTCCAGTTCGAGTCGTCGTCCCAATAGAGGGTGGCGTGGGCGTCTCCGTTCCACTTGTTCGTGTACGGCCCGGAAATCGCCGCCCAGAATCGCTGGGCGGTAGCCGGGTTGCAGTCGCCCCCGTTGAGACTGGAGTTTCCGATTCCAAAGCACGGATCCGGGCTTCCGATCGGCACCGGCTTGACGTACTCGGCCGTTGCGGTCCGGGAGATGTTGAAGTGGTCGAAGCCGAGGACCTTGAGGAAATAGGTGGGAATGGTGGTCGACAGGGTCACTTCGAGCTTGTTGTCGGCCAGGGCCGTCCAAACCAGATCGTCCGGGCCACCACCACTGATAGGAGACCCGTTGACACTGCCGATGTCCCAACCGTTCGCATCGGCGCCGTTCACGGCTTTCGCCACGACATTCGCGGTGTCGCCGGGAAGGAACACGACACCGGCCAGGGCGGACGAGTCGGCTGCGCGCTGGAGACGGGCGCCGTTGAGATAGAGCCAGCCGAGGTCCACGGCAAAGGCGGCCATCCCCAGGAGGAGCACCAGCAGGATGGCGACGAAGGGGAGGGCTGCCCCACTCTCTTCGTTCTCGACCGTCAAGATCTTCGGGCGTGTTTCGGTGCTATCGCTCACTGTTCGAATACCTTTGGCTCGAGACGTGTGATCGTCGACTCGTCGATGGTGAAGGACCCCCGGAAGGGTGGGAAGTTCGTGGCCCAGTCGTGGGTGATGATGACCCTCACCCCGATGATGTCGAGATCCTGGGTGCCCACCGTTGCTTGGCGATTCGTAGGCGGCCAGGCGCTGGAATTGACGGTCCAACCGTCACCGGGGAGGGCGGGGACATGACACTGCTCGGGGTCACCGCCGTTGTACGTGGCGGTGTTGGTGACGCCCTGGGCGCCGGTTCCCTCAGCGGCCTTGTAGATCTGGATCTGGTTGAGCTTGGCCAGGTCGTGTGAGGTGGCCACGCTGCCGATCCCGATCAGAATCGAGCAGTCGGCTGTTGCATCGTCGCCGGCGAGGGCGCCGACCCTCGCCCCCTCCCGCGAGATGTAGGAGACGGTCAGGTAATCCTTGAAGGCGAGACCTATCTCGAGGGTGCCCATGATGATGAGCATGAGGATCGGGAAGACCATTGCCGCCTCGACCAGGGTCGCCCCCCTCTGCCCCGGGCCGCGACGGCCCGTCTTGGTCGACTCCACACGCTCCCGATGCACGGCTTTCCTCCGGATATGCCCAAATACCCGGCAACTCACCGGGTTCATGGCCTTCTTCGATTTCCTTTGGATACATCGGCAAAAGGGGGCCGTTTCTTGATCTAGAAACGGCCCCTTCGCCAATTAGGGTCCCCCGACCCACTCCGTCCGTCGGCTCGACCTCAGTCGATCAGATGGATCGGATTTCCAATCATGTATGCCCGCCACGTGGTGGTGTCGTTGACCGCCGACGTGTAGACGTAATTCATCTTCCACCAGCAGTTGGCACAGGAGTAGGTGGGTGGCAGGTCGAGCTCGAACTTGAGCCATTTCCCGTTGTACTCACCCGGTGTCACCAGCTCCTGACAGGGCGAACCCGCGGAGATGGTCGTCTGCAACGACCAGGGG
>JBAULI010000256.1:0-2179 GCA_049578105.1 Acidimicrobiia bacterium | reverse complement strand
GGCACCTGGCGACTGGTCGGCGAGCACCCCCGCCCCTAATCGGGGGTTTGGCCGACGCACGAACCTGGCCACGCGGCGCCAGCCCTGGCGGACCGGCGTCTGTTTGACCGATGTCGAAATCGGATCGAGCGAGGCTGAGGGAAGTCCCCGGCTCGCGACCGATGCGAAGTCCAGGAGCCATACGGTCAAAGTCCGCCAGCAATCAGGTCAGCGGACCGGCGTCTGTTTGACCGAGGTCAAGATCGAATCCACCCAAGCTGAGGGGAGTCCCCCTGTTCGCGACGGCCCCGAAGTCCAGGAGCCATCCGGTCAAAGTCCGCCAGCAAGAAGGCGGTCAAAGTCCGCCGGCAATCAGGACGTCTCTACTTCTTCACCGAGATAGGCGCGGATGACGTTCTGGTTGCTTTGGACCTCGGCCGGCTCGCCCACCGTGATCGGCTTGCCGAAGTCGACGACGAGGATGCGGTCGGCGATATCCATCACCAGGCCCATGTCGTGCTCGACAAGGATGATGGCGATCCCCAATTCGTCCTGGACGTCGAGGATGAACCGGGCCATGTCCTCCGTCTCCTCGAGGTTCATCCCTGCGACCGGCTCGTCCAGCATGAGGAGCTCGGGATCCATGGCCAGGGCGCGGCCCAGCTCGACTCGCTTCTGGATGCCATAAGGCAAGAGGCCAACCGGGTATTTGCGCCATTGCTCGATCTCGAGGAAGTCGATGATGTCTTCCACGATCTCGCGATTTTCGATCTCTTCTCGTTTCGCCTTACCCAGCCATACCGAGCCCGCCAGCCAGGAGCTGGTCATTCGCACATGGCGACCGGTGAGGAGGTTCTCGATCACCGTCATGTGGGGAAAGAGGGCGATGTTCTGGAAGGTCCGAGCGATCCCCAACTCGGCCGTCTTGTTGGGCTTGAGGCCCATCAGGCTCTCTCCCTTCCACCGGATGTCCCCTTCCTGGGGGTGATAGACCTGGTTGATGGAGTTGAACAGCGAAGTCTTGCCGGCGCCGTTGGGGCCGATGATGGCGAACAACTCACCATCGTCGACATGAAACGAGACGCCATCGATCGCGGTGACGCCACGGAAGGTGAGACGGACATCTTCGACACTGAGCAAGTGCTCGTAGTCCTTGGGGCCTGACCGCTCGGCCCGTCTGGCCAGCGTGGTCCCACTCACGACAGCCACCGCTCTAATTGCCGGCCGACCCTGGCGGACCGGCGTCTGTTTGACCGAGATCGGCATCTCATGTGCGAGGTTCGAAGGGAGTCCCCAGTCCGGAACTCTCCCTGATGACGGGGAGACATCGCGGTCAAAGTCCGCCAGCAACGAAAGCACGCGGTCGGCCGGGGCTGCCGCACACGCCAAACGTCACTCACGACAGCCACCGCTTTCTTCGTTTGTAATGCTTCACGTCGCGGAAGGACTTGTGCTCACCGGTGGCGTGGAGACCGAGATAGAACTCCTTGACATCTTCGTCCTTGAGCAGCTTCGCGGGAGTCCCATCCATCACCATCTTTCCCGTCTCCATGATGTAGCCATGGTTGGCGATGGAAAGGGCCATATTGGCGTTCTGCTCGATGAGCAGGACCGAGGTTCCCTGACGGTTGATCTCGACGATGATCTCGGTCACTTCATGGACCAGCATTGGGGCCAGGCCCAACGACGGCTCATCGAGGATGAGCAGTCGGGGCTCTTGCATCAAGGCCCGGCCGATGGCCAGCATCTGCTGCTCACCTCCGGACAGATACCCGGCGGTGGCGTTCTTGCGCTCGGCCAGCCGGGGGAAGAGTGTCATGACCCGTTCCTGGGCCGCCTTTGCCTTTTTGCCGTTGGTGTTCGTGTAGGCACCGGCGCGAAGGTTCTCCTCAACACTCAGCTCAGCGAAGACCCGACGTCCTTCCATGACCTGGCTGATGCCCCGCTTCACCCGATCCGACGGATCCAGCTTGGTGATGTTCTCGTCGTCGAGAAACACATCGCCCTTTGTGAGGTCGCCTTCGTGTATGTCGAGCAGCCCCGTGATCGCCCGGAGGGTCGTCGTCTTCCCGGCTCCGTTGCCACCAAGCAACGCGACGATCTTCCCGTCCGGCACCTCGAGTGAGATGCCACGAAGGACGAGGACCACGTCGTTGTACACGACTGCGAGATTCTCGGCTCTGAGCATCAGCTGCTTATG
>JBAULI010000255.1:0-6185 GCA_049578105.1 Acidimicrobiia bacterium | reverse complement strand
CTCGAACACCGAACCGTCATCATCGATGAACAAGTTCCCACCGCCATTGTCGGAATATCCCAAAGCACGCACCAGAAACGCCGCCATCTGACCCCGAGTCACCGTGTCGGTCGGGCAGAACTTGGTGTTCGCCGGCGGATTACAGCCCACGGTGATTCCCTGCCCGGCCAGCCAGCAGATCGACGTCTGGAACACATTTGAGGAAGTGACGTCACTGAACCGATTGCATTCCCCCGGGGGAGCCGTGATCCCCTCCCGATCGGTGAGCCAGACGTTGGTGCCAGCCGGCGACTCCGTCTCGAAGTCCCACTGGGATGAGAAGGCAATGAATCGGGCATCACCGCTGATGGCTCCCTTGCTGAACGAGCCGCTGTTGCGATCGGCCGGGGACCCATCACTGTTGAGCGACAGGATCTGGGCATCGTCGGTCTGTCGGTCGTAGAGGACGACGTCGGCCCGGCCATTGGCCGCTCCATAGACGTCGGTCCAGTCGGCGAATGTGACGTAGCGACCATCATCGGATAGCGCCGGGTAGGTGCGGTTCGAGTTTCCGTTTCCCACGCCCGGTATCCGCTCCAGGGAGTCAGAGTTGGAGTCGTACACAAAGACATCGTTGGTGTTGGCCGCGTCTCCGGCCACGTAGTTGGTGGCGGTCGAGCCAAAGGCCACGAATCTGCCGTTGCCGGAGATGGACACCCCGACCTGTGCGCCAACCGGGGCCGCTCCTCCGATGCGGGGGTTGGCCACTTCCCATGTGTCGGTGTTGCGATCGAACAGGATCACGTCGCCGTCGTGGTTGAACTCCGTCGTGACGAACGCGACGTAGCGACCGTCGTCGGATATGGCGGCAAACTGGGTCTCGGTGAGGCCAGTGAAGTTGGCGCCATCGGTCACGCGCTCCGTCGTCTTGGTGACGCGATCCCAGACGAAGGTTCCCGGATCGCTCGATCCTGAAGCACCGTCGTAGCCCCTGCCTGCGAACGCAACGTATCTCCCATTGCCCGACAGCGAGCCCTGACGCGCAAAACTGACACTCTGGAGACTGTCGCTGCGAAGGATCCTCTCCGTGCCACCGGTCTGGCGGTCGTGGATGAACAGGTCGCCACTGGAGTTGGTGTCACCGGTGACCAGGTTGGAGGCATTCGAGTTGAACAGCACGTAGCGGCCGTCGTTGGAGATGTCGACGGTGTCACCTCCGCTGCTCCCATTTGCCAATGCCCCTCCGGACGAGACGCTCACTCGGGTCAGCGCCCCGGTTTGCATGTCCTTGAGATAGACGTCGTTGACCATGTTCGTGTCACTGGGATCAAGAGAAGAGGAAGACTCGAAGGCCACGTAGCGACCATCGTCGGAGACCGCCATTCGGGTCCCGGGCCCGACCGACCCACCGCCGGTCAGCGTTCGATCGGCCGACTCGCTCGCCCTCGTTAGAGACGGAGTCGCGGCGCTGGCAGCAGTGACCATGCCCAGCACTATCCAGATCGTCACCAGGGTCTTGACCAAACGCCTCATCTCTCTCCTCCAGATCGGGACGGTCTCTACCTCCGGAGGCGGCGCTCTTCAGTCGCCAAGCTCCAAATTGGAACGTACGGGAACCTCGCACGACCTCGTCTACTCATTCCCACGGCTCCGACTACTCATGTCGCCAGGCACTCGAAGATCCCCTGGAGTGGAGTGGTGCACGTCGACCAGTGACTGCCTGCTGTTGGTTCCGGCTGATCGAGGATCCGGAACGGGTCTACTCGATCCTCGAATCGATCACTCGACCGACGATGGGGGCCAGCACATCGCCAAGCTCCCCGCGCCCGCCAACACCGAGCTTTCGGTATACGGAGCGGAGATGGTTGTCGACGGTTCGCACCGAGATATACCGCCGCTGGGAGATCTCGGGACTGGACATGCCGCCTGCGGCATCGAGCGCCATCTGGAGCTCGCGCCCGGTCACCAGAGGAGGACGAGCCGCCAGGGCGGGGGTCACCGGGTCTTCGCATTCCCGCTCCCAGCCCATCGACAGACAGGCAGCCAGAGCGGCGGCGAGCCCATCAGCGAGCGCCGCCGCCTGGGCGGCAGCCTCTGCGGCCAAGAGCGACGCTCCCATCGTCGCCAGACCCCGGGCCACCCCGGTGAGGGCGTCTGGGTCTCTGTCGGTCAGTGCGGCGGCATGATCGGCCATGGCGTTGATCAGGTGAGCGCCACGGGTGCTTTGCAGGGCGGCCAGGTCGCCGGCCACCAACTCGGGATGACCAAGGCGAACGGCGTCGTGTAATGCGAGGGCACCCCAGAAGATGTGCTGGCTCGAGACCGCCTCCATACCATGGCGGGCAGCCAGCTCAGCTCCCTTGTCCGTCTCTCCTCTCGCGGTCAGCGCCCACACTCTTCCCCGGTCGACCCAGATGCTGATACGTGGATCGGGGTGACCGAACACGATGTCTTCGACCTCTCCCATTGCCTCCTCATCACCCAGCTGACCACGCTCGAGAGCCATCACGCCCCGGACCTGGAACTCGAGATGAAAGGGATCCGTCTCCTCCATCAAGGCCTGCGCTCGGCGAGCGTCCTCGAGCCCACGGCGCAAGAAACCCTTCAGGTCGTGTCCCATGGCCAGGCTGGCCACCCACGTCGACTCCAGCATCGAACCGGCGGAGCGCTTTGCAGCCCCTTCGAGCAGAGCCACCGACTCGTCGATCCGCCCGGCGGCCGCCAGGGCCGGGAAATGCATGACCCCAACCTGATCCTCACCGAGCGGAAGCTCGATCCTTGTTTGGCGCGTCGACTGGTAGGCCTGGTCGACGATGTTCTCGAATCCGTCGCAGTCGGCGGTCATGGACAGAGCCAAGGAGAGATTCACATACGCAGATGCCCGCGCCACCAACGATGCCTCGGGGTTCCCCAGCACGGACCGGCCCGCCCGCTCGGCATCGGTGAAGTCACCGCGGATGGCGGCAAGCACGCCACGCTCGGTGTCGAGTCGGGCCCGCATCGGCCCCGGCAGCGTGGCGGCGACCCGGTCGAGAAGTTCGACTGCCTCGGAGACCCGGTCCAGGCCGAACCCGAGATTGTGGGCACGGGCCGATGCCAGATCAGCCCTGAGACCATCGTCGGTCGGATCCCTGTCCCGCAAAACCCGCTCTGCCTCGTCGAAGCGTCGTTGATAGGTCAGAGATCTGCCCAGCAGCACCGCCGCCCAATCGTCGACTTCGGGAAGCTGCTCGAGCAGGTCCTGGGCCATGGTGGCGTCATGTCTTGCCAGCGCCCCTGCAGCCCCGCGAAGGGCGACATCTCGTGACAGGATCTCGCCTGACTGGCGTTGCCACAAAGCCACTCGAAGCGGGTCGATGCCGTCTCCGAGCTCCAATGCAGCTTCGACCAGTCGACGGCATGTCATCCGTCTCCGCGTCTCCGGAAGCTGGGAGTCGAGAATCTCCCCATAGAGGGGATGGGCCGGCAGCACGTGAATGTCGTCGACCAGGGGGGTGAGCCTCACCAGGTTCCGTTGCTCGAGGTCAGCCAACCCCTCCTCGAACATCAAATGTGCCAATACCCCGGGAAGCGGGGCACCGACGGCGATCAACTCCATATCGCGTCGGAGTGGCTCTGGCAGCCTTGACAACCGTGAAGTGACCAGGTCGGCGAGACGCGGCGATCCTGTCAGCTCCCCCTGCTTCACCCAAACCCCATCCTCGGTGGTGGTGATGGACTTCCCTTCTGCACCTTCGATCAGCTCGTGCAGGACCAGTGGGTTGCCCCGCGACAAGCGCCATAGCTCGTCGGCCAGGTCCTGGTCCATGGGACCGAGGGCGGCTTCGGCCAGAGCCCGGGAGTCGGCTTCGCTGAGCGGGGACAGGTCAACTCGCTCGATGATGCTGTTGGTCCACAGACCAACCAGATCGGAATTCAGCTTCTCGCCGGTGCGCGCCGTCAGGCAGACAATGGCGCTTTCGGACGTGACCACGTTGATCAGGAGGGCGCGCGACATCGGGTCGAGGTGATGGGCATCGTCAACGGCGAGGAGCAGCCCTCGGGACGTCGCCCGAGATCGCAATGTGGCCAGAGTCATGCTGAGCATGGCCAAACGATCTTCGGTCGGGGTTTCGGGCAGCAGGTCCACGAAAGGGCCAAGGGGGATGGTGTTGGTGGACTCGGATGCAGCAACTCGAAGCGTCGCGATGCCAGCGCTCTCGATCCGGTCGACCAGTTCGTGGAGCAGGCGACTCTTGCCCACGCCCGAGGGTCCCAGAAATGCGATCCCGCTGCCCGACTCGATCAACCCGACGGCATGGTCGAGAACGGCCCCCCGCCCGGTCAAAGGCCATCTCACCGCCGCAAACCTAGGTCAACCCGCAGATGCTTGCCGCTTTGAATGAGCAATGCGGGCCGCCGCAATGAGTAGTGGCGGCTACGCAGAGTGGGCGCCGCTTCACATGAGTGTGAGGGCGGAGCCATCTCCGAGGAGGGTTTGCCACCCTGCTCACCCGCCGAGCAGCGCCGACGAGGGGACACTCACCTTCGACACGTTCTCCTCGCCAGGATTGACACCTGCCCAGGTGAAGCTCCCGGCTTCGAGCAAGTCGGTTCCCTGGTGCACGAGGATCTGGACTGTCGTCAAGCCGATGTGACCTCTTCCGATCTCGAAAGCAACCTCTCCCTCTGGATCGATATCGCCGAGGTAGATATCCATCGTCAGGTCCACCTGGGCGCCGCTCTCGGCGTCGTCGAGCGCCTGAGTGAGCCCGATTCGATCGGCTTCGGGCCCGGCGGAAGTCGCCCCATCACTGACCGAGGAGAGCGACATCCGCATGGCCTTGGCACCCGATGACAGCCTCAAGAAGGTCCAATCGGATGTCGTCGACAGCTTGACCTGGACCGTGGCCCCCGGTGGCCAGGTCCGTGCCGTGAGCTTCTCGATCCAGTCTGCGGTGAGGTCGAGATAGGCCTCGCTGCCGAGACCCTCGTAGTCGGAGTAGGAATACCCCGAGCCGTTGTCGATGCCTGCCTGCGCCGGCTCGATCTGTGTGCCTTCGAGCCACTCGTTGAATGAGGTGATGGTCACCATGTCGGGGGGGAAGTCCAGTCCGAGCGCCGCCTCCCATTGGGTGCGATAAGTCTCGCCGCTCAACCGCGGTTCATACGTGTCTTCCGCATAGCCGATGCGACGTGCGGATACCCCTGGCGTGACGCTGGGGACATACCAGGCCCCGTTTGGTATCCCCTCGGCCCATGAGAACCCGTCGGTCTCCTCGAGGTGCTGGGAGACGTAGTTGTAGAGGCCGTCGAACCGGTTGGAGTCCACCCATGAGCTCTGGAGGGTGTTGCCGATGACCATTGCACTCTCGGGGAGTGCGTGGATCTCGTCCATCGCTTCCCGCCAATATCCCGAATCGACGGGATCCTCCTGGAAATTCGCATATTCGGCGGCCCATAGGAAGAACAAACCCTTCGAGTTGGCCTGGCTCCACTTGGTCGGGACGTCGGTCCGGAAGAAGGCAGGCGAATCCCCATAGTGGTCGTAGAGATACTTGATGTCTTCCACGACGCTCGCCGCGCTTCTCCCGTCACGGGGCTCCAGGTGGAACGCGATCTTGATGCCGTAGCGCTCCCCCTCCTCGAGCAGGACCGGGATCACCCTGTCGGTGTAGTCATCAGGGCCCCACCAGCTGGCGACGATGACCCCCACCCCTGCCTGACGGAGCCATGCGAAGTGTTGGGCGACCACGGTCGGGCTCGAGGAGCTGTATGGGCCCAAGACCGGGTAGTAGTCACTGCCGATGCTCTCGGGTGGCAGGTATCGGTCGTTGTTGCTCCACGGTTCCCAGATGCCGTCTATCTCCTGGCTCCGATACCAGGGGTAGTAGAAGACGGCCACCCGGTAGGAGGGGTCCGGCCCGACCACAGGTGGGAGTGCCGGCTCGGTCTGCCCGATGGTGGTCGTCGTCTCGACGGGGACAACGGTCGTCGACGCTTCCGCCGTCGATGTCGACCCATCTTGGGTGATGGCGCTGCCTTGACAGCCCACGAGCAGGACCATGGCGATCACGAGGAGTATCGATGGGGACGCGACTCGTCGGTACCAGGAGAGGCTGAGGTGAGTGCTTTGGTCAGGCAGTGTGTGCGGGATTTGGATGAGCTCGGGTGTTGGCAACTGGCTTGGGAGATCGACAGGTCTCAGATCGACAAAGCTACTCCCC
>JBAULI010000254.1:0-7766 GCA_049578105.1 Acidimicrobiia bacterium | reverse complement strand
CACTGTCCCCTCGGCGAGGTGGAGCCTCTGCGCGATCTCGATGTTGGGATGTCCATCACCGACCTCTCGGAGGACTTCTCGCTCCCGGTCGGTGAGGGGATCCCGACCGGCCCACGCCGAAACCGCGAGCTCCGGCGCGATCACGCGGCTGCCGGCTGCCACCCGCCTGAGGGTGTCGGCCAGGTCCTCGATCGGCGCGTCTTTCAGAACGTACCCAGATACACCGGCATCCAGTGCCCGTCGCAAATAGCCGCTTCGAGCGAAGGTGGTCACGATCACGACACGGACCGTCGGATGATCCTTGAGGCGAGAGGCCAACTCGAGCCCCGTCATTCTCGGCATCTCGATGTCGGTGAGGAGGATGTCTGGCCGATGCTCCTCGACCACCGTCAGAGCGTGCTCGCCATCTTCGGCGACGGCTACCACCTCGATGTCCGGTTCGAGGTCGAGAAGACCGGCAAATGCTCCTCGCACCATGGCCTGATCTTCGGCGAGGACGACGCGGATCATGGCCCACCCCCACCGAAGGGCATGTCGATCCGAAGCTCGGTACCACCTGCTGCTCCGGGCCCGAACGTCAAGGTTCCTCCCGCGGCGATCACACGCTCCCGCATACCCTGAATCCCCGACCCTGTCCCCTTGCCCGGCCCCTCTCCGTCGTCGATCACAGCCAGTGACACTCCGCCATCCTGGCTTTCGATCCGGGCCTCCACCTTGCCGGCACGCGCATGACGCAGGACATTGGTGACCGCTTCGCGAAGTCCCAGCGCCAAGACGTTCTCGACCGAAGGTGCCAGATCGACCTCGAGGTCTCCGAAGGTCTCCAGCTCGGTGCCTGCCGCGGCGAGTGCATCACGGGCAACAGCGAGCTCGTCCCGCAGCGACGCCTGATGCCAGCCGGCAACACTTTCCCTGATCGAAGACAACGCATCGCGGGCTATGCGTTCCACCTCATCGGCTTCCTCGGATGCACGACCCTGGTCGGAAGAGGCCAGTCTCTGAACGAGCTGGCTTCGGACGATGATGGCGGTGAGGGCCTGACCTGCGATGTCGTGTATGTCGCGAGCGATCCGTTCCCGCTCCGCAATGGTGGCGAGATGCGCGACTCGGCGGTTCTCCGCCCGAAGGGCGACCGCCCGATGGTCGCGTGACACATCATGGAAGACGGCGGATCCGATGACCCAGACCATGATCACCGGGATGAATATGAAGATCCGGAATGGCCAAGGGATCGAACTCAGAAAGAAGCCGGTCAGGGTGAGAGCGGTGATCACAGACAGTCTGAGTCGGAGCGTCTCTTGACTGGCTGACCTGGCAACGAGGGCAGCGGCGTAGATGGGCAGCGCCATGATCGCTGTCGAGTCGAACGGCGCGGTGACCAGTGCCAGCAGCATCAGGACCGTTGCTCCCCCGATATCCCAGCCTCGAATCTCGGATACGACGAAGGTGGGGAGAGCGACAGCAACCACTCCAACCGCGAACAGCCAGTCCTCAGAACTGACGTCGGGAGAGAAGATCGGCCCGATGAGGATGAAGGCGAAAAAGACAAGAGGTGCCCAACGCGAGAAACCGGAACGCCTCATCGCGAGGCGTTCCGAGTTCTCGAGTCTGACCGTCGTGTCGCTCACACTTCAGCGGAACGGTACGCCAATGCCGCTGCGATCGCGCCCACGATCGTTGTTCCGACCAGATAGGCCACATGACCCCACACCGCTCCACCGTCGACCTGGGCCAGGGCGAGTTGTGCCAGGTGATAGGGCGGGAGGTAAACCGCGATTTCTCCGAGCCACGCCGGAAGCATCTCGAGCGGGAACCACAGGCCCGACAGGATCACCGAAGGGATGAGCACCGCGTTGAGCACCGATATGGCGGCGTTGGTGCTGAACCTCGCCCCGACAGCCAGTGAGAACAGGCTGAATGGCAAGGCTCCGAGCACCAACACTCCGATGACCCGCAGGACCTGAAGTGCGTCCAGGGGCCCAGCGGTGAGACGGGCGACCAGAGTTATCCCCGCCAGGGTGACGACCGCGTAGGGCAGCGCCGCGGTGACTTTTGCGGACAGCGTGACGCCAAGGGGCGTGCCGTCCGCTCTCTTCACTCGGAGCCAGCCACGCTCTCTGGCGTCGGCGAGACCGATACCCGGGTTGACCAGAACCACGGACAGGACACCAAACGCCCCATAGGTGGCCAACGATTCGGCGCCGAAGCCGCCTTCCTGGCCGAACATCGAAGCGAACAGTGCGAAGAATGCCACTGGCATCAGGACCGTGAAGAAGAGAGCGGTGGGCTCTCTGACGATTCCCAGGAGCTCGTCTCGCACTTCTATCCGAAAGACTCTCGTGTTCATACTGCTACCTCCTCATGGTGGGTCATGGCGACGAGGACCTCTTCGAGGCTCGCCGTCGCCACGGTCAAGTCGCTGGCATCCGGGTCGAGTTCGAACAGCGTCTTGATGACTTGCTCACTGTCGCTGGCTGCGATCACGGTGCGACCATCACGAAGCTCCACCGACTCCACGGAGTCGAGGGCTCTGATCACACTCGGCGGCACCGTCGTGCGGACTTCCATACGACGGTCGGGAAGCATCCGGCGCAGCTCGTCCGGGGTCCCTTCCGCCACTACCCGTCCACGATCAACCACAACGACCCGATCGGCGACGGCTGCTGCCTCGTCCACCAGATGCGTCGTGATGAGCACCCCGGCCCCGTTGTCGAGACGCCGCCTAACCGTGTCCCAGAAGCGGCGGCGTGCCTCCACATCGAGTCCTTCGGTGGGTTCGTCCAGCACCAGCAGAACCGGATTCGCCACCAGCCCCATCGCCAGTTGCAGCCGCTGCTGCTGACCACCGGAAAGCTTGGCCGCTCGCCGCTTCTCGAGACCGGTCAAGCCCATCTCTCTGATGGCTCGGCTGGCTGCTTCTGGGGGACAGCCGCGGCGAGTCGCAGCACCGCCGACGATCTCACCGACGGTGAGTGAGCGCGGAAAGCCGACCGCCTGCTGGACGACACCGAGTCGGCGCCGGGTTTGGGCGCTACGAGGGTGGCCGCCTGCCACCTCGATGAGATCGGCGTTGCCTTCGATCAATCCGATCACATTGCGGACGAGAGTCGTCTTACCGGCCCCGTTAGGGCCGAGAAGTGCGACACACTCGCCTGACCCAACGGTCAGATCGACTCCTGCCAGAGCCGTGTGATCTCCGTATCGATGAACGAGACCTCGTATTTCGAGCACATGTTCCATCTGCTACCTCCTTTGACACCCATCATTCCGAAGGACCGGTGCAACGGGTAGTGAGATGGATCACGAACTCGATGTGACGGATGTCATCCAGATCAACAGGTCTCCAACCACATCGCGGGCCGAATCCCCATTTGTTGCGAGAGATGCATTGAGACTCGGACAAGGGAAAACAGCCGGCTCTAGCGGGTCTGCCGGGCGAGTGGGGCGAACGCCGACGACGTGGTTCCGCTGGTGGTGATTCGGTTCGGGCTTCCTCCCCTGCGATTCGTAGCTGGCGGTGATCACACCCGAGAACGTCTCAGAGTGTCGGTTGTGGGCTTCCCCCGGTCAGGTGCGGCCCCGTGGTTTCGCCTGGCGACCACCTGCGATGGGAGCGCTCGTTTCCGTACGTCATGAGATTCACGGTGATGGCATCACTCCCAGGACAGACAGAATCGCCGGGAGGATCAGCAGGATGAACCCGAGCAAGCCCACACCACCGACAGCACCGCCGATGGCCGGCGCCCGTCCAATTCCGAATCTCCTCGTATGTGACGATGCCAGGATGACGAATCCTGCTGCCGCAAGGAGAAAGAGGGTCACGTAGAGGATGCCGGCGCCATTGATTTGTTCCACCGCGTCCGGGCCCAATACGAGCCCGATGGCTTGCCCTACGCTCCCGAGCGCGTAGACGGACAGCACCCCCGCCGCTCCCCAGATCGAAAAGTTCACCACACGGGGGGCTAGAGGTGGCCGGCTCGTCACAGAGAGAAGTGCAACCCCGGCTCCGACGACTTTCACAACGAAGACGAACCAGTTGATGATCGAGATGGCGCTCGAGTAGTCCGCCCAGGGCCCCTCGTCGAAGCGGCCGGTCGCCTCGAACACGACATTCACGATGGCAAACGCCAAGCTACCGATGGCCAGAGCCCAGGCGAGGACGGTCATCGGTGTTCCCGCACGTGTCTCGCCAGCCGTCGCGTCCGACCGCGTGTGAATGGCCATGGCTTCCCTATTAGCCGATAGGTAGCCGGGCTAAACCTGGGCGATTGATACGACGATCCAACAGTCTCTGCGAACGGACTTCCTCCTCGCCTTCCTTATCGGAGCGGTATACCTCAGTCGTCAGGCCGTGCTTCTGGATCGGCTCAGCAACGAAGGCGACCTCACCGGAGCGCGTGTCGCCCTGCGACGGTGGCTGACCGGGTATGGCACCGTGCTAGCCATTCTCGTGATCGCCCTGTGGGACATGATCTTCAAGCCGGGAATCTGAGAATGCGAAGATTGACCTGGTTGTCGTCGGCCCCATCGCGACCCCGAGCCGCGGTGGCTCGATGCGCTATGCGTTGTCGAGGGCACTCGACGCCGGCACGGCCTCGCCCTTCCCCACCAGGTACCATGTCTCCATCTCGCCCTTGCCCTTGACCGCCACGGTGCCGCGCGACTCGCACACGAACTCGTCCTTCAGCAGCTCGTAGGTGGCCCGCGTGATCTGGATGCGACCCGGCGTGCCCTCGGTCTGCATACGGCCCGCAGTATTCACCGCATCGCCCCACAGGTCGTAGAGGAATCGCTTGCGGCCTATGACACCAGCCACCACCGGTCCGGAGTTGATCCCGATGCGCAGCTCGAATCCCAGCGACCCCACCGCTCCCTGCTCCCGAACGGCGGCCAACATGTCCAGAGCCATGAGCCCAAGGGTGCGGGCGTGGTCCGATCGAGGGGACGGGATGCCTGCGGCGGCCATGTAGCAATCACCCAGCGTCTTGATCTTCTCGACTTCGTAATGCTCGGCGAGGGAGTCAAAGTGCCCAAAGAGCTGATCCAGCATCTCGACCACACGCACGGGTGGGACGCGCTCCGCCATCGGAGTGAAGTCGACAACATCGGCGAAGAGGATCGAGGCCGAAGTGAAGTAGTCGGCGATGGTTTGGGGAGTCGCTTTCAACTTCTCGGCGATCGAGCGAGGCAAAACGTTGAGCAGCAGGTTCTCGGCACGATCCTGGGCGTCATGCCGCTGCTGGGCGAAGACGGCGAGCAGCGTGAATACCACGGCCCCCCCGATGACGACGTTCAGCGCCAGCATGGTCGTGCTGAACCACGTCGGCAGGCTGGACAGGCCGCCGGTCAGCTCCCCGGCGATGCCCGCGCCCAGGAAGGCGACGACGAACAGGACAAACCAGCGCGTGCTCGAGCGAACGCTGCGGAATACGAGCGCCCCCATAGGACCCAGGATGCCCCACAAGCCCACCGCGCCGGAGGCCAGAAAGCCCGCGGTCGGCCACATCGAGAGCGTGGGCGCCAGAGTGATGTCCAGGAGCTGGATGCACAGCAGGAGCTCGAAGTTGCGCGTTCGGGCAAACAGGCCGATAGAGGCGACCGAGATGACGAAGTAGGCGAACGCGACCACGCCAGCCGGGGCACCGAGCGCGAGGTAGAGAACCCCCCACACCAGGGAGATGGGCCAGATGAGCACCGCCAGATGGACGAGCAGCGCCTTGCGCTGACGCGTCTCCATGTCGTCGTCCGGATCGGCACCGATGGCGTCCAACCATCCGAGCAGCCTCGTCACGCGCAAAGGCTAATCGTGGATCTCATCGGTGCCGAGAGGTGCCTCCTGAGCACGCAGTCGTGCACCTCCTGATTGGGGCGCTCTCCCACTCATGGGTCTATCGGGCGAAGGCGGTCTTCGGACAAGAGCTTCTCGTGCGCCGTGAGGGAATCTGACCATCCACCATGACCCCGTGAACCCTCGTTGCCTGAGATGTGGGCAATCGGCTGTGATCACGGGAAACGAGGTTCGACGAGGCTGACCTCGGACGAGGCGTCCCCAGGTCAGCGCCAGCCCAAACCGGGTGCGACATGCTTCATGATGCTCTCCAAGGCGTGTGCGTTGTACTCGACGCCCAGCTGATTGGGCACGGTGAGCAGGAGCGTGTCGGCGGCCGCGATGGCCTCGTCTTCAGCCAGTTGCTCAATGAGGACGTCCGGCTCGGCTGCGTAGGTACGACCGAAGATGGCCCGGGTGTTCTCGTCGATGTACCCGATCTGGTCGCTCTCCTGCCTGCCGGCACCGAAGTAGGCGCGGTCCCGATCATCGACGAGAGCGAAGATGCTCCTGCTGACTGAGACCCGTGGCTCACGGGTGTGGCCGGCTTCCTTCCAGGCTTCCCGATATACCTCGATCTGCTTTCGCTGTTGGAGATGGAGTGGCTCACCGCTCTCATCGAACTTCAAGGTGGATGTCTGCATGTTCATCCCCTTCTGAGCAGCCCAGACCGACGTGTCGTTGGAACCTGAGCCCCACCAAATCCGATGACGCAAGCCTTCTGAATGCGGTTCGAGACGGAGCAGACCTGGCGGGTTGGGGAACATGGGCCGCGGGTTCGGCCGGGCAAAGCCCTTCCCTTCGAGCAGCTCCAAGAACACGTCGGTATGTCTTCTTGCCATGTCGGCGTCGGTCTCGCCCTCGGCAGGTGCGTACCCGAAATGCCGAAAGCCTTCGACCACCTGTTCCGGTGACCCCCGGCTGATCCCCAACTGGAGCCGCCCGCCTGCGATCAGGTCGGCGGCCCCGGCATCCTCGACCATGTAGAACGGGTTCTCATATCGCATGTCGATGACTGCGGTGCCGATCTCGATCCTCTTGGTGCGCGCCCCGACCGCCGCCAGGAGAGGAAACGGCGAGCCGAGCTGTTGGGCGAAGTGGTGAACCCGGTAGTAGGCGCCGTCGACGCCGATGTCCTCAGCGGCGACAGCAAGCTCGATCGACTGGAGGAGAGCGTCCGATGCGGTGCGCACCTGAGAGTGAGGTGAGTCCGACCAGTGGCCGAACGAGAGGAAGCCAATCTTCTTCACGATGCAGCCAGTTTGGCGCGTCGGAAAGGGGGTGAGACCCGTGCGATACGGCGGGGCTGTCCGCCGCTCGTTGGAACTACGTGGAGCAGTCAACGGCCACCGCCAATGCAGCGCACACCTCTTGCATGCGCCCGTTACCCAACCTGCCGAGACGCTCCGTCAGCGTCCCAACCGAAACACTCTCCACCGAGTCGAGATTGACAGCAGACTGGAGGGGGATCGGATCATCACCGGGCTCCAGGAGCACCTCGCTCGCAAGGTCTCGGATGGTCGTCGTGCATGGAGCGATCACGACCCGCCGAAGCCTGGGGATCGCCGCGTCCCGCGACAGAACCACGACCGGGCGGCGACTGATCTCCGGCAGCTCGCACCACCACACCTCTCCTCTGGCCGGTAGATCGTTCACGAGGAAGCTGCCGCTTCTCGAAAGGAAGCGAGGTCGCCCCATTCGTCCGGCTCGTCGAGCGGCTGAACGTCGTACGCGGCGTATCCGGTGTCGATCTCGGCCGCGCGATGTTTCGCCACCAACGCGCTTAGAGCTTCATCCAACAAGGCTGCGTCGTTCAGATCCGCCTTCAGGCTCCTCGCGCTCTCTAGCAGCGACTGGTCAACCGTGGTGCTAACTCGTATGCGTACCATGCCATAACTATGCCACTCGACTGGAGTTCCTTTCAAGACCCCTTCTGTCG
>JBAULI010000253.1:0-3293 GCA_049578105.1 Acidimicrobiia bacterium | reverse complement strand
GCCCGCTTACGTCCGTCTCCAGGATCATGAGTTCGCCCTCGAGAGCAGCGGCTACAGCGCCACCCGTCATCAACGTGAGGTCGGTGCCGGCTACTTCGACCTGGTCAGCCAGGTCGTGTCCGGCGGGGAGGCTTCGACACTGGCCCTGAGAGGGTCGACCGAAGAGGAGCAGTTCTAGTCGGGTCGTACCGTTTCCGGTTGCAGTGACCGGGGTAACCTCACCGGCGAGAGCACACGGGAGCAAACCTCAAATGAAAATCGTGCACGTCGTCGGCACCGGCACCATCGGTGAGCCACTCATCGGGCTTCTCGCCGACAACAAAGCCCATTTCGGCATCGACGAGGTGACCTTTCACAAGCGGACGCCCCTTTCGCAGGAGAGGGCGAAGGTCGCAGATCTGGAGAGTCGCGGCGCCGTCCTCTCGGTCGACGATGATCGCAAGACCGAATTCCAGGATCTGGGCCACGTTCCGAAGTACGAGGCACGCGAGGCGATCGAGCGCGCCACGGTCGTGATCGACTGCACTCCTGTCGGCAACAAGATGAAAGAGGAGTTCTACGACCACGCCCAGGGCCCGGTGGGGTTCATGGCGCAGGGCTCCGAGTTCGGTTTCGGCAAGATGTACGCCAGGGGCATCAACGACGATGCCCTCGTCCTGGGAGAGGACAAGTTCCTCCAGATCGTGTCGTGCAACACCCACAACATCGCGGCATTGATCCGATCACTGGCCATCGATGCCGACGGGACCAACCATCTCGAAGACGGCCGTTTCCTGTGCATGAGGCGGGCCAATGACATCAGCCAGGACGACGGTTTCGTCGCCAGCCCCACCGTCGAGCCACACAAGGACGAGCGGTTCGGGACTCATCACGCCCGAGATGCGCACCGGCTGTTCGAGACTCTCGGCTACGACCTCGACATCTACTCATCGGCCATCAAGTTGAACACCCAGTACATGCATTCGATCCAATTCTCGCTGGAGCTGGATCAGGAGATCACCCTCGATGAGGTGAAGGATCGGCTGATGTCGAACACGCGTGTGGCGGTTACCCACAAGCGGTCGGCCAACCAGGTCTTCTCATTCGGTCGTGACCACGGCTATTTCGGGCGGATCATGAGCCAGACGGTGGTCGCTTTGGAGACACTCGCGGTGCGGAACGGCAACGAGGTGGTGGGATTCTCCTTTACCCCTCAGGACGGCAACCCGCTGCTTTCGACCGTGGCCGCCATGCTCTGGTATCTCGATCCCGAATCGCTGGACGACCGTATCGACATCCTCAGGCGTTACCTGTTCCGCGAGATCTGATGGACCAGAAGGCCACCGCCTCGGCCGAAGAGGCGATACACGCCGTGGGGAGGGGCGACGTGGCGGCGGCCCGAACGGCGGTCAATATCGCCTATGCCATGGATCACACTCTTGGCGCATTCGTCGATGCCATATATCTCGCCTGCTCGGAGATCGAAGAAGACGGCAAGGTGAGCACGTCGACGTGGAACGGCTTGGCGGACTCGGTGCCATCGGGGCCGTTACAGGCGGCGGTCGAGTCGAATCGCGATTGATGCGCAACCCGATCGGCCGCCTCTTGGGTGCCCGGCGCCGACCTGGAACCACAGATCTAACCTCCCGGTCATGACACGTCCCACGGTCTGGTTGACAACGCTCGGCTGCGCCAAGAACCAGGTCGACTCGGAGAAGCTCACGGCCATGCTCTCCGAGGCCGGATATGGCTGGTCCGATCGGCCCGAGGATGCCGACGTGGTGATGGTCAACACCTGTGCCTTCATCGAAGAGGCAAGGGCCGAGTCGGTGGAGACCATCCTCGAACTGGAGCGGCTCAAGAGACCGGACGCAAAGTCGGTCGTGCTGGGATGTATGGCCCAACGATTCGGGTCCGAGGTCGAGGACGCTCTTCCTGAGATCGACGCAGTCATGGGCCTCGACCGATACGGCGAGCTCGTCGGTGTGCTCGATCGGCTGACGGGGTGGGCACCGGTCGAGATCCGCCGTCGACCGGTCATGGACATCCTCCACGCCACCGGCCGGCCCAGCAGTGACCTTCCCTATGCGTACCTCAAAGTGGCAGAGGGTTGCGACAAACCTTGCACCTTCTGTGCGATTCCGTCCATCCGCGGCAAGCAGCGCTCTCGTCGGCCCGTCGAGATACGGGAGGAGCTGGCCGGTCTCGTGGATGCCGGGACCAGCGAGGTGGTTTTGGTGGCGCAGGATCTGGCCGCATACGGGCGGGACATCGACGCCCCCGGGGGCCTCCCTGATCTGCTCGAATTCATCTCGGACGTCGCTGGGCTTCGCCGTCTCAGGCTCCTGTATCTCCATCCCCGAGAGATCACCGAGCGCCTCCTCACCGAGATGACATCGAACGACCTGGTCGCCCCATATTTCGATCTCTCGCTTCAGCACGTGTCCGGCCCACTGCTACGCAGTATGAAGCGACCGGGGAACACAGAGAAGCACACCTCTCTGATCGGTCGCATCAGGGAGTTGAGCCCTGACGCAGCCTTGCGCAGCTCGTTCATCGTCGGCTTCCCCGGTGAGACGGACGAGCACGTCGAAGAGCTTGCCGATTTCCTCACTTCGGTCAGTCTCGACTGGGCCGGGTTCTTCCCATATTCCGCCGAACCGGGAACCCCGGCCGCGGAGATGAGCGGGCAGATTGCACGTTCCGTCGTCATGGAGAGGCTTCGTTATCTATCCGACCTCCAGGAGGACATCACAGAGGATCGTCACTCTCATTGGCTGGGGAGAGCGGACACCGTCGTGATCGATCAGGTCGAGGACGGGGTCCCCCTCGGCCGGTCTCACCGTCAGGCCCCCGAGATCGACGGAGTGGTCCGTCTCGATAGAGGACAGGTGGGAGCCTGGGTGGACGTCGAGTACACCGGGGTCTTCGGCCCCGACATGGAAGCCATGGTGGTTCAGGGTGCTTGAGGAGTCGCGTTTGGCCGCACACGCACCTGGGCTCCCGTCGGGCCGGATCGGTTCACCCGGCGGTAGCTGCGGCGGACCGGCGTCTGTTTGCCGAGGCCGTGATTGCGCGAGTAGTGGAACCCTGTTCCGGTACGAGGGTTGGGCCGAGGCAAAGTCCGCCGCCAATCAGAGCTGCCGACCGGCGTCTGTAGGTCGTTCATGGTTCCGTACGTGCGGCGGTAGCTGCGGCGGACCGGCGTCTGTTTGCCGAGGCCGTGATTGCGCGAGTAGTGGAACCCTGTCTCGGTGTGAGGGGTGGGCCGAGGCAATGTCCGCCGCCACTCAGAGCTGCCGACCGGCGTCTGT
>JBAULI010000252.1:0-5411 GCA_049578105.1 Acidimicrobiia bacterium | reverse complement strand
TCTCCCATCAGCACCAGGTTCTCCCTTGCTGTGAGCACATAGTCGACCGCGGCGAATTGCCCGGTGACGCTGATCTGCTCGCGGACCCTGGCGGCTTGCGTCGTCACGTCGAATCCAGCGACCGTTGCCGTCCCCCCGTCCGCCTTGATCAACGTCGTGAGGATGTTGATCGTGGTCGTCTTGCCGGAACCGTTCGCCCCAAGCAGGGCGAAGACCGTACCTCGCTTGACGCTGAACGAGACGTCGTCCAGCACCGGCACTCCCTTGTATCCCTTCTGGAGGTTTCTGACCTCGATCGCGTTGATTGCCGAAATCATGTCTCTATGTCTCCTCGTCGCAATTCAGGAGCGTGTGATCAGGACATCGCCAAAAGCGGTCCGGGCGTGAACCTGTACCGTTTCGACCGACTGATCCGGATGCTCGGCAGGGGAGAGGCCGTTGTCGATCTTCCCGAATCGGGTGCTGGCGTCGATCCATGCCGCCGTGCCTTCTCTTATTCCGATTTCGAGCCCACCGGCGGCAGTCTCGACGGTCGCCGCTCCACGAGTGATCCGACCAAGGCGTATGTCGCCATTCGCAGTCTTGACATTGACGTCGCCACCCGCATCCTCGATCGTGACCCCGCCGTTCGCCGACTTGACCCTGACGTTGCCCTCCACCCGCCCGATCCACGTGGTGCCGTTGCGGTTCTTGATGTCGGCGTCTCCGGCGACGGCGCCAACGCTTATCTCGCCGGCAGTCACGATCTCTGCGTTGCCGGATGCATCCTCGAGAGTGACTCGTCCCATTCCGCTGGTCAGCTGCAACGCCCCGGCCTGGTCGAGAAGGACACTGCCAACGCCCGTTCGCACATCGACATCGCCAAGTCGTCCGTCGCATCGGAAGTCGGCGACGCCAGTATCGGCTCGAAGGGAGGATCCTTCGGGAAGCTCCACGACCACGCCGACCGCTCCGCTCCGCTTCCAACCCACGATCGGTGCCGCGATTCCGCCCGGCTTTGGCATCCTGATGGACAGGAGCCCATTGGTCAGATCGACCACGGTCTTGCTCGCCGCCTCGACATCCGCCGGTGTGCCCGGGTCACTCGGGTTCACGGCCACGACAGTGTCGGTGCGATCGCTGGCGATCACGTGCACCGACCCCCGGCTCAATTCGATCGAGACGGCGATGGGCTGGTGGGTCTCGAACGAAGGCATCGGCCCGCTTTGACTGCTCTTGGAATCTGGCATGTTCAGCTGACCCACCCTGTGTAACGCTGGCTGTGGCGGGCCGCGCCCGACACCCGTCCGCGGGGACCATCGGTCGCAGCGGCGACGATGCGCACCAGCCAGGCGTTCGATGACAGTCCCTCTTGTCGCGCCGCCTCCTCGATCCGGGCCTTGAGCGTCTCGGGAAGGCGCAGGTTGAGTCTCGAGGTGCCGCCCTCGTCACCATCTTGGAGGATCCCACCGGCGAGCCCCATGGTCCCCTCCGAAACCTCGTCGGCGGCCGCGGCCGGCAGTTTGACCACGAACTCCGGGTCGGTTCCACGCAGCCGGACCTCCACGGCGCCCGGGGCCAGCTCCGTCGTGATCTCATCGGCGGCGTCGGAAATGGCTTCGAGCAGCACCAAGCGCGTTGCCGCGTCGAGACCGGCCGAGAGACGATCGATCAAGGCTTTGCCTTGGGCGCCTCCCATCTCCGCGGCGGCGAGCAGCTGTTCACGCAGGGTTTCCGCATATTTGGTCAAGTTCATGTTGTGCCATTATGGCACACACTTGGCACTGTACAAGTGCCAAGGAGGTATCGATCGAATGAGAAGAGGTCGATTGAGGGGGGTCCACCGAAGATGGGCCGAGTAACCAAGCGCAACCGCGATCCGTTGTGATACGGCGTCGTGGCGGAGGCTGGTCATCGTGCCGGGCGTTTGACCACCAGTCTCGGTCGGAATGCCGGGGTATCCCCTAATGCGACCAGCAGGTCGCGGAGAAGGCGTGCAAGGATGGCCCGATCGGGCGTCTTCAGACCTCGGATGCCGCTCGCCTGGGTGTCGAGGAGAGTGGCCAGAGCGTCCTCGGCTAGATCTCGTCCCAAAGGGGTGAGACGCACGAGGACCCCGCGGCCATCGTCTGGATTTGGACGCCGCTCGATCAATCCGGCTGCCTGAAGGCGATTGAGGCGCACGGTCATGCCCCCCGCGGTCAAGAGCTGGGCCTCGGCGAGTTCCGTCGGCGTCCTCTCGTGGGAAGGCCCGGCACGATCGAGGTCGGTGAGGACGTCGAGATCACCGGTATGGCTCAAACCGTACGCTGCTGCGACATCGTCCAGCCGACTCTGGAGATAGTGGGCCACCCGCAGTAAACGCGAGACAACTTCGAGTGGCGAGAAATCGAGGTCGGGTCGAAGCTCTCGCCACTCGTGGATGATGTCGTCTACCAGATCGCTCACGTTGCGGAACCTCTCCTTGGCTGGGTCAGGCGGATTAGAAGATTAGTTTGATATATAATTAGAAGTCAAGTAAGATACATAAATACCTACCCGAAGGAGACGACGTGCTCGCTTGGTCGAAGAGAACCACCGCCTGGTCGTGGGTTCAGAGCGGCATATCGGAATTCATGTCTCGTTACTGGCCGGGACAACCCTGGTACGACACCCATATCCCTGGTACCCCTAACCGTCTCGGATCCCAGTGGGTTCTCCTTCCTGGCCAGGAATTGATCGCAGTCATTGCAGAAGACGACTCGCCATGAGTGAATCAGAAGTCGTTTCCGCACCTTCCGCGGAGGTGAATATCGCAGACTCTCCATCGCCCGGAATTCAAACAGTGGCCGATTCCCTGTCGACAGAGCGCGTCTTCGTCGGCACCGGTCTCTTCTGGGGCCTCATCGTCGGCGTGCTGTTGGCGACGACTGTCATCGCTCTCGCCGCCCAGAACACGGGCTCCATATCGGTTGACTTTCTCGGATGGCACTTCTCAACGTCACTTATCGTGATCATCCTTGGAGCATTGCTCATCGGCGTCGTGCTCGATGAGCTCTTCGGGCTCTTCTACCGAGGTCGAAGGCGAAGATCCATGAGCGACCGCGACCGACTCGCGCGTCTGACGCGTGGCGAGCATGTCTCGTGATGAAACAAGGTGTCGAGGCACGGAAGCGATGTGGGGGGTGCGGCCATCCCCGCAGCGAACATCGACAACGCATCTTGTGCACCGTCCCGAAGTGCGGCTGCTCCGGCTACTTCCTGATGGACCTGTCTTCCAAGATTCGAAAGTCGTGATCACGACCAAGGCTCCGATCGGATCGCATACATCGATGACTGTCAAGACCCGGGGGAGATGACCGATGCCCGTAGCAGTCGACATCGACCTCTCCGGCTATCAGCTGGGATGGCACGACACCGAGGACGAGTACGTCTTCAAACCGAAGAAGGGCCTCAACGCGGAGATCATCCGGGAGATGTCGGCGATGAAAAGCGAGCCCGGGTGGATGCTCGAGTTTCGACTCAAGTCATTCCAGCGGTTCCTGAGGAAGCCCATCCCCACATGGGGGGGTGGTGGCGCCCTCGAAGACATCGACTTCGACGACATCTACTACTACATAAAGCCAACCGAAGGTCAGGCACGGGACTGGGACATGGTGCCTGAGTCGATCAAGGCGACCTACGAGAAACTCGGCATCCCACAGGCCGAACGCAAATACCTGGCCGGTGTCACCGCGCAATACGAGTCCGAGGTCGTGTATCACCGCAATCGCGAGGATCTCGAGAAGCTGGGAGTCCTCTTCTGCGACATGGACACTGCCGTGCGTGAGTACCCGGACATCGTCAAGGAGTACCTCGGCACGATCATCCCACCAAATGACAACAAGTTCGCCGCGCTCAACTCGGCGGTGTGGTCCGGTGGTTCGTTCATCTATGTCCCGCCCGGTGTGCATGTCGACCAGCCGTTGCAGGCCTACTTTCGAATCAACGCCGAGAACATGGGCCAATTTGAACGCACCCTCATCATCGTCGACGAGGGCGCCTTCGTTCACTATGTCGAAGGCTGTTCGGCACCCGTGTGGGCCACGGACTCGCTGCACTCAGCAGTCGTCGAGATCGTCGTCAAAGAGGGTGGACGCTGTCGCTATACGACCATCCAAAACTGGTCGAACAATGTCTACAACCTGGTCACCAAGCGGGCGGTTGCCTACCGGAACGCCACAATGGAATGGGTCGACGGCAATCTCGGCTCAAAGCTGACGATGAAGTATCCCGCCGTTTGGCTGATGGAGGAAGGTGCCCACGGTGAGGTGCTGTCGATCGCCTTCGCCGGTGAGGGCCAGCATCAGGACGCAGGGGCGAAGATCGTCCACGTGGCTCCCAATACGACATCGCTGATCGTTTCCAAGTCGATCTGCAAAGACGGGGGACGCGCCGGATACCGCGGCCTCGTTCGAATCGAGCCGGGAGCAACCAATGCCAGGTCATTCGTCAGGTGCGATGCCCTGATCCTCGATGAGGACAGCCGCTCGGACACCTACCCGTACATGGAGATCGAGGAGGCTGACGCCGTGGTCGGCCACGAGGCCACCGTATCCAAGGTCGGTGACGATCAACTCTTCTACCTCATGTCGCGAGGCCTCACCGAGGAACAGGCGACATCGATGATCGTGGCCGGGTTCATCGAACCGATCGTCAAAGAGCTTCCGATGGAGTATGCGGTGGAGATGAACCGTCTCATAGAGATCAACATGGCAGCGGCCGGCGCTGTCGGATAACGCAGACCGGCCAAACCTGAGACGCCACCTCATTGCGTTCGACCTCGATGGAACCCTGGCTGAGACGAAGTCGCCGGTGTCCGAACCCATGGCGCGACTTCTGGAGAAGCTCCTGACTCGGTTCGAGGTCTGCGTCATCTCCGGTGGAAAATTCGAGCAGTTCAGAGTCCAACTCATCGACAGGCTTCACGTCGGGCCGGACCTTCTATCGCGGTTACACGTGATGCCAACATCGGGAGCGAGGTATCTGCGTTACGACCTTTCAGTTCAGGACTGGGTCGTCCAGTACGCCGACGACCTTCCGCTCAAGGTCCGGGCTGAGGTGGCAGGGGCTCTCGTTGCCGCCGCCGAGAGACTGGGCTATTGGGAGCCCAATCCAACAGGCCCGATAATCGAAGACCGCGGAAGCCAAATCACGTTTTCCGCCCTGGGCCAGGAAGCCACTGCCGACCGCAAGTTTGCATGGGATCCGACCGGAACCAAGAAGCTGGCTCTACGGGATTTCGTGGCCCGTGAGCTGCCCGACTTCGAGGTCCGCGTCGGTGGCACGACGTCGATCGACGTCACCAGAACGGGGATCGACAAGGCCTATGGGATGCGACGTCTGATGGATCACCTTGGCATTTCCAAAGGGGAGATCCTCTTCTTTGGCGACAAGCTCGAGAGTGGCGGCAA
>JBAULI010000251.1:0-3226 GCA_049578105.1 Acidimicrobiia bacterium | reverse complement strand
CGAGGAGAAAGACTCGTTCGGGATCCTCAGCGGCGATGGCGCGGTAGGCCTCTCGCACTCTGGCCTGGAATTCTGCACCCTCACCACCGATCCGATCTTCTCGATGTTGCCTGCCCAGGGCGGTCGCGGGGTCCACCTCGATGACGAACACTGAGCCCGGGACGACTCCCTCCAGACCCATCTCATTGATCTCACGTACCCGGTCCCGCCCCAGACCCCGAGCTCCACCCTGGTAGGCAATCGACGAGTAGTAGGTGCGATCGCTGATGACCCACGCTCCCCTCTCGAGGGCCGGGGCGATCACCTCTCTCGCCAGCTGTGCCCGTTGTGCTGCAAAGAGGAACGCCTCGGCCCATGGGAACACATGATCAGAATCGAGAAGAAGCTCACGAACGGTCTCCCCCAGTTCGGTGCCGCCCGGCTCGCGCACTTCCACCGCTTCTTCACCCATTTCCCTCAGGTGCTTCGAGAGTGCAGCGGAGAGCGTCGTCTTACCGCTCCCGTCACCCCCTTCCAGGGCGATATATCGGCTGTTGTCGAAGGATTCCTTGGCCACTCAACCGGGACGGTAACTCGGTCCGGTGACAGGGGCCATGTTGACATGGGACCCGTTCATGCGGTCAACTCCCCCCCTGTATGTCAAAGAGTCTCGTCATCGTCGAGTCCCCAACCAAGGCGCGTGTCATCTCCAGCTTCCTGGGGTCCGACGTCGCGGTCGAGTCGTCGATGGGACACATCCGGGACCTGCCCCGGTCCGCCTCGGAGATCCCAGCTCGAGCCAAGGGCGAGGATTGGGCGCGTCTCGGGGTGAACGTGGAGAAGGACTTCGAGCCTCTCTACGTGGTTCCCAAGGAACGCAAGGAACGGGTGAAGAAGCTGAAGCAGATGCTGGCCGACGCCGACGAGCTATTCCTCGCCACCGACGAGGACCGCGAAGGGGAGTCGATCGCCTGGCACCTGACGGAGATCTTGAAGCCGAAGGTACCGGTCAGGCGGATGGTGTTCCACGAGATCACCAAGCCTGCGATCGAGGAGGCATTCGCCCACCCGAAGGAACTTGACCAGCGTCTGGTCCAGGCTCAGGAAGCGCGACGGATCCTGGATCGTCTGTATGGGTACGAGGTCTCGCCTGTCCTGTGGCGAAAGATCCAACAGGGTCTCTCCGCCGGTCGGGTCCAGAGCGTGGCGGTCCGAATCGTGGTGGAGCGGGAACGGGAGCGGATGGCGTTCGTCTCCGCCGGCTATTGGAGCATCGAGGGAACCCTGGCTCCGGCGGAAGACTTGAGCTCGACCTTCCCGGCCACCTTGTTGCAGGTCGACGAGCAGCGGGTGGCCACGGGCAAGGACTTCGCAGCCGACGGCAAGGCCAAGCGAGACATACTCGTCCTCGACCAGGATGCGGCCACCACCTTGGCCGAGCAGTTGCTCGACTCTCGCTTCGAGGTCGCAAGTGTGGAGGAGAAGCCCTACAAGCGGTCGCCCTATCCGCCCTTCCGAACCTCCACCCTCCAACAGGAGGCCGGTCGAAAGCTTCGGTATTCGTCCTCTCGAACGATGTCCGTGGCCCAACGTCTCTACGAGAACGGCTACATCACCTATATGCGGACCGACTCGACTTCGATCTCCGAAGCAGCGGTGGCCTCGGCCCGATCGCAGATCACGAAGCTGTACGGGAAGGAGTACCTGTCCCCGAGCCCGCGGGTCTACAAGTCCAAGGTCAAAGGCGCCCAGGAGGCACACGAGGCGATCCGCCCGTCGGGTGACACCTTTCAGACTCCCGAGCAGGTCGCCACCGAGGTCGGCCCGGACGAGGCGCGCCTCTATGACTTGATCTGGCGCCGGACCATCGCCTCACAGATGGCGGATGCCAAGGGTGTGAGTGTGTCGGCGAGACTCAAGGCGGATCTGCCCGACGGCCGACCCACCCTGTTCGGCACCAGCGGGCGCACGATCACGTTTCCCGGCTTCCTCAAGGCCTACGTCCAGGGCAGCGACGATCCGGAATCCGAGCTAGATGACGATGAGAGTGTGCTCCCAGCGCTGGCCGAGGGGGACGCCCTGGCCGTTGAGCGATTGGAGCCGACGGGCCACGAGACGAGACCACCGGCCCGCTACACCGAGGCATCCCTAGTGCAAAGACTGGAGGAGTTGGGCGTAGGCCGGCCCTCGACCTATGCCTCGATCATGTCAACCATCCAGGACCGGGGTTACGTGTGGAAGAAGGGCTCGGCACTGGTGCCGACGTTCACCGCCTTCGGGGTCGTCTCGCTCCTGGAGAAGCACTTCCCGCAACTGGTCGACTATTCGTTCACTGCCTCCATGGAGGACGACCTCGACCGAATCGCCTCCGGCGACGAGGAGTCGGTCCCCTGGCTCACGAAGTTCTATTTCGGAGACGACGGCCTCAAGACCAAGGTGGCGACACGTCTCGATGAGATCGATCCCCGTGCGGTCGGATCGATCCCCATCGGCGAGGACGAGTCGGGAACACCGGTCGTCGCACGCATCGGGCGATATGGGCCATATGTGGAGATCGGCGACGAACGCGCCTCCATTCCAACCGACCTCGCCCCCGACGAGCTGACCGTCGAACGGGCGGTCGAGCTGGTCCAGACTCAGAACGCGGGTGACAAGATCTTTGGGACCGACCCCGACTCCGGGATGGTGGTGCTGGGCAAGACGGGCCGATTCGGGCCCTATGTCCAGCTCGGTGAGATAGAGGAGGGGAGCAAGGAGAAACCAAAACGCGCCTCCTTGTTGAAGAACATGTCATTGGACGAGTTGTCGCTCGAGATGGCGTTGAAACTGCTGTCACTCCCCCGAACCGTGGGGCAGGACGAGAACGGCACGGACATCGTCGCACTCAACGGGCGATACGGCCCCTACATCCAGAGGGGCGACGACAAGCGGAGCCTGGAAAGTGAGGAGCAGCTGTTCACGCTCACCGTGGACGAGGCGCTCAAACTCCTCGCGGAGCCTCCTCGTCGTCGCAATCAGACGAGGTCGGGCCCACTGAAGGAGTTGGGTGACGATCCGGTGTCAGGCAAGCCGGTGACCGTGAGGTCGGGTCGTTATGGCCCGTATGTCACCGACGGGGACGTGAACGCTTCACTTCGCCAGGGTGACGCCCCCGAGACCATCACGATCGAGCGAGCGGCGGAGCTTCTCGCCGCCCGCCGGGAACGAGTCGGCAAGTAGTCGTCCCCTGCCAGATGCACGCCCGAAC
>JBAULI010000250.1:0-17898 GCA_049578105.1 Acidimicrobiia bacterium | reverse complement strand
GGATCACACCACGATCGAAAGGGGTGTCCGGCCGTCTGATGTAGTGACCTGGATGCAGTCGATCGGCCTGAGCCTTCTGCCGGAGACGCTCCAACTCATCCGGCGATCGGTCGTCGTAATAGGCGGCTCCAGAGCGGACGAGAGCCGAGGCCACCTCCCGATACCTGTCGAATCGATCCGATTGGCGATACGAGCCATGGGGGCCACCGACGCCGACACCCTCATCCCAATCGAGCCCGAGCCATCGAAGCGAGTCGAGGATGTCCTCCTCGAACTCTGCCGTCGATCTCTCCCGATCGGTGTCATCGACCCGAACGATGAACACGCCGTCTCGGTGACGGGCATAGAGCCAATTGAACAGGGCAGCGCGCGCCGTTCCCACGTGCAGGTTTCCGGTCGGCGATGGTGCGATCCGGAGTCGGACCGTCATCTCTTGACCACGGGATTGCGCAAGGTGCCGATCCCGTCGACCTCTACCTCCATGACATCTCCGGGCAGGACCTGGCTCACACCCGCCGGGGTACCGGTGAGGACCACGTCACCCGGAAGCAGGGTCATCACCGCGGTGACGAATTCGATGATCTCGGCCACACCGAACACCATGTCCGAGGTGAAGCCCGCCTGACGAACCTCACCGTTGACGCGACAGATCACGGCGAGTCTCTCCAAGGGGTCGAGCTCGGTCTCGATGGCGGGGCCGAGTGGGCAGAAGGTGTCGAATCCCTTTGCACGGGTCCACTGCCCGTCCTTGCGTTGAAGGTCCCGCGCCGTCACGTCGTTCGCCGCCGTGTAGCCGAAGATGTGTTGAGAGGCGTCCTCGGCCTTGACGTGTCTGGCTACCCGGCTGATGACCACGGCCAGCTCGGCCTCGTGATGGACTTCATTCGAGATCACGGGATGCACCACGGACGCGTCCGGCCCGACCACCGAAGTAGCGGGCTTGAGGAAGATCAGGGGCTCCTCGGGCACCTCGCCACCGAATTCGTCGGCATGCTCCTCGTAGTTCTTGCCGACACAGACGACTTTCGAGGGAAGCACCGGTGACAGCAGTTGCACACTCTCCCAGGGGACTTCGGTCTCGGTGGGCTCCCAGGCGACGAACGGCGTCCCTCGATAGACCAGGACACCGTCTGTGTCCGCCACCCCGTAGGCGATGTCGTCACCGGCCTTGATGCGAACGATCTTCATCGGCTGCCCGCCTCGGCTGAACCCATGCTCACGATGCCGATAGCTCTCGCCTGACCTCTGCGGGAGTCTGCTCGAACGAAGCAGGTCCGACCTCGGCCACCGCCGTCTCACCGGGCCGAACCTCATGACCGGCCGCCCTTGTCCAGCGAGCCCTCCTTTGCACGATCTCGGGGCGAGCGTCGTATCCATAGCCACACATGGCCAGGGCCGCCTCGAAGTCCTCCTTGGTCGGCCCCCTTCCCCAAACGGACGCACGCGCACCCATCAGCGCGGCAATCACATCACGGACGGCCTTGTCGTCCTCGGGGAGCTCGTTGGCGTCGATGATGCGGTAGGCCCAACCGGTATCGGGCCCGATGTGACCGAACCGGCCACCGGTCGGAAGCTGCTCCGGGGCCGTGATCAAACCCGGTTTGACCGGTCTCCACCTCCCGGAAGGGGGTGGCTGCGGGACCGGGCGCGGCTCGTCGGGCTCCGTGATCTCGATACTCGGCTGTTGGCCCATCAGACGAAGCTGAGCCAGTCCCGATAGTCGGGAAGCTTGGCCGCCACCAAGTCCGAGAACATCTCCTGAGCCTTCCTCGTGACCGGGCCTGGCTCGCCGGTTCCGACATCACGCCCGTCGATGGATCGCACCGGGGTCACTTCCGCCGCCGTGCCGGTCAAGAAGACCTCGTCCGCCGTGTAGAGACTTCCACGGGCCAGCTCCGACTCGTGCACTTCGATGCCCTCGCCACGTAGCAACTCGATGATCGTGTCCCTCGTGATCCCTTGGAGAATCCCGGCGGAGACCGGTGGCGTGGCCACCTTCCCCCTGCTCACGATGAAGAGGTTCATGCCGCTGCCCTCGGAGATCGATCCGGCGTCGTTGAGCATGATCGCCTCGTCGTAGCCGGCTCTGACCGCCTCCTGCTTGGCAAGCACCGAATTCAGATACTGGCCGGATCCCTTCGCGGTCGGGATGAAGCTCGCGTGCGAGATGCGCCGCCAACTCGAGATCATGGCGTCGATCCCGTTGGCCACGCCTTCCTCACCCAGATAGCTGCCCAGGTAGAAGGCACCCATGAAATTGCGAACCGGGCTGTGCGCCGGATTCAGGCCGAATCCCCCGACGCCGTGGAAGACCAGTGGTCTGATGTATGCCGACTCGAGCTCGGTGACCCTGAGCAGCTCCAGACAGGCCTCATCCATCTCCTCGGCGGTCTCCTTCATCGGAATGCCGTACGCATGAGCGGATGCGACCAATCTCACCATGTGGTCGTGGAGCCGGAATACCGCGGTGCCCTCGGGTGTCTTGTAGGCGCGAATGCCCTCGAAGACACCGGTTCCGTAATGAAGCGCGTGCGAGAGAAAGTGGACGGTTGCGTTGTCCCAATCGACGAACTCGCCGTCAACCCATATCTTGGATGCGGGTTCCATCCGTCAGAGCGTAATGGCTCCGGTCCCGAGTCGGAACTGGCCGAAACTGGGCCGAGTGATGGGAGTGCTTCGGCCCGGGTGTTTAACCTCGCCGCCAATGCACCGCCTGATCGCCTCGCTCTTCGGATCGGGCCTCGTCCTCGGTCGATTCAGGGGATCCGATTCCGGTTCGGGAACCGTGGGCGCCCTGATAACGCTGGCGTTGTCACTCTGGCTCGGAAGCGTATGGGGCTGGCCGGCGCAGCTGATCGCCGCCGCCGCACTGACGGTGATCAGCCTCTGGGTGACCTCGGCTCTGGCGCCGACCACCGGAGACGCCGGATGGATCGTCATCGATGAGGCCGCGGGCACGATGGTGGCGACCATCGGCCTCATCGGTTGGCCTGCCGCGATCGCCTTCGTGGCGTTCCGAGTGGCGGACATCACCAAAACGCCATTTCCCGGTGTCTCGCCCGCCGAGCGACTCCCCGGTGGGGTCGGGATCACCGCCGACGACCTCGTCGCCGGGACATACGGGCTGTTGATCGGCCTCCTGGCCAAGGCGATCTTCTTTTAGGGGATTTCCTCACTTCCGCACTCGGTGAGAGACTCCTATGGTTTCGGCTCAGGAGGTAATCAGCGCATGGACTGGCAGCCAAGGACGATCGCGGTCGGCATCGATGGATCAGACGGAAGCACTCGTGCCGCGGAGATCGCAACCGCCGTGGCCCGGGCCCGGAAGGCGAAGCTGCTGCTCGTGACCGTGGTCCGCACCCCTGAGGGTTGGTGGGGAATCGGTGGGGCACCGCCGTCGCCAGAGGCACTCTCCGCGGCCTTGGTCGAGGGCCAACAGCAAATACTCAACGAGATCGTCGAACATCTGGACCTCACCGACGTCGACTATGAGACGGTCGAGGAGTTGGGCGACCCGGTGACGCAGATCATCAGTGTCGCCGAGACGAGAAAGGTCGACGTGATAGTGATCGGGAAGCGAGGCGCCGGTCTCGCCGAGCGTGTCATGCTCGGGTCGGTGGCCGACCGCCTATGTCACCACAGCCCGGTGCCTGTGCTGGTAGTGCCCTGAGGGTCAGGCTTCGACCCGCACCCCACGCCAAAAGGCAACCCTGTCCTTGATATTGGCAGCGGCGTCGGATGGCTCCGGATAGAACCAGGCCGCATCCGAGTTTCGCTGACCGTCAACGACTATGTCGTAATAGCTGGCCTGGCCCTTCCAATGACAGACCGTGTGAGAGCTCGAAGGCTCGAACCAGCCCTCAATGATGCTGTCCACCGGGAAGTAGTGATTTCCCTCCACCACCACGGTGTCGTCGCTCTCGGCCAAAACGGCCCCGTTCCAGGTTGCCCGCACCATTCAACTCCATCTTCTTCCTTGAACAGGGCCAACCACGAGATCGGGGGCTCCTATTCCTTCCTACGATCGACACGTGCCCATCGTCGCCGTCCTTCCGGTCAAGTCTTTCAGCCTGGGCAAGGGTCGGATGTCGACCGGCCTCACCGAGTCGACCCGGGTTGTGCTTGGCATGGCCCTCGCGGAGCACACTGCGGGCAAGCTCCTAGACGCCGGATTGCTTCCCCTTCTCGTGGCCGGGGACTCCGAAGTCGCCGAGTGGTCGGTGAGGCAGGGGCTCGCATCGATACCCGATCCCGGTAGCGGTCTGAACGACGCTGCCGGAGCGGGTGTGGCCTGGGCGAAAGAGGCCGGATGTGACTGGCTCGTCATCCATGCCGATCTGCCGCTCCTGTCCGGACCTGACCTCGAGATTGTCCTCGCGGCAATGGAGACCGGTCCAGGCGTGATATCCCCGTCGGCGGACGGTGGCACATCGCTGGTCTCGACCCGGGAAGATCTCAGCTTCCAATACGGGGCCGGCAGCTTTCACCGTCACCTGGCACAGGCGCCGGGCTCGATCGTGGTGGCCACGACCGGGCTCTTGCACGATGTCGACTCGATCGGTGACCTCGAATCTGCCCGCGCCCACACGAGGGGCCGGTGGCTTCAGCGGGTGTTGTCGTGACCAGGTTCGACGACACGGTGCTGCAGCGCGAGCCGAGCGACAGGGCGGCCTTGCTGTCGTGGCTCGACGCCGGATTGAAGGCGGTCGACCCTCGACGGTTGGTGAGAGATGCCCTCTCGTCAGCCCCATATCGCCAGGTACACGTCATCGCCATCGGCAAGGCGGCAGCAGCCATGACCCGTGGTGTTGCGCAAGTCATGTCGATCAAAGGGGGCGTCGTCGTGTCGGATCACGAAGAGCCCGTCCCGGTTGGAGTGCAACATCTCGTCGGAGACCACCCCATTCCCGGGCAGGCGAGCATGAGGGCGGCCAAGGCGGTCCTGGCGGCGGTGGCCCGAATACCCGAGGGGGAAAGGTGCATCGCCCTGATCTCGGGTGGTGGATCGGCGTTGTGTGAGCTGCCACGGCCCGGTGTCCCACACCAGTTCATCGCCACCGTCAATGCCCAGCTGATCGGTCATGCCGCCGGGATCGAAGAGATCAATGTCGTGCGGTGCCATCTCTCCGATTTCAAGGGTGGCGGTGTCGCCCGAGCGGCCAGAAGGCCCATCGACACCTTTGTGATCAGCGACGTCGCCGGAGCCGATCCGGGCGTGGTGGCGTCCGGCCCGACAGTTCCTCGGGCCCATGAGCCTGATCGTGCCATGTCGTTGCTGAAGCGGTTTGGCATCGAGGTCCCCTATTCGGTGCGCGACGCCATCTTCACCCAACCACCGCCCACCGACATGCCACACGTCACGCTTCTGGCCGACGGCCACGACGCTGCCCAGGCGGTGGCCCACTCGGCGGTGACCCACAAATCGGGGCTCGATGCGGTGGTCCGTTCCGAGTGGTTGGAGGGTGACGTCGAAGGATGTGTCGATTGGATGTTCTCGATTGCGGCCGGAAGCCTCACCGTGGCAGTCGGAGAGCCGGTCGTCGAGGTGACGGGTCACGGCCGGGGCGGTAGAAACACTCACGCCGCCCTCATCATGGCCCGCCGGATCGCAAGGACCGAGACCCTCTTCGCCGCCCTTGCGACGGATGGTGTCGACGGCTTCTCCGGCTCCGCTGGTGCCCTGGTCGACGGGAAGACCATCGGACTGGGTGGAGACCCGACGACTGCGATCCAGGATTGCGACTCCGCCGGGTACCTGGAGCGAACCTCTGATCTGCTTTCGTGCGAGCCAACCGGGACCAACGTGGCCGACCTATGGGTTCTGTGGCGACGAAATCCGACTCTCGCCGTAGAGTGATCGCCGGAGACATGGGAGAAATGGAAAAGACAGTCGTCATCACAGGAGGGACCGGTGGTCTGGGGACCGCCCTGGTCCGTCGTCTCATCTACGAGGACTACCGCCTCGCCGTCACCTACCTGCTACCGGAGGAGGCTGCGGAATTCGAGAGCGAGTTCGACATCGATGAGGACCGGCTCATGCTGATGAGGGTCGACGCCACCAATGCGGAGGCGGTCAACAGCCTCATGAAAGACGTGGCCGACAAGTGGGGGGCGATCCATGGGCTTTGCGCCCTGGTTGGCGGATGGGCGGGCGGCCGGGATATCGAAGAGACCGATGACGTTCGATTCGAGAGGATGCTCGACCTCAATCTCCGCTCGGCCTTCCATGCGGTCAGGGCGGCCATACCACACCTGAAAGAGGCGGGATGGGGCCGGATCGTCCTGGTGGGAAGTCGTGCGGTGTTCGACTATCCAACCGGTCAGGCGGCGTTCAACATCGCCAAGGCAGGAGTGGTCACGCTGGCCCGGTCGGCGGCGGCGGAGCTCGACGGAACCGGTGTCACCGCCAATGTCCTCATGCCTTCTGTCATCGACACGCCGGCGACGAGACGGTCCCTCCCCTACGCCGACTATGTGAACTGGCCGACACCCGACGAGATAGCGGCAGTGGCCCATTTCCTGCTCGGGGACGACTCCGGTGTCATGAACGGAGCCGCAGTGCCCGTCTACGGTCGGGCGTAGGAGTCGAACAACTCGATCCACTCGCCATGCGGGTGGGTCCGGCCCACGGTCCGAAACCCGGAACCGTCGTCGACTTCGAGACCTATGCCTCGCTCCTCGGCGATCGTCACCTCGATCGACACTCTGAAGATCGGTCGAGCTCTTCGCCCGTCGGCCACGATCTCGGCGATCCGATCCCGGTCCTCGTATTCGAGTTGCATCAGGGCATACGAGTTCATGAGCACGACCGGCTCCCCTGCCGGGAGGCCGGCCAGGACCGATGGCAAGGTTTGAACGGCGTCGCCCGGGACCAATTCGAGATCCATCGTCTCGATGGCCTCGAGGGCGGCTCGTAGCCGGCTACGTCGGTCGGACTGCTCCGGCCAGATGAGAGCATCGAGCCAGCGCCGGGCGTCGGGGTCCTTGGGATCCAGCGGGTTGAGGTCGAGACCGATTCGCCTCAGGACCTCTATCTCGGTCAGGACCGGGTCGACGCCCCTGGACTCTGTGGTGAGCGTGATCGGCGAGGGACCGCCCCAGGTGAGCTCGTTCCACCGATACCGATAGCGGTCCATCCCGAGGTTGAGACCGGCACTCGTCCCGAGATCGACCAGATGGAATTGCCCGAAGCCACTGGACATGGCCAGAGGGAGCAGGGCAACGCACCGCCTCACCTCATTGGTCTGGGTGTAACGGGTCCGCCCCATCGCCTCGATCTGTGCCCGATGGGTTAGTGCGAACTCACGGAAGAGGTCGTCGACAGGGTGATCGGGGGGCGGTCCCGGCGTGATCGAAGAGAAGTAGGCGGCGAGGGGGTGGCCCGGATCCCCCATGAGGAGATACTGGACCGCGGCGAACAGGATGTTCGGTTCGGGCTTGTGTTCGATGCTGTTCACCAGCTCCAGCAACTCGGCGTCGGCGGCGATGAGTCTGCACAGATGCTGATACAACGGGCCGCTGTCGGCGAGACTCGCCCAGTTCTCCAAGAAGGCCGGCGTGACCGAACCACCGTCGGTCAATGAGTCTGCCGTCGGTATGAGGTTGCCAGCGAATCGGCGTATTCGTTCCACCTGCTCCCACTGTGAGCCCGGATCCAGACCAGCTCCACGCCGGGTCGTGCCTTGTAGAGGGCGTGTGCCTCTTTGACCAGCTCGAGGTTGGCGATCGGGCCGGTCGACTTCTTGGTCCAGCCTCTCGCCTTCCAGCCGTCTGCCCACTTGGTGATGATGTTGACCACCAGTTGTGAGTCCGTGTAGACCGGGATTTGCGCATCGGTTGACAACATCTTCAAACCGGCGACCATCGCGGTGAGCTCCATCTTGTTGTTCGTGGTGTGATCCTCCGAGCCCCTCGCCTCGTCGCGGATCTCGCCGGCCACGACATGGACCGCCCCCCAGCCGCCGGGTCCCGGATTGCCCTCGGAGGCGCCGTCAGTGAACACACCGGTGTCGGGGCCCTCCGTGAAGGTGTCGAGGACCTCCGCCACGGTCAGGTCGCGCGACTTGGTGACACTCCGCCCCCCGCCACCGCTCTTGGACCGATTCCCGCCCCTGGCAACCGGTCCGGCCGCATTGCGGCAATCGAGACATTGACGGGGGGTCCAACCGGGGTAGCGATCGAGAAGGTCCTGACGCATCTCGAACTCCTTGCCGCAGTCCTGGCAGGTGAACACTCCCTGAACCTAGCCCTGCTCGGGTGGTGTCCCGGTGCTCAATCGCCCGTGACCGTTTCGAGCTTCTTGGCGAATACCGAGATGAATTGCGGGGTCTTCAGGAGGTTGAACTCGTGATGTGTCTCGACCAATCCCAGTGGCTCCATGATGTCCCGGACCCTGGTGGGAGTGAGTCTGTGAACGTGGACCTGACGCGCCTTCAACGGGTTGCCGTGGAGGATGACCGAGGTCGGCACCGCATACAAGCCCTGGATCGGCTCGGCCGGGTAGATGAACAACGCCCGCCCGCCGGGCTTGAGCACACGGGCCATCTCGCTCGCAGCCTGCTCCAGTCCCGGGATGTGCTCGATCGCATGCACCGAGACGATGGCGTCGAACTCGTCGTCCGGGAAATCCAGGCTCTCCGCTCTCATGCAGATCACCCGCTCGGACCTCGCCACCTCCGGCGCATTCGGGTTGGCGTCGATGCCCACCGCATCGATCCCACGTTCGGCGAGACGGGTGGTCAAGTGGCCTTGGCCACAACCAACCTCGAGCACGTGCTCCCCGGGGTGAAGTGGAAGGAGGCGGTCGATTCGCTTGAGATGTTGCGGATCCCAGCGATTGACCAGGGCATAGGTCCGGGAGTTGTATTCATCCATCTTTCTCACCTACGGAAAGTCTCTCGATATGAGTGGCAACGGAGTAGTCCAGGATCAGGGGGCCCTTCGGGGTGAGTGCCACGTGAGTCACCGAAGTGTTGGCGGGCGTGTAGAGGGACTCCGAGTGGGTGTCGAATGTCTCGGTCAGAGAAGAGACATAGGAGCGGATGGCGCCACCGTGTGAGACGACCACCGTCGGGTCGTCGTGGGCCGGGACGAGGCCCTCGACGGTGTTTCTGAACCTGGCAGCCAGCTCGCCCCAACTCTCCCCGTTCTCACCTCTCTTGAGGTCGACGCCGTCCCTGTACACGGTCGTCATCAAGTCGGGCCACCGCTCGAAGATCTCATCCGACGTGAGGCCTTCCCAGAGGCCCATGTCGATCTCCTTCAGACCGTCGACAACCAAGGGGTCGTTCATCGCGACGTTCTTGGCCGTGCTGTGTGCCCGACCCACCGGTGACGTGTAGACGAGGGGGAACATGCCGTACCACTCCCCTAGCGCCTCCGCCTGGCGGATCCCCACCTCATCGAGACCCCAATCAGACTGACCCTGCCATCTTCCTTCGATGTTGGCTCGGGTCTGGCCGTGTCTGATCAGCGCCAGGACGGGGTCACCCATCTCGAGATGACTCCTGACCGTCGCCGATCGAGGCCCGAGATGCCCGGTGTCGTTGAACACGGCGAGACGGGGACGTTCATGAGACCAGATCAACTTCTGCAGCGAGGTGTTGGCCACGAAGGCGTGGACCCTCCGGGACCTGCCGTCGAGATGTCGGTTCAAGACGGCCTGGAGAAACCCACCGTGGGTGATGACCGCAGCCTTTTGTCCCTCACCGAGACGGCGCCCAAGGTCATCTATGGCGCCGATGGCGCGGCGGCTCACCTCTCTCAACGTCTCACCGGTGTGACCCATCGGTAGATCCCCCTCGGATATCGCCCGCTGGAGATAGTCACCGTCGGTGGCCTTGACCTCGTCACGACTGGACCCTTCCCACCGGCCCAAGTCGATCTCGAGGAGACTCTCGTCGATCTCGACCTGATCGGAGAAGGCTCGTGCCGTGATCACCGCTCGCTTCAGCGGGCTGCTTAGGACGACATCGAAATGCTGTCGGCGCAGACGCTCGCCGAGAGCCTCGAGCGTGGACTCACCGGCTTCGCTCAACCCCCCGTCGTTCCTCCCATTCCACACGCCCATGGCGTTCGCCTCGGACTCGGCGTGACGTATCAGGGTGATCTCTGGCATAGAGCTGAGCTGGGATCGATTCTGTGGCCCGGCAACCGAGCGAGGTCCCATCCTCACCTGCATCATCCCACCAAACCCGGCTTAGCGCGGGGACGAGGCGACGCGGGGGCCACTCATCCGATGAATGCGGAGGCGAAGATCAGGGAGACGATCGTCATGACCTTGATGACGATGTTCATGGCCGGTCCCGAGGTGTCCTTGAATGGGTCTCCAACGGTATCGCCGATGACTGCGGCCGTGTGAGCCGGGCTGCCCTTGCCGCCGTAGGCGCCCGACTCGATGAACTTCTTGGCGTTGTCCCATGCGCCACCGGCGTTGGCCATGAATATCGCCAGGAGAAACCCGGTGACCAATGCCCCGGCCAGCAGACCACCGAGAGCCTCGACGTCGATGAAGCCGACCACGAGGGGCAGGGCGATGGCGAGGCTGCCCGGGATGATCATCTCACGCAACGCACCGGCCGTGGCGATGTCCACACAGAGGGCGTACTCGGGCTTGGCGTCGGGGTCACCTTCCTTGAGCCCCTTGATCTCGCGGAACTGGCGACGGACCTCATCGATCATCTTGTTGGCGGCGCGGCCGACAGCGTTCATGGTGAGAGCGGCGAACAAGAAGGGGAACATGGCACCGATGAACAGGCCGATCACCGTCTCCACACGTGTGAGGTCGATCGACTCCAGTTGCACCGCCTTGGTGAACGCCGAGAACAAGGCGAGGGCGGTGACCGCGGCCGAAGCGATGGCGAAGCCCTTGGCAACGGCGGCAGTGGTATTCCCCAGCGAGTCGAGGGCATCGGTCGCCTGTCGGACCTCTGCGGGGAGATGTGCCATCTCTGCGATTCCTCCCGCATTGTCGGCGATAGGCCCGTATGCGTCGACCGAGATGGTGATCCCCAGCGTGGCCAGGACACCGATCGCTGCTATTGCGACCCCGTATATCCCACCTCCGTCACCCAGGGCCCAATCCCCGGCGAAGTAGGCAACGCCGATCCCGATGGCCACGACGATGACCGAGAAGGCGGCGGATCGCATCCCTTCGGCGATTCCAGAGATGATCACCGTGGCCGGGCCGGTCTGGGACTGACGGGCGATCTCCTTGACTGTCTTGTAGTGATCGGACGTGAACCACTCGGAGATCTTCCCGACGAACCACCCGACGACGAGGCCGGCGACGACCGCAAGCCACAACCCCAGTGGGTTCTCGGCGACATCGCCGAAGATCCAGTAGGCCAATCCCAGAACCCCCACCGCGGTGGCGATGAGGGCGAAATTGGTACCCCGGTGCAAAGCGGCTGCGAGATCGCCGTCGCTCTTGGCCTTCACCAAGAACGAGCCGATGATGGCGGCGAACATTCCTAGCGCCCCCACCGCGAGCGGGAAGATGATCGCCTCCTCCACGAAGACGGCTCCCCCGAATACCAGAGCCGAATAAGCGACCGGTGCTACCAGTGAGCCCACATAGGACTCGAAGAGGTCGGCCCCCATCCCGGCGACGTCGCCAACGTTGTCCCCGACGTTGTCGGCGATTACCGCCGGGTTCCTCGGGTCGTCCTCGGGTATCCCTGCTTCCACCTTCCCCACGAGGTCGGCGCCCACGTCGGCGGCTTTGGTGTAGATGCCACCCCCCACGCGGGCGAACAACGCGATCGACGAGCCACCCAGCCCGATGGCGGTGATGATGTCGGCCCAGCTGTCGAGTTTTAGGACCTTGTTGAAGATGAGGAAGCCGAAACCGACACCGAGGAGCCCGAGTCCGGCCACTGTGAACCCCATGACGGCGCCACCCCGGAATGCGATGGGGAGGGCCGCAGGAATGCCCCCGGTGCGGGCTGCCTCCGTCGTCCTCGAATTGGCCGCGGTGGCGATCCTCATCCCGACATAGCCGGCAGCACCCGAGAGCAGGGCACCGAACACGTAGGCGATCGCACCCCAGGGACGACCCCAGTCGAGGAACGAGGCGATCAGGATGGCCATTATCACCACGAAGACCGAGACCCAGGTGTACTCCCGCCGCAGGAACGCCATGGCGCCGGTTCTGATGGCCAAGGACAGCTCTCTCATGCGCTCATTGCCCTCGGGCGCTGCCAACACCCACCTGGTGTAGTAGACGGCCAGAAGCAGAGCCAGGGCGCCGGCAGCAAGCGCGATGTACAGAATCGTGTCCGACATTGAAGAAAACCTCCGCGGAATCAAAAGGGCTCGGAGCGGGCGGCAGTATAGGGAACGAAGGGAACCGAAGCTAAGTCAGGAGAATGCCGCCACCGGCCAAATCAGGGCGACATGAGCCCGGTCGAACCGACAGATCTCAGTCGCCGGACGCCCGGGTGGCACGTCGATCCAAGCTCTCCATGAGCCGCTTCGAAGCCAGGTCGGCTCTCTCCACACCAACATCGAGCAGAGCGCCGATCAAAAGGCAAAAGGCGACGACGAGGAAGAGTGACTCGGCCGACAGCACGTAAACAGCCAGGATCCCGGTCGATGCCGTCGTCCATCGCCGCATCCTCTGTGCGGAGCGGCCACCTTGGTTTCTGGCCCATGGCCACAGGGATGCGACCACGGCGGCCAGGACCCCGAGGAATCGCAGCATTTCGACTTCCCAACCGGTGGGGGCCACCAGCTCGAGCACGGCTGAAGGCAGGACGACGCCGACCACGCCGATCGTTCCGACGGCCAGGGGCCAGCTGAACCTGCGTGTGCGCGCCATGGCGCCACATTCAACCAGTGTCGATGGGTATGCGCGCCGTTTGCCGGCCATGCTCAGGCGGGTTGCAGCTCCTCGGTCTCCTCCTCACCCGGCTCCGGGGCGTACACCGCTGCGGTGGCGGCGTCGAGGGCGCTGCTCGAGTCCCTCGTGGCCAGTCGTCCGTCGGTGTCCTCCAGATGGGCCCTGACGAACCAGTGGTTCATTTCCAGTGTTGCCGTCTGGCCGGTGATGAGGTCTCCGCTCACAGGATCGATCTCATCCAACTCGGCGATGGCCTCTCTATGGGCGGCGGCCACTCGCTGATATGTCTTGTCGAGAGCGCCGAGATGAGCCATCACCGGTGCTCGACCGAGGGGGTAGTCGGCATCGGCTTCCCGGAAGTCGATCACCTGGCCGGCAAGGCCGGCGGCGATGCCGCCGAGCGTGGTGATCCGCTCCGCAACCCCGTCGATCAAACCACGCACGGTGTCGGTTTGCTCATCCATCAACTCGTGGATGGCGATGAAGCCTGCACCGACGACGTTCCAGTGGACATGTTTGAGGATCAACTCGAGGTCGATCAGAGATGCGAGCCGAGACTGGAGGATCGAGGCTGCGTTCTCTGCGCTCTCGGCGTCGAGGCCTGCGAGGGAAAAGGGATGTTCCATGTCTGGCTCCTCTGTGGATCGTTCGTCGTCGGTTACCACCGACACGATGCGTCTCAAACGCCATGCCACTCCGAGACACCGGTTTCCGTCCCGGAGAATCCGGGTAATCGAGAGGTGAGCAATCCAGAAGGAGGAAACTCATGACCACAAGCACTCAGCTGAAGGGCCAATGGCAACAGGCCAAGGGCCGTGTCAAGGAAGCCTGGGGTGACCTGACCGACGACGAAGTCGAACAGACCGAAGGCAACTGGGACCAGCTCGTCGGGAAGATCCGCGAGAAGACCGGTGAGACCACCGAGCAGATCCAGTCGAAGATGAACGAGATCATGGATTCGATCAGTGACTCGGACGGTGACAGCACCGGCTGAGCCCGTCCCACAACCCCGTCCCATTTGAAGGAGGCCCCGGTTCAGAACCGGGGCCTCCTTCTTCTTTGGATCGATTCGGCCTACGAGTAGCGCTCGCGCAGCATCTTGACTTCGTCGTGTGAGGCGCGAACCTCGCTCGCTTGCTTCTGAATCGTCTTTCGGACGTCGTTGGGGAGCTCGATCTTGTCCATGGCCCGCTCGTATTCGGCCACTGCGTGGTCCTCGCCCTTCTCGGCGGCGGCCAGCACTTCGTGGGGATCGTCGTCGGTGACTGCGTCCTTGATGGACATCCAGCCCCGGTGGACCGCGCCACCCAACGACCCCGACTCCACGATCGGCTCACCCAGCTCCGTGGCTATCTCGCGCAGCTCCAGGGAGAGACGGGTGCGATGGTCCGAGAACTGCTTCATCCTTTCGGCGAGATCGTGATGCCCGGATCTATCCAGGTGCTCGGCGGCCTCGAGGAAGCCTTTGCGGCTGTCCTCGAGCGTCTCGATGAGATCGCTGAGCAGCGACACGACCTCGTTCTCGTTGAATGATTCTGCTTGGTTCATTGGCTGTTGCATGAGAGCCTCCTCAGGCCGTCGCCTCCCAATAGGGGTCGCGTCCGTAGTACTCGTAGACGGCATTGACCCAGGTCATGTCGTCCATGTCGGGCCAGTCGTCCTTGTCGAAGCCGGGGGCGTCCTCGAGGACCTTCTTGTCCACGTCGAGCACGACTTCCTTGTTGTCGGTGTCGACGGTCATCAAGTCCCACGGGATGGCGAAGTACTTCTCGCCCATCCCCAGGAACCCGCCGGATGCGAGGACCGCGTACGCGATCCGGCCCCGGTCGATATCGAGGACGAACTCCTCGATCGTTCCGAGCTTGTCCCCGGCCTTGTTGCGCACCGTGTCTCCTGTGAGGGTGGTGGCGCTGAGTGCGGTTGTCGTAGTCATCTTTCGATTTCCTTTCGTCTTGGCGATCCCGATTCAGAAGATCAGGATCAGGATCAGGATCAGGAGAATCAGGCCTCCGATGCTGATGTACATGGTTCAAACCTCCTTGCGAATTGTCTGGGCGATGGCGGCGTCGGCCCGGTAGTGATAGAGCTCACCGATCCGTCCACCGATGTAGCCGCCGAGGAGAGTGGCCGCGGCGAGCAGAACGCTGGCCAGGATGGCGACCCCGGTGACCTGGTCCACGTCGATCTGCGCGACCCAGTTGGGCAGGTCGACACGATTGAACGCGTTGTACTCGCTCCCGACGAAGACGCCCAGGGCGGCAAAGACGGTCACCAGCAACAGCATCCACAGACCGGCGCCGAATCCGTTGAGCCCACCGGAGTACCTCGACATGCGACCCGCCGCAAAGCCTCCAACGAGGAAGGACACGAACACGACCGCAATCGCCACGGCAAGGCCGGCGATGGATGCCTCGTCGAGAGTCCCTTCGCTGGTCACCAGGTTGAGTTGGTATGCGATCGAGGCCCGTCCAGCCGCGATGAGCGCGGACAGGAACACCAAGGTCCCCAGACCGGCCAGCATCCCGACCAACGATGCGAGAAAATCGCCTTTCCCGAACCGCCGGTGGACTTCGGACAGGTCGTCGGCTCCTCTTATCCGATCGCTTTCTTGTCTTGTCTCTGTCATTTGAGTCTCCTTGCCCTCATACTCGGTTTGAGGGTCAGTTGGTTCAGTGGTCACGCAGCGTCTCGATCAGCTGGGCCTTGTTCATCTCAGAACGGCCCTCGATCCCGATCTCCTTCGCCCGCTCCTCGAGGTCGTCCTTGGTCCACTCCTCGTAGGGCTTGGACTCACCGCCGCGTTGTGCGGCCTCGTGTCTTGGGGTGTTGGCGATCCGTGCCGCCTTCTCCTTGCTCATCCCCTCTTCACGCAGGGCCTCGTATTGCTCGTCGTCTTTGATGGATGGGCCATGCTCTTTGGCCATGGATACCTCCGATTCGATCTGTGCGGTCTTGACCGGCTCGACCCTCGAAGGACGTTTCCGAACGAGTCGTCGCCGTCTAGCTCCGCTGGTTCTTCTCACTTCTTGAATACCCATCCACTCCGGCCCCGAAACCCGCGAATACGTCAGGCAATCCGTTTGCTCACTCTCCGTGGCGGGTAAGGTCGGTGCTGCCAATCAATGGTGTGGGTGTGATGGGAATCGGAAGACTTCGCTTGCGACGTCTGATGGGAGCGGTGTGCTTGCTCGCGCTTGCCCTGGCACTCCAGCTGGTCACCGCCGGCGCAGCGTTGGCCGCAACCCTCAGCCCCTCCCCTCCGTCCGGTCTGGCCGGGTCGAACACCGTGCTCAGTGGGTCGGCCTACGACGCTCTCTTACCCATAACCCTTTGCTGGGACGCCTCCGGATGTTCCAGTCTGGGGATCGCCAACCCGCAGACCGACGGCAGCTTCAGCCAGGCGGTGACTATCCCGGTAGGCGCTCTCCCCGGCGGCCATCTCATCTACGCCTGTCAGCTCACCTGCGCATCGACCTCGTTCGACGTCTTGGACACCCCAACCACCACCCTCCCGACCACGACGACCGTGCCCCCGACCACCACAACTCAGCCGCCGACCACGACCACCGCGTCCACCAGCACCAGCACTACGACGACCACGCTGCGGCCCACGACGACGACATCTCTCGCCTCGACGACCAGCACCAACACCGTGCCTTCATCGACGAGCAGCAGCACCACCACCAGCTCGACCAGCACCACCACCACGACCGTCCCACCAACCAGCACCACACTCGCCGCCGGTGCCCCCACGACATCGGTGCCCCCGCCACCGACACCACCGATCGACCTGGGACTGCAAGGCTCTCTGGCCGATCCGACGCCGTGGATCGGGAGCGCCCACCTCATCAACCCGTGGGCCACCGATCAGACGCCCACCCTCCCACAGGACGAGCTCAACGGCATGCTGGCGCCCGACAGGAGCGATCAGCCGTCAGCCCCGACGGAGCCACCGACCGGGATAAACCTGCTGTTCTCGCTGCAGAGCCCGGTCGGGCTCTGGTTCTGGTGGCTGGTGGCCGTGGGTGGTGCGTCACTCCTCGCCTGGGCGGGACTGCTGGGTTATCGCACGTTGAGACGCACGCTCAGCACACACCCGCATCACAACCCGGGCTAGGGGTCAGTAGGCCTGGGGGACGAAGGTCTGCTCGTGGATGGGCGGTCGGATGTAGTTGATGTCCTCCCGGTCCGGTAGCTCGACCGGCTCGGGCGCCACATCGGCATAATCGAATTGGCCGAGGATGTGACTCATGCAATTGAGTCTCGCCGCCCTCTTGTCGTCGGATGGCACGACGTACCAAGGAGCCTGCTTGATGTCGGTGTACTGGAAGGTGATGTCCTTCGCCTCCGAGTACTTGATGTAGAGCCGATGTTCTTCGAGATCCATGTCGGAGAGCTTCCACCGCTTCTCGGGCTGTCGGTTCCGGGACTCGAACCGCTTGCGTTGCTCATCCCAACTCACCGAGAACCAGTACTTGTAGAGACGGATCCCCGATCTGACCAGCATCCGCTCGAACTCGGGACAGCTGCGGAGGAACTCCTGATGTTGCTCCTCGGTGCAGAACCCCATCACCCACTCGACATTGGACCGGTTGTACCAACTCCTGTCGAACAGGACGATCTCACCGGCAGCGGGCAGATGCTCCACATAACGCTGGAAGTACCACTGGGTCCGCTCCCGATCGGTGGGCTTGGGCAAGGCCACCACCCTCACTTTCCGTGGCGAGGTCCTCTCGGTGATCCTCTTGATCACACCGCCCTTCCCTGCCGACCCCCGGCCCTCGAAAATGATCAGGACCCGTAGCCCGTTCTCCTCCACCCAATACTGGAGCTTGACGAACTCCTCCTGCAGCCGGGCCAGCTCCGACTCGTAGAACGACCTCTTGAGACGACCCTTCGAGTTGTAGTGCTCGGCTCCGGCAGGTGTACCTCCCGGGTCGATGTCATCGCTTCCGGCGGGGAGATTCGACGCTTCTGTGTCGGCCATGGTCCTCCATGCAGTCACGTCGAGACTACGTCGCCCGGCCACTTCGATGTCGGGCGAAGAAATCTTCCAG
>JBAULI010000249.1:0-7510 GCA_049578105.1 Acidimicrobiia bacterium | reverse complement strand
ATCTTCTGCAACATCCTCGAAACTGACGCGGGCGTTACCGAGTCGCATTTCCAGAAGGGAATGGTCAACACCATCACAGTGACCGGCTGACAAGCAGATCACACGATTTGAAGAGGGTGGGCCAATTGGCCCGCCCTCTTCTCGTTCCCGGCGCACTTGAGAATCCGTGGCGTGTGCCGATAACCGGTGGATGCTCGACTTCGTGCTCGGATACGGCATGGGCCAGCGAACTGCCTCGCGCGCAGCGATGCTGGCCAGGAGCGCAGCGGCGGCCGACGGAACCATCCACACCAATCGGATCGAGGACCTGAACGAGCGGATCGATCGAATGCTGATGATCGTTCGTGGGATGTGGGCATTGATGGAAGAGCAAGGGCTGACAGCCGATCAGCTCATCGCAAAGATGAACGAGCTCGACACGAAGGACGGCGAAGTCGACGGTCTGATGCGGCCCCAGCCCAGAGACTGCAGATCGTGCGGCTCCAAGGTTGCCGCAGGGCTCGATGCTTGCCAGTTCTGCGGGGCGAGGGTAACCAACGACGACAGCGACCCCATCGGCCAGATCTAGGCGTAGCTCAGGCGATCGAGTCGCTGCCCAATCAGACCTAGGCTCTGCCCCATGGAAGAAGCGTTGACCCCCGATGAGGTGCAGACCAGCGAGGAGACCGACGAAGCGACCGATGTGCCGGTCAGTCAACCGACAAAGCTGATCCGAATCGCATCGATGACGAGGGCCATGCTCGACGAAGTCAGACAGGCTCCGTTGGACGAGGGTGGCCGGCGCCGTCTCGCCGCCGTCTATGCCCGAAGTCTCGACGAGTTGCGTGAGGTGCTCTCCCAGGACCTGCTCGACGAGTTCAACGAGATCATGGTCCCGTTGACCGGTGAGGTCACCGAGGCGGAGTTGAGGGTGGCGCAAGCACAGCTGATCGGATGGCTGGAAGGTCTGTTCCATGGCATCCAGGCATCGTTGTGGAGTCAGCAGATGGCGGCCCAAAATCAACTGGCCGAGATGCAACGACGGTCGTTGACCGGTCGACCGGCAAACCCCGAGGGCGACCAGGCCGGGCTGTATCTCTGAGGGTGGTCAGCTGACCTTGCGCTCCCTGATCGAGCGCTCACGTCGGACCCGACGACGCTCCCGCTCGCTGAGCCCACCCCAGATGCCGAATTTCTCTCCCATGTCGACGGCGTAGTCGAGACACTCGGCCTTGACCTCGCAGGCACCGCAAATCGCCTTCGCCTTACGGGTGGACGCACCACGCTCTGGAAAGAACAAGTCTGCGTCGGCGCCCCGGCAATTGGCATAGTCCTGCCATGACAGCTCACCTATCGCTAGAGCTTCGATGAGCTTGCTCTGCATTTCGGGTCTCCTCACAAACGTGTAATTACACGTTTGACATTACGGGTAGGCGCGCGCGGCGTCAAGGCCGACCACCAGATTCCACCTTGTCACGCCGAAGGTTTCCCCCATCCCGAGTCTGCGGCCGAGCGTGCCCGCAGAGTTGCCATAATGGGATCGGTGGCAACTGCGATCGCCAAGAGAAAGGCCCCGTGGCCGATCAGCTTCTACCGCTCGGCGGTCGGCAAGAAGTGGGTGATGGCGCTCACCGGGATCGGCCTCATCGGATTCGTCGTCGCCCACATGATCGGGAACTGGAAGATCTTCCTGCCCGACGTGGACGGCGTCCCCGACATCAATGTCTACTCAGAGGCACTGCGACAGCTGCTCGTCCCATTCATCCCCCAGTACGTCACCCTCTGGATCCTTCGGACCGGTGTGATCGTGGCCTTCCTCCTCCACATCCACGCCGCCTACACCCTCACCCTCATGAACCATCGGGCCCGGCCGGACGACTACCAAGGCCCCCGCACGTATCTCGCCGCCAATTACGCCAGCCGGACGATGCGTTGGAGTGGCGTGATCTTCGCCGCATTCCTGTTGTTCCATCTGGCCGACCTGACATGGGGCATCCAGCCCGTGGCGCCGGAGACCTGGCAGCACGGTGAGGTCTACGCCAACTTCGTGGCGACCTTCTCTCGGGCACCGGTGACCGGCTTCTACGTGCTGGCGATGATCATCCTGGGCTTCCACCTCTATCACGGCGCCTGGTCGATGTTCCAGAGCCTCGGCATCAACCACCCCCGCTTCAACACGGCCCGACGCTATTTCGCCATCGGCCTCGCAGTGCTGGTGACCGTCGGCAACTCGATCATGCCCATCGCCGTCCTCTTCAACTGGGTGCAATAACAATGCCATTCGACCTCGACGCCAAAGTCCCCGAAGGGCCCATCGACGAGAAATGGGAGAACCACAAGTTCTCCATCAAGCTGGTCAACCCTGCCAACAAGCGGAAGTTCAAGATCCTGGTGGTCGGCAGTGGCCTGGCCGGCGCCTCGGCGGCGGCGAGCATGGCCGAGTTGGGCTATGAGGTCGAGGTCTTCACCTTTCACGACTCGCCACGTCGAGCCCACTCGATCGCGGCTCAGGGTGGCATCAACGCGGCCAAGAACTACAAGAACGACGGGGACTCGGTCTTCCGTCTCTTCTACGACACGGTGAAAGGCGGCGACTACAGGAGTCGGGAAGCCAACGTCTATCGCCTCGCCCACGAATCGCTCAACATCATCGACCAGGCGACGGCGCAGGGTGTCCCCTTCGCTCGTGAGTACGACGGGCACCTGGACAATCGATCGTTCGGTGGCGCCCAGGTTTCGCGAACGTTCTATGCCAGGGGTCAGACCGGCCAGCAACTCCTGCTCGGGGCGTACCAGGCGCTGGCGCGTCAGGTGGCCGCCGGGAAGGTGAAGCTCCACACGCGCACTGAGATGCTCGATCTCGTGGTCAAGGACGGACGCGCCGTGGGGATCGTCGTCCGCAACCTGATCACCGGTGCGGTGACCAGTCACTCCGGGCACGCCGTCGTGCTGGCGACGGGCGGATACAGCAACGTGTTCTATCTCTCCACCAATGCGATGGCATGCAATGTGAGCGCCATCTGGCGAGCACATCGCAAAGGAGCGGGCTTTGCCAACCCCTGTTACACCCAGATCCACCCCACCTGCATCCCGGCGTCGGACGAGTTCCAGTCGAAGCTGACTCTCATGTCGGAGTCCCTTCGCAACGATGGTCGGATCTGGGTGCCGAAGAACGCCGACGAGAAGCGAAAGGCAAACGACATCCCGATCGAGGACCGCGACTATTTCCTCGAGCGAATGTATCCGGCCTTCGGCAACCTGGTGCCCAGGGACGTCGCCTCGAGGGCGTCGATGAGGATGGTCGACTCAGGGCTGGGTGTCGGCCCACTCAGGAACGGCGTCTATCTGGACTTCAGGAGCGCCATCGATCGCCTCGGCCAACCGGTCATCGAAGAGCGTTACAGCAACCTGTTCGAGATGTATGAGCGGATCACCGACGAGAACCCATACAAGGTGCCGATGAGGATCTACCCCGCCCCTCACTACACGATGGGAGGGCTGTGGGTCGATTACAACCTGATGACCACGATCCCCGGCCTGTACACCATCGGCGAGGCGAACTTCTCAGATCACGGCGCCAATCGGCTCGGTGCCTCGGCCCTGATGCAGGGCCTGGCCGATGGATACTTCGTGCTCCCCTACACCATCGGTGACTACCTGGCGGGTTATCTCAACCAGGATCCCGTCGACACCAAAGACCCCGCCTTCGTGGAGTCCGAACAACAGGTCACCGAGCGGGTCCAGTCCTATCTGGACAAGCGCGGCTCTCGAACCGTCGACTGGTTCCACAAGGAGTTGGGGAAGATCATGCTCGAGCAGTGTGGGATGTCCCGCAGCGAGCCGGGCTTGCAGAAGGCGCTATCCGAGATCCCGGCCCTGCACGAGGAGTTCAGAAATGACGTAAAGGTCCTCGGCTCGGCGGCAAACCTGAATCAGAGCCTGGAACGGGCGGGACGCGTCGACGACTTCTTCGAGCTCGCCCAGGAGATGTGTCTCGACGCCCTGCGGCGGGAGGAATCGTGTGGCGGCCACTTCCGCGAGGAGTACCAGACCGAGGAGGGTGAGGCGCTCCGACGTGACGATGAGTTCGCCGACGTCGCCGTATGGGAGTGGACCGGTGACCCCGCCGCCCCGGCCCTGAACCTGGAAGAGCTCGACTTCGAGTACGTCGCCCTCACCACCCGGAGTTACAAATGAACGTGATGCTCCAGGTGTGGAGACAGGAGGGGCCGGACAAGCCCGGTGGCTTCAAGACCTACGAGGTGACCGCCATCTCCCCCGAGATGTCGTTCCTCGAGATGCTGGACGTGCTCAACGAGCGTCTGGTGAAGCAAGGCGAGGAGCCGGTCGCCTTCGACCACGATTGCCGTGAGGGCATCTGTGGCACCTGTGGGGTGATGATCGATGGACAGGCCCACGGCCCCCAGATGGGGACCGCCACCTGTCAGCTCCACATGCGCAAGTTCGAAGATGGCGCCACGATCACCGTGGAGCCATGGCGGGCGGCCGGATTCCCACTGGTTCGAGACCTCGTCGTGGACCGCAGCGCTTTCGACCGGATCATCGAAGCGGGTGGGTATATCGGTGTGGACACAGGGTCGGCCCCCGACGCCAACATCATCCCGGTCCCAAAGAACGTGGCTGACACCGCCTTCGACGCCGCCGCCTGCATCGGCTGTGGCGCCTGTGTGGCCGCCTGCCCCAACGGCGCCGCCAATCTCTTCACCTCGGCCAAGATCAGCCATCTCAACCTGCTGCCACAGGGCCAGGCCGAGCGATGGTCACGCACCGAGGCGATGGTGGAGGTGATGGAGGAGTACTTCGGGTCCTGCACCAACCACGGCGAGTGCGAGAAGGCCTGCCCCAAGCAGATTTCGATCGACTTCATCGCCATGATGAATGCCGACTACGTGAAGGCGAAGTTCAAGAACCGCCGGCTGGTCTCCCAGAGTGGCTGAGAGAGACCTGTTTCGACCAGGCTCAATGGGGCGATCGGCCCCTTGCATGGTTTCGCAGTCGGCGTATCCTTTACAACGAGGATGAACACGCAGAGCAGCTAAACGACCACTCTGTGTGGGATTGGGAAACGCGTCACAAAGTCGACCTCATTGGGTCGGCTCCCAGGTCAAGGGCCCTATGAGTAAGACAAAGAGAGACGAGCGGGGGGCAACAATCGTCGAGGCGGCGATCGTCTACGGCATGCTCTTTCTCGCCATGTTCGCCATCGTCGAGTTCGGTCTCGCCTTCAAGGACTGGCTCTCGGTCAGCCATGCCGCCCGAGAGGGGGCTAGGGCCGGGGCCACCTACGGTGACGACCCCACTGCCGACATCCAGATCCTCCGCGACGTCGAGCAGACACTTGCCCCGGCCGGGATAGGCGCCGGGATCACCATCCGGATCTTCCAGGCACCCAGCGGCCCCTCGACCACCTACAACTACACACCGGGAAGTGATTGCAGCGACACCTCAGGGGGCACCCTGACCGGCTGTTGTGACTGGACTCCTTGCCCGGAGCCATTCAGGGTGACCTACACCACACCGAACTGGGATCCACAGGATCGAGACGTCGAAGCCCCGGACACCGACCGAATCGGTGTGGAGGTGCAATTCACCCATGAGTGGCTCACGAGTTTCTTCGTGTCATCCAGTGACTTCACCACGGCGACCGACTTCCAGATCGAGCCACAGGTGTTTGGCTCGTGAAATTCCGAATAGACCGCGGTCACGGCGAGCGTGGCGCCTCATTGGTGGAGGCGGCCATCCTCATCCCGTTGCTTCTCTTGCTCGCCATCGGCCTATCCGAGGTCGGGTTTCTCGTGGTGGACTATCTGACCGTTACCAACACCGCCCGCGAGGGGGCCAGAACCGGTGCGGCGGCCGCCAATTTCGATGACGGCACGACCACCGCCGATGACCTGATCCTCGAAGCGGTAGAAGAGGCGGCGTGCAACCTCACCTTCGGGAGTCTGACCGAGGTGCGCATCTTCAAGGCTGACATCAACGGCGACCCCGTGCCGGGCCAGATCAACGACTACTCCCCCCACTCGGCGCTGGCTTGTGACAACCCGGCAAACTCGCTGGTGTGTGACAATGGGTGCCCATGGGCGCCCTCGTCTCGGGACCGGGTGCCACCGGACCTGGATGTGCTCGGGGTCGAGATCACCTTCACCCATGACGACGTCACCGGGTTGTTCCCATTCCCCACGGTCAACTGGACCGAGACGGCAGTGATGCAGATCGAGCCCGACACCAGAGGTACACAGTGAGAAAGCTGATCAGGAGAGCACGCGAGAGTGATCGCGGCGCCGCCATGGTGTTGGTGGCGTTGTCCATGGTCGTCCTCCTCGGCATGGCCGCCTTTGGCTCCGACCTGGCCTGGTTCTATCTCAACGCAGCCCGGGTGCAGCGCGCCGCCGACGGTGCCGCCCTGAGTGGGGTCATCTGGCTCCCGACCAACCCCGGGCAGGCCGACAGCACCGCCTTCGACATAGCCAACCGGAACGGATACGACGACACCGACCCCGACGTCACGGTCACCTCGGGTGTGGTGCCCGGTGAGCCGAACCAGCTGGAGGTGACGGTTCAGGACATCGTCCCCACCTTCTTCCTCCGGGTCCTCGGGTTCGACACGATGACCATCGAGCGCTCGGCCATCGCCGAGTTCATCCCACCCCTGAAGCTGGGAAGCCCCGACAACCAGTTCGGGAACAACTGTGATCCGACACAGACGCCATGCACTAGCTCGTCCAACTTCTGGGCCAACATCCATGGCAAGTGGACCGACACCGTGATGGGTGACGCCTACTCGTCTTACTGTGTGGGCAGCTCCGACAACCCCGGTTGCACCCAGAACACGATCGCCCGACCCGGTGGTTATCTCTATGGCGTGGAGGGAAACTTCCAGGTCCAGTTCAACGATCTCGCCTTCCACAACATCTCGGGGGGCCAGACCACCAGTGACTACATCCGCACCGGTGATCGAGGGTGTGAGGACTGGGGCAACAATCAGGCCACCTGTGGACCCACGATGTACGTCGCCCTGTATGCACCGGACCCGACACCGCTGGACATCTCCGACAACACCAAGCTCTGTGAGGCGACGATTCCGCCGGTGCCCCAGGTCGCACCCGGTGGCTCCGGCACCTACTCGTTCGTGCCACCCGATAGCCAATCATGCTGGAGCCAGTCAGGCGCCGGGATCTATGTCCTCCAGGTCAAGGTGGTCGACCCTGGCAACACCCAGGACCGAGCCGGCCTGAATCGCTATTCGGTGAAGGCGAGCGGTGCCGGGTCGAAGTTGTTCGCCCTGGGTGACTTCTCGATCTACAACAACGCCAACGGCACGACCACGGCCTTCTATCTGGCCGAAGTGCCCACCTACTACCACGGGAAGACGTTCGTGGTCGAGCTCTATGACGCCGGTGAGTCGGCCAACAACGGGACACTCCAGGTGGTCGACCCGTCTGGGACCACGTTCAACGACGGGGAGTGCCGGATCTATTCGAGAAACAACACCAGCGCCCCCTGGTCG
>JBAULI010000248.1:0-8781 GCA_049578105.1 Acidimicrobiia bacterium | reverse complement strand
CCCAGCCACTCCCGGCCGCCGCCTTCAGCTCACTCTCCGAGGAATGGAAGATGCCACCTGCCGCCACCATGTCGGCGGTGTGATTCCTGGCGTGGGCTTGGAGGCCCCCGTCGACCTGGAGCGGAGCCAGACCCGCCGATGAGCGGCTGGCGTTGATCTTGGCCAGGAAGTCTGCCTCGGTTCCGGAGTCGGCGTTTGCGGTGATTTCCACGACGAATATCGCCATCGCGGCCAGTGTCACCAGCAGAAGCCAACGCCTCTTCCCCATCATGAAGGTGGTATCGGCGCCACTCCGGGTGGTCTTGAGCCAGACGACTGGGTCGCAAGGCCCCCTTACACTCACTCATTTGGGGACAAACCGACGACAGATCGCGACCACTGACCGTGGTCGAGTCTCCTCCAAACCAGGGCACCACCGGGGTCAGATCCCGAACATCACCTCGCGGAGGCTGATCACACTGGCTTCGAGGGTGTTTGGGTCGATGCGCATCGAACCGAGTCTCAGACCCTTCATCCCCTCACCGGCGTTGGTCATCACCCTGAGCCCGTCGTCCTCATTGCTCAGGATCCCGAGACCGAGACAGCCACCTCCCTCGTCCTGGACCCCCACCAGCACATCGTCGAGCCGCCCCAGGTTGAGGCCCATCGGCAGGGTGGGGGCGAACACCGTCGGCCGGACCTTCCATCGCTCCAGGGGCGGAGCCAGCGCCCTGGCGAACGCCTCGGTCCTCTTCCGCGCCCTTTCGTCGGGCGAGATCGGCAGCACATTGGGATCGGTCGGGGCGAGATGGACCTCGAGACCGAGGAAACGCCGCAGCATCCCGACCACCGGCTCCATCTCCCCGCCACGTTGCAGAGCGACCACGATGTCGGGCCGGCACAACTCTGCCTTGTGATACTTGAGAGTCTCACCGGCAACACCTGTGACCACTGCGGTCGTGTCGACGATCACGAGATCGGCCATCTGTCTGGCGTGTTCCACCATGGCGGCGGTGGCGACGACCTGTTGCAGGACGAGTCTCGCCGGGGTGATCGTCCCGACGAAGTGGAGGCGGTCCGGCTCGGACACCTCATCGAGGTCTTCCGGATCTCGCAATATCTTCAAGCCCACACACGCAGGTGGTCCGACTGTCGAGTTCCCAACGTCGGCGTCGACGAGCGCCACGGTTCGTCCCGCGGTGAGGGCCAGTCTCGCCGCCTGGATGGCAAGAGTCGTCTTTCCGGTGTCGACACTTCCCATCAACATGGCCACATGGCCCCGAGAGATCTCTCTGGCGATGGCCTCGTGGCTGGTTTCGTTCATCGCGGCAATATAGGTCCGGGCCGGCAGATGTCCCGTGGAGCCGGTCTACCGTTCCGTTTCGAGCAGGAGAGATAGACGTCATGTCCAGCCCAATCAGCTTCGTCTCGGACTTCGGCCACCACGACGAATTCGTCGGAGTCGTCCACGGGGTTCTCGCCAAGCTGGCGCCCGAGTCCCGTGTCATCGACGTCAGCCACTCGGTCCCCCGGGGGGACATCCGCGCCGCAGCGCTCACCTTGACCCGGGCCATCCAATACCTGCCCGAAGGTGTGGCCCTGGTCGTGGTGGACCCTGGCGTGGGGTCTGATCGGCGGGCATTGGCGGCGGAGACGGACTGGGGCTTCTTCGTCGGCCCGGACAACGGTGTCCTATCGCCCGCCGTCGCCATGATGGGCGGCGCCCGACGGATCGTCTCCGTAGAGAACCCGGAGGCCCGGATTCCCTCACCGGGCGAGACCTTCCACGGGCGAGACGTGTTCGCTCCGGCGGCGGCGGTCCTGGCTTCCGGTGAGGCGACGATCGAGGAGTTAGGCCCCGAGGTGTCTCCCGACTCGGTCACACCCTTGTTGCTCCCCTTGCCTGAGGTCGCCGACGGTCGGGTGACGGGGGAGGCATGGTGGGTCGATCACTTCGGGAACGTCGAAACGAATATCGGTCCCGACGAGTTGGGCGAGCTGGGGCACCGGCCGGGATCGGTGATCACGATGCGAATCGGCGCCACGGTTCACTCTTTGCCCTGGGTCGTCGCCTACAGCGATGTCGATCCCGGGGAGGCACTCATCCATGTCGACTCCAGTGGCCTGATGGCAATTGCCATACGCGAAGGTGCCGCCGATCAGGCCATGGCACTTGGCGTGGGCACTGCCGTCACCCTCCTGGGGACAGGATCGACGCCAGCTGGATGATGCCGGCTATGGCGATCGCCACGAGGAGGATGAGGAGGATGATGGCTGTGGCTGGTCGCAATGGAGGCCCGATCGTATCGGCCCATGCTCGGCTCCCTAAATGCAAGGCCATAAATGTCGGAGCCCCTCAAAAGAGGGGCCCCGACTACATGAAGGAGAGTTCCGTCACCGTGGGGCGGGCTGGGAGGCTATCCGTTCACACCTTGGACGAACGTGCCCATGGCATGAGGGGGACGGTTGACCCTCCTTCCTGCATGCGCACCCATTATCGACCACTCTGGGTGGTTACTTGAGTCTTTCAGTGGTCAAATTCCTCACCCGGCCTGGATGTCATCTCTGTGATGTGGCGCGACCGTTGGTGGAACGGGAAGTTGCCCGCCGAAGTCTCGACCTGGAGGAGATCGACATCGATCAGGACGACCACCTCGTCGCCGAGTATGGCCTCAGGATCCCGGTGGTCTTGTGGGGTGGGCAGGTCTTGGCCGAGGGTGAGATCGGTCGGAGATCCCTACGCCGAGGGTTGAAGAGGTTGGGTCAGGAGCACTAGCCGTCGGATCCCAGGCTGGCCGACGCACCGGGTGCCGTGGTCGTCGTCGTGTCCCCGCCGGACCCGTCAGGGGCAGGGGCTCCTGGCTGGGCCGGAGCCTCCACCAGGCCACAATCGAGAAGGGTCTGGTCTGGGTCGGCTCCACCGAATCGAACCCTCTCGAACGCCACCACCGAGGCGATCTGCTCCGCCGACAGAGTCGTCCCGAATGTCGGCATCACACCGCCACCTCCGACGGTCTTGCCACTGTCGCCATATGTGGAGCGTCCCGCCTCCCTGAACCCATTGGTGCCCAACGTGACCCATTCCTCGTGGTCGGCGCATGCGCCGAAAGTCGTCAGAACACCGGTGAGTGCAGGGCCAACCCCACCGCCTCCGGTCGGCCCGTGACAGCCGGCACAGTTCCCCGGTGCCGCGTTGTACAAGGCTTCGCCGTCTGCGAGGAAATTGGTGCCGCCGCCACCGGCTCCCGACCCGGTGAACGCCGAGCCGTCACAGTTCACGATGTCACCGGTGATCACGTCGGCCTTGAGCTCGGTGGCGCTGCCACAGCTTCCCGTCGCCGAACCACCCAGGGCAAAGAGGGCAAAGGCGGGGATGATCAGAAGCACCGCTGCCAGCCATCTGGGCATGGAGAAGTTGGTGCGCTCGCGGATGCCTGCGGTCGGGACGGTCACCACCTCGGACATGGACGCCGCCTCGGCCGCGGTGACGGTGGCAGGTGATGGCGAGCGGGTGACGACACCCGGGGAGGGGGCTGTTGTGGTGGCGGCCGGAGTCGTCTCCGGCTCCGCCTCGCCAACGGGCTGCGGGGTCTCCGCCACTTCGGGTGTCACATCTGCGGCTTCGGTGGGTTCGGCCTCGCTGGGCGTCGCCGGCGCACCCGCTACGGATCCGCCACCGGCCCAGGCGGCAAGCACGTCGTCCACGCTCATCCCGGTCTCCGCAGCGCGGGCGGCCGCCGATCGCTGAATCAATGCCTCGGGCACCCCGAGGGCGGCCGCAGCTGCCGCACTGAGATCACTCACGATGAGCTCCCCTGGCCCGAAGCGGATGAGCTGAGCGTCGTCGACTCGGAGAGATAAGCGACGAGATCGGCCAGGTCGCCCTCAGAGAGACTGAGACGCGGGTGGCCGGCCGAGCCCTCCACGATGGCGCTCAGCTGGTCGGCGGTGAGTCGCACGCCGACGTTCGAGAGGTCAGGCCCGAACCGTCTCGCGCCCAACACCTGGTTGGAGTCGTTGAGTGTGACGGCCCCGAGGCCGACGTCTGCAGTCACCGGTCTCACCATCTGAGTGTGACATGAGGCGCAACCGACGTTGGCGTACACCTCGCGGCCACGAGACGCCGAATCGCTGAAATCGATGGCACTGGTACGCGCCCCGGGGTTCTCTGTCTGGATCGAGGGCCCGACGAGACCGACGAGCATCATCGCGGCGAAGACGGCAAAGGCTCCCAGGAAAACCAGCATGGGATTGTCCTTCACGCCCACGAGCACCGGAGGCCGGCCGGCGGGCCTCGTGGACCCGGCGGGTGCGAGAGAAGGGGCCGGGAGGAATGCCGGCTCATCGGCGGTTGGTGGTGGGGATGGCAAGACCTCGACCGGCGCGCTCGCCGGTTCTGGAGATTCCTCCTGGGGAGCATCGGGGGTGGTCTCTGGTGCTGTGGCGGTGGCGGTCGCCGCCGGGGCTGCCTCTCCTCCCGCCCAGAGCGAGAGCACTTCGTCGACCGACATGCCCGTTTCCACGGCCCGCGCCTGCGCCGATCTCTGGACGATGGCCTCGGGAACACCTAGAGCCTGGGCGGCTGCAGAAAGATCACTCATCATTCGCCCCATCGTCCGCCTCGACGAGGATCTCCTGTGGCACCGGCCTGCCCGTCGTGATGGTCCCGACCACGGTCGAGACGTAAGCGAGTTGCCCGAGGAAGGCGACTATCCCGAACGCGAAGGCGACCAGCATCAACGGCTCCACCGCACCCGCTCCCGCAGCCCAACCGTCGCCTGTGTCGACATACGCCGCGCTGTTGGAGCCGGCTATCCACGAATAGCCGCTCACCAACCCGGCGGCCGCCATCGTCGCCAGGACACCGACCACCCCGATGACGGTGAGCCGGTTGAAGGAGTTGGGCCGCTCCAACGAGCGCATCTCCCTGCCGGTCACTCGTGGAAGCGCTTCGAAGGTCAAACCGGCGACGAGAAGCGTCCCGACACCGAACAGGGCGGTGTACTGGATGCCTTCCCAGAACGCCGTGAGGCCGGCCGCAGAGCCGACGGCGGGGAAGGAGGCCAGGGAGGCGAGGATGGCAACGCCGACGCCCAGATAGAGACCGATGACACCCGAGATGACCCCAGGCCTCTCCCTGAGGTCTGCCCAATGCCCCTGGAGGGTGATGGTGACATTGGATGCATTCGCCAAAGCGCCGATGGGGAAGGCGAGCCCCAGGGCGGCGGCCGTGCCGTCGACCCATCCAGGGCCGGGCCCGAACATCAGCTGGGAGACCCCCCACCATGCTGCGGCGAAGCCGAAGGACCAGAATCCCACCGTCGCCAAGGGCCTCGAGGCCAGGGCGACGTCCACTTCCTTGACCACCGTGTAGTAGAAGAGACCCGAGCCGAGTGCGAACACCACCATGGTGACGAAGCCGGCGGTGAAGAAGAGGTCGGAGTAGGTCTTGGCGAGCTCAGAAACGAACGGCAGCTCACCTGCGAAATGCACGAGGTAGAGCAAGGGCAGCCAGGTGACGCCACCGATCACGAACCAGAGGGAGACGAAGCTGCGAGTTTCCTCCCGCTCCCTGATGGTCATGAGAGTGATCACCGTCGGGACGAAGAGGAGACATGCCATGGGTATGTGGAGCCACCAGGGAAGACCTAGTGGCTGTCTCCCTGAGCCGAGCCCGAGGAAGATGGCCAGTACGTCGAGCACCACCATCACCGAGATGAGGAGCAGCCCCCCGAGGGCGAGCTCCTTTCGCCAAAGGCGGGCCCCGGTGAGACGGGGGACCACGTAATAGACGCCGCCGATCAATGAGATGACGATGAATCCGAGCATCACGACCACATTCGCCATGTTCTCTGCCCGTCCGAAGCTGATCGGGGAGATGCCGGCGAACTTGAGTGAGAACAGGGCGAGAAGTTCCAATGCGCCCGCCAGCCCCAAGAAGAGTGCGCCGATCAGAAAGTGCGCGGCGACGACTCGGTCCTCGTCGGCGCCACCTCCAAGAAGGGCTCTGATGTCAGCTGTTTGGGTTGTGGCCACCGGTTTCCTCGTTCAGGAACGCGACGGCGGGAGCATAACTACTTCGGGGATGGGTGCCGCTTTGGCGTCGCCGTGGTGTTCGAGCCTCGGCCAGGTTCTATGTGGAGCCCGTCATTGTGGTAGAAACTTGATGACAGCCATATGCCATCTGCTACCGACTTCCAGATATGTACCGACTGGCTGAGCTGAGCGACGCCCGTCGCAAGAGCATCGGATACGGACTCCTTGGCCTTGGCTTCGCCGCGCTCGTGGTCGGTGTCATCTGGATCCACAACGCCAGCCTCCCACACGACGCTCCTGGTGGAGTGTTCGGCTGGATCCCCCGAGGGTCCCTGTGGAAGGGCATCGGCTATCTGATCTCGGGGGCGTCGTCGCAGATGCTGATCGCGGGTGCCCTCATGGTCTGGGTGCTCAATCAGAAGATGACTTGGGCACGCGCGGTCTTCGCCGCATTCATCACCTGGCTCGAGCTCGTCCTGATCTTCGGCATGATCCCCTCGGAGTGGCTCAGCTTTGCGCAGACCGACCTCGACTGGTCGTCTCAGCGTGTGTTCTTCACGGTGCCGTCTTTCCTGGTTCTGGGAAATGACGTCGACATCTCGTATGGGGTCATCAAGGACTCGATCTCGATGGGCTATCACATCGTCATGCTGGCCGGTGGGGCCATATTGGCGTTGCAGATCCAGAAGATGAGAGCGGGCCGCCCCGCCTCGGCCGAGAAGCCCGAGCCCAAGTCGCCCTACGGGCGGCCGCTGCTCAAGGGTGGATCCTGATGCCCAAGGGAGTCGTCGATGAGATCCCGCCGATCAGGGATGACTATCAGCTGGCACTCGTCGAAGGCGACTACTTCACCGACAAGCTGCGCCCCAAGCAATTCCTCCACATCGACCAGTCCGAATGCATCCTCTGCGAGGGCTGTGTCGACATCTGCCCCTGGAAGTGCATCCACTATCTATCGCTCGATGCCATCACCGAGAGCATCAACGTGGATCATCCGGACGACGATCCGCAGAACTATGGGTTCTTCATCGTCGACGAGGACGAGTGCACCCGGTGTCAGTTGTGCATCGACCGTTGTCCTACCGGGGTCATCTCGTTGGGCAAGTTCGAGGGATCGCTTGCCGAGCAGGCGACCGAGCTCGGATTGGACCGGCGCCCATGGGATTTCGACACAGGTCAGAGAGACTTCAAGAATGGTTACTCATACGGGATGCGCTGGTAGGAGAGGCTTTGGCTAACGGAAACGGCAAGACGGGTCTTCTGGACCGAATAAAGGAGACGAACGAGAAGCTGTGGAGCTCACAGCTGGCCGAGTCGATCCTCCGCCCGGGCTCGCCCTTCAAGAAGGGCTACTCGGACAGCCCGAGAAACCGCTCCTATGTCGTGATGAACAACGTCCTCTATCACCTGCACCCGGTGAAGGTGAAGCGGCATGGCGTGCGGCTCTCCTACACCCTGTGTCTGGGAGGTCTCAGCTTCTTCCTGTTCATCCTGCTCACCATCACCGGGATATTCCTGATGTTCTATTACACGCCGTCGGCCAACAGCGCCTATGCGGACATCGAGGCTCTATCGACGAACGTCGCCTTCGGCTCACTGGTCCGCAACATGCACCGATGGGGGGCGCACCTCATGGTGCTATCGGTCTTCTTGCACATGAGCCGTGTCTTCTATCACGGGGCATACAAGCCGCCACGCGAATTCAACTGGGTGGTCGGAGTGGTCCTCCTGTTCCTCACCCTCCTTCTCTCTTTCTCCGGCTATCTGCTTCCTTGGGACCAGTTGGCGCTCTGGGCGGTGACCGTCGGCACCAACATGGCCGGATTTGTTCCTGTGGTGGGGGCGCAGGTCAAATTCGCCTTGCTTGCCGGCGTCGAGGTCTCCGCGGCCACGTTGCTGCGCTTCTACGTTCTGCACGTCCTTGCCTTACCGTTCATCCTGGTGATCTTCCTCGCCGTCCATTTCTGGAGGGTGCGGAAAGACGGCGGAATCTCCGGGCCGCTGTGATGAGGAGCGTGCGATGACTGAAATCCCCGAGAGTCTCCTGAGGAGATCGGCCGAGGCGAAGGCCAAGGCTCTGGGCATACCCGTCGAGCAGGTTCTCGCCGAGATGAAAGGCGAGGCCCCGCCGACGCCACCGCCTTCGACAAGGACCGAGCCCGAGGAGACCGCCGAAGCCGAGGAGACCATCGAAGAGGCGCTCGAGGAGATCGAGGACGAGCCGGAGCCGGTCGAGGAGACACCCACGGAGGAGTCACCCGTCGGCGACGCCGAAGTCGAGGTGACGTCCGAGCCCGAGGTCTCACCGGCACCGCCCACCGAGGCCCCCGAGTTGACCGATCCGGTCCCCGAGCCGGTCCCGGCGGGCGTGGCTACCGCAGTCGAAGAACGTCCTGACTCCTCGGGGAACGGGTCGGGCAATGGGAGGGTGGCTTCGGTGGTGACCGCACGTCCGGTCGTGCCGCCGAAGGGCGCCCCCGAAGGGGTCCGCACCCAGCGCCTCCTCACGGTGGTCAAGGCCCGCGCCATACAAAACGTAAAGGCCGAGCCGGCGGACAAGGTGAATACCTGGCCGCACCTGATGCTGATGGAGTTCGGTGCCCTGCTGGCCATCACGGGGCTTCTGGTGATCATGGCCGTGATAATCCATTCGCCGCTTCTCGACCCGGCAAACTTCAACGCCACGCCGAACCCGTCCAAGGCACCGTGGTACTTCCTCGGGCTGCAGGAGCTCTTGTCCTACTTCGACCCGCAGATCGCCGGGGT
>JBAULI010000247.1:0-4301 GCA_049578105.1 Acidimicrobiia bacterium | reverse complement strand
GTGTCGAGCTGGGGAGGCGGTGAAGATCGGGCCGTTGAGAAACACGAGGTCCGCTGGCATCGGGGCAGCGTAACGGGCAGAGACACCCCCGGCTGCGTCCTCTCGGGGTCAGACGAGCCGCCTGATCGTGCGGGGCAATTCGGACGGTCCTGGTGATCATCGCCCTCGTCCGCAACTAGCCTCACCGGGATGTCGTCCTTCTGGCACCCGTTTGCAGAAATGGCCAAGGTGCAGCACGCGCCGTTCATCATCGACCGTGGCGAGGGCATATATGTCTTCGACGAGGAGGGTCGTCGCTATCTCGATGCGGCCGCATCGCTCTGGTACATGAACGTGGGTTACGGGCGCGACGAGATCGTCGAGGCAATGGATGCGCAGATGAGGAAGATCCCCGCCTTCCACGCCTTCATCGACTACGCCACGAGACCGCCGATCGACCTGGCCGGCAAGATCGCAGCGGTCTCGCCGGACCCGGGGTCGAAGGTGTTCTTCGGATCCGGGGGCTCGGACGCCGTCGACACCGCGGCCAAGATGGCCCGGCGCTATTTCAATGCCGTCGGTCAGCCGGAGCGGACGGTGTTCATCTCCAGGGAGTGGGCCTATCACGGCATGCATCCATACGGCACGTCTCTCGGCGGGATGGAGCCCAACAAGGCCGGCTATGGCGGCGATCTCGTCGAAGACGTGGTCGTCGTCCCCTATGACGACGCAGAAGCAGTCGAGAAGGCCATCGACCATGCAGGGGCGGACCGGATCGCCGGCATGTTCGTCGAGCCCGTGATCGGTGCGGGGGGGATCAGACCGGTGAGCCCGGAATATCTGAAGGGCGTCCGTGACATGATCAGACAGGCGGGGGGCCTCTACGTGTCCGACGAGGTGATCACGGGCTTTGGCCGCGCCGGCGATTGGTTCGCCGCCAATCGCTTCGACCTCGAGCCGGACCTGATCACCTTTGCCAAAGGCGTCACCTGCGGCTACGCCCCACTGGGCGGGGTCATCGCGTCCCCTCGGGTGGCGGCGCCGTTCTTCGACACGCCCGGCTTGATGTTCCGGCATGGTTACACGTACTCGGGGCATGCCACGGCGTGTGTTGCCGGCATCGTCGTGATGGACATCCTGGAGAGGGAAGGTCTGATCACCCGCGCCGCCGAGTTGGAGGGTGAGCTGTACGACGCCCTCCTCCCCTTGGAAGACCTGCCGGCAGTAGATCACATACGACGCGGTGTCGGCGCCCTGACCGCGGTGCAGCTCGCCGTGGGCGAGGACGAGACGCTTCCGGCCCGGGCCGCGACGGCTTGCCGGGAAGCCGGAGTGCTCACTCGGGCCATGGGAGGCGGGGCACTCCAGGTTTCCCCACCCTTCATCATGACCTCCGACCAGGTGGCGGAGATGGCGTCGCTGTTCCAAGAGGGTCTCTCCAGTCTGTGAAGCAGGTTCCGCTCTGGGTCGACGAGTACCCGCGCCCCGAGGGATTGACCGGGTCCCTTCCGACCGAGTGTGACTACCTCATCATCGGATCCGGTCTGACCGGCCTGTCCGCCGCATTGCGTCTTGCCCGTGCCGGCCGATCCGTGGTGGTGATCGACGCCGCTGAGATCGCGTCGGGGGCATCCTCGATCAACGGCGGGATGGTGTCACCCGACATCAAGGCGGGAATCCGGCACATCTTCGATCGGCATGGCCCCGAATTGGGTCACGAGATGTGGCATGCCACGGTGCGATCGGTCGACATCGTCTCCGACATGTGTGACCAGGAAGGCATCGATGCCAAGATCGCCCGAGGTGGCATGGCGGCACTGGGACGTGGAGACGCCTCCCGTCTCGCCTTCGAGCAGAGCGTCCGGTGGTACGAGAGCAATCTCGGAGTGGATTGGGAGGTCATCGGCCAGGACCGCATCGGTGAGATCGTCGGTGGTGAGTTCTTCACGACTGCGCTGTTCGAGCCGGAGGGCTTTGGCATCCAACCAGCCAGATTCGTCTTCGGCCTCGCAACGACGGCGGCGGCGGCCGGGGTCGTTCTCGTGGACCACTGCCGCGCCATCTCGGTCCAGTCACGCAACCCAGGCTTCGACGTGGAGACCGGGCTCGGAGCAATAAGAGCCGGCGAGGTGATTCAGGCCACCAACGGCTACACCACCGCCGAGCCCACACCGGGCCTGGGCAATCGAGTGGTTTCCATCGGGTCTTACATCATCGTCACGGAGCCGCTCGGCTCGCGCGCCGCTTCGGTGTTCCCGTCAGGCTCCATGACATACACCAAGAAGCGACTGCTCAACTACATGAGGCGAACACCCGACGACCGAATCCTCGTCGGTGGCCGTCGGAACTTGCATCCAGGTCTCGACCTGGAGGAGTCGGCGGCCGACCTGAGACGACAGATGTTGGGATACTTCCCGGGTCTGGAGGATTGCGAGATCACCCATGTCTGGGGTGGGCGACTCGGAGTGCCGTTCGATCTCGTCCCACACATGGGCCGGATCGACGGGGTCTGGTACGCAATGGGCTATGGCGGCCATGGCGTGGGTCTCTCCACCCTGCTCGGGCACGACCTCGCCGGGATGCTGCTCGGTGAGGACCCGCCCAGCCCGTTTACCAAGGTCCCTCACACCACGAGGCTCTATTACAACGGCAACCCATGGTTCCTCGGCCCGGCGTCCATCCTTTATCGCACCCTGGATCGGATCGGGAGATAGGGTCCCCGACATGAGCTTTCCCGAGTCTCCCGCATATGCCGAGCCAAGTCAGGCATCCACCGCCCTCGTCCTCGGAATCCTCGGAGTCGTCTGCTGCCAACCACTGGGCATTGCCGCCTGGGTCATGGCGAACAAAGAGCTCGAGGCGATCCGATCAGGCATGCGCAACCCGACCAACGAGGGGACGGCGAACGCAGCGCGAATCTTGGGAATCATCGGAACGGTGCTGCTGGCGGTGGGTGTGATCGCCGGGATCCTGTTCGTCACCGGTGTGCTGGTGACACGGGTCGACATCCTCAGATGACGCGGGCATGGCGCGATCGCCTGATCGTGGCCGGGCCGGTCATCGGGATCGCGGCGCTGGCGATGATGGCCCCATTCGAACATGGGCCCACCACCTGCCCCTTCGCCCTGCTCACCGGAATGGCATGTCCCGGGTGTGGCATGACGAGGGCGCTGTCTCATCTGTTACACGGCGACATCGGATCTGCGATGACATTGCACCCTCTGTCGCCGATGATCTTGGTGATGGGCCTCGGCGCCTGGGCGTGGTATCTGCTGCGTCGCTCAGGGCGGGTACCCCCGATGGGTCACCGGACCGTCAACCTGCTTCTGCTGTCGAGTGCTTTCCTGCTACTGGCGACGTGGGTGGTGCGGGCTGCGACGGGAACGCTGCCACCAGTTTGACCCGGCGCCGGAAGATCCAGAAGACCACCGCGATCGACATCGCGACGAGACCGATGACGGCAGGGACCGTCCACTTCGATCCCGTCAACAGCGAGACGGTCTCCCCGACCGGCGCCCTCCCGCCACGCGGGTCTGTGATCCAGGACCCGATGCGCAGGAAGATGGAGAAGGACAGGGCGCCAAGTGCAAATCTGGTCAACAGGCTCCTGATGCCTGCCATCCGATCTTCGGCGGCCATCACGTAGACGGCGCCGGCGCCGACCATGGTGAGGATCGCGAGGATGGCGGCAGTGCCCAATCGAGTCGCCAGAGGGGAGGCCGGCCCGACCAGAGCGCTCTGACTCGGTTGTCGGATGACGATGGGATCGAGCTGTTCGATGGCGGCGGCGACTTGAGCGTCCGATGCCGGAACCCCGGCCTCGTTGAGAGACACGGTGATCTCGCCCGCCACCGGCGTCAACACGGATGCGACATCCACAACCGACCCGGCCGGGTCGGTGGATGCCGCCGCCATGACGGCCTGACCGACGAGATCGGCCAGGATCGGGGTGAGTGTCGGGCTGGCCATGGCCTCCTGGGTCGAGGCGGCCGCAGTGGCATCGTCCACCCCCGAGTCCACCAACTCCGTCTCCAACCATCCGGCGAACCTGTCGGCCACCAGCCGGCTGGTCGAGAGGGGGCTCAATGAGTTGGCCAGCTCGCTCGTGTCGCTGACGACGGCCCGGCCCCACACGCCAACGAGGAGGATCGTGGCGGCGAGCCCGAAGAACCACCCGGCAAAGCCGGATGCCAGGGCACTTCGCTTTGCGCTCAATTGATCACCAGCGCAGGGTTCTTCCTGATGCGCGGTCTCTTCTCGATCACAGCCCGGGCCAGCTTCTCGAACTCGACCTCGGCCTCCGATCCAGGTGCGGCAACCGC
>JBAULI010000246.1:0-8364 GCA_049578105.1 Acidimicrobiia bacterium | reverse complement strand
CTTCGGGGGACACGTGGAAGCTGAGCCAGGGCATGTCGACGACGAAGAGGGCCTTTGGTTCGGCGCGTTTCACTGCACGGGCGTGCATGATCACCTCGTCCATGCCGAATTCGAGGGTGGTGGCCATCCCGTGGACCACATTGGCGGCGGAGTCCCCCACCAGGACGATGTCCACACCGGCCTGGTCGGCGATCCGGGCGCTCGGGTAGTCGTAGGCAGTCACCATGGTGATCCGGGGCCCGCCCTTGCGGGACCGAATCGATGGAACCGTCACTTTTTCGCTCATGGCAGGAGGTTACTTCGACCGACGGCCCGTATTTCGAGGTGTGGCGCGTGGCTCAGACGATCGAGCGCACCCACTCGATGTCCGCCGCCTGATCGGCCGGGCCTCCTGGTGTCTCCACGACCACAGGGGCCTCCGTCTCGGCGATGACCTGCGCCAGGAGCTCGGGAGGGATCTCTCCCTTGCCGAGATTCTGGTGACGGTCACGTCTCGAGTCGAAGGGATCCTTGGAGTCGTTGGCGTGCACCAGGTCGATACGGCCCGTGGCCTCCATCACACGGGGGACCAGGTCGTCGAGTGGCTCGCCCCCGGCCCAGATGTGACAGGTGTCGAGAACGAAGCCGACGTCATATTCGCCGATGACCTCGAAGAGGCGTGCGATCCACTCCACCCGTCTGGCGACGGCCTTGTCCCCACCGGCGGTGTTCTCGATGAGCACCTGCATCTCGGTCTCGAGTTGATCGAGGGCCTTGCGCCAACGGTCGATCCCCTCTTCCTGCGGGCCATCACCGGTTACGTGACCACCGTGCACGACCACGGCCGCCGCGTCGATCTCGGTGGCGGCGTCACAGGTGTCCTGGAGGATCTTCCGACTCGGGATTCGCACCCTGTTGTTGTCGGCACAGACATTGATCAAGTACGGGGAGTGGACATAGATCGGTATCGACGCCGTCCTCAGGCTCTCGGCGTCGGGCCGGGTGACCGGCTTCTTCCAGGACTGCGGGTTGGAGAGGAATATCTGGACCAGGTCGGCGCCTCTCTCCTCAGCCTCGTCCAGCGGGTGCAAGGAGGGAACATGGGCCCCGACGAGTCTCACGGTGTGGGATCCCACAGACGCACCGTGCGCGCCTTGGCCTCGCGTTTTGCCGCTTCAACTGCGTACTGGGCCAGCTTCTCCGCCGCCTCGGCCGGAGGCGTGGACCAGTCCTCGCTGAGCAGGCCGAGGACTCTCGACTCCACCCATCGCGCGTTCCACGGGTGCTCTGGCAGATCCCCGCGATCCAGGACACTGATCCGCAATAGGAGGAGCATGTCCTCCTCGTCGTACATCTCCCCGGCCTTGATGTCCACGACGTGCTCCCAGGGAATCAGGTCGCTTCTCTGAAATGGGCCACGCAGCTTGACCAGGAGCCCCTTGTCGCTGGCCTCGAGGACCTTGGTCGGGACGAAGAGCTCCTTCAACCCCCATATGACGAGAAAAGAGGAGAAGAGGAGCAGCGCCCACGCCCAGATCACGTCACGTGGCTCGAAGATCTGGGTGTCGTTGGGGTTGAAGATCAGCTCACGGAGCCAGTTGGTGATCCGACGATTGGTGAGAACGTCGATAGAGATCACGAGGAGCGGTATGCCGCCCATCGCCAGCAGCCACATCCTGAATGCAGACCGCTGAACCACCACCCTCATCACTCGACACCGAGGTCGGAGGGCAGGACGAGGGCGGTGTAGTTGATCGACAAGGAGTCGAAGGCCTCGGCCGCCCGCCCGCCTGAGCGGTCGACCAGTGCGATCGCCTGGATCACCCGAAGGCCCGCCGCATTGGCGGACTCTGCGGCGTCGAGCGCCGCGCCACCCGTCGTCGTGGTGTCCTCCAGGATGGCGACGGCCATCCCGGATGTCACCGGGCCGACGAGACGACCGCCCATTCCATGGGTCTTCGCCGTCTTTCGGACCGAGAAGGCGTTGAGCTCCCTGCCCCGGGTGTGCGCCATCAGCGCCACCGCCACCGCGATCGGGTCGGCCCCCATGGTCATGCCACCGGTTGCCTCCACCTCCGGATCGAGGATCTCCAGCACCGCTTCTGCCACGATGCCCGCCCCTTCCCCGTTGAAAGTCGTCTGCCGCGCATCCAGGTACCAATCGGATGTGGCGCCCGAGCGGAGCTTGTAGGGCCCGTCGGTGCGAAGGGCGTGAGCGCGGAGGTGGTCGATGAGAGCTTGGCGGGACACACTGACATCGTATTGGCTGTGGCACCGGTATGACCAGGTCGCCGATATCGGTAGGTTTCAGGCCATGGACATGTTTCTGGTCCGCCACGGGCAACCCGACTGGGCACCGGGCCGGATCGCGCGCAACGACCCCGACCTCACCGAGTTGGGCCTGGAACAGGCGAAGCGTGTCGCTCATCGCCTCGCCTCCCTGGATCGGGTCGACGAGCTCTGGGTCTCCTCGATGAAACGCGCCATGCGCACCGCCGAGCCGGTGCACGATGAGCTGCACACGCAAACGGAGACCTACGACTGGCTTCAAGAGATAAACAACCCGCCCGATTGGGAGGGCTCTCCGGTCGAGGAGATCGACAACGCGTTCGAGGAGGCTGCCTACCGGTCGATGGACGAGTGGTGGGATGGCCTGCCCGGCGGGGAGTCGTTCCGGGCATTTCATCAACGTGTCGTCACCGGGCTCGAGGACACCCTCCGCTCACACGGGATCTTCCCGACCCAGACGGAGCATCGTCACCTATGGGACCTCGACGACCCGGAGAAGAGGGTGGTCGTCGTGGCCCACGCCGGCACCAATGCCATCATCCTCGGCCATCTGCTGGGCCTCGAGCCGGTACCCTGGGAGTGGGAGCGGTTCCGACAACCCCACACCGGAGTGTCACGACTCACCATGACTCGCATCAGCACCGGCTGGTCGTTCTCACTTCGTCAGCTCGGTGACGTCTCGCACCTCCATCCCGGGATGATCAGCATCTGACCAGCGCTGGGGAGCTAAATGCGAGGGGTGAGTCGAAAGATCGGGATCTCCCTGTCGGTCTTCTCGGTATATGACCCGTACCCGGGTGCGAGCTCGACCACCTTGGCCCAGGCGGAAGCCCGCTCCTCCGCCGAGAGCAACTCCGCGTCGACCGCCACCTCACCCTCACCGAGATCGACCATCGCCTGGCCCGGGTTGGCAACCAGGTTGTGTGCCCACCCGGGATGACGGGCCGAGCCGGCGTTGGAGGCGACGACCAGGACGGACTCCGGCCGCCGGTCGTCGGGAAACCAGCCCAGCACGGTCAGGCGGCGCTTTCCCGAACGGGCGCCAACGGTGATCAAACGAAGAAGCGGCCGACCCTGGATCTTGACCCCGAGACGGAACATCACTCTCCCCGTCCATGACATCGCCCTCACGATCGGCCGGACCGCCTTGGGAATCTCGACGCCACGGGTGCCAACGGGTGGTAGGGCCAGGCTCACGACGGAGGGATGGTACCCCTCGCCCTAGCCTGGGCTCGTGGACGCAGTCAGAGCCTTGGGAAGAACGATTCGGGAGAGTCTCTTCTTGATCCCGCTCGTCATCATCGTCCTCTGCGGTGGATTGGCCTTCATCACCGTCTACCTGGACCGCGACCTCGGATCGGAGATCACCCGCTTCCCGCTGATGGTGTGGTCAACGGTGAGTGGCGCCAGGACGACGGTCACGGCCGTGGCCGGTGCGACCATCACCGTTGCGGCGATCGTCTTCTCGATCACCTCGCTGTCCACCCAGATCGCGGCGAGCCAGTACTCACCAAGGGCGGTGAAGGGCTTCTTCGAAGACCGCTTCCAACAGTTCGTCATCGGGTTCACCATCGGGACCTTCACCTTCTGCCTCTTCGTCCTGGCCGGTCTGGGAACCCTCGAGACCCAGGTCGGGGGTCAAATCGCCAGTCTGTCGGTGACTTTCTCGATCCTCATGGGTGTGTTCTCGGTCATCGCCATCGTCGCCTACATCGACCACTCGCTGCGACGCATGCACATAGACAGCGTGATCCGGGGAATCGCCGAGCAGACGCTCGACACGATTCGTCGCGACCGCCGGCACTCCGACATGAGAAAGAACGAGCCCAGGGGCGGGATGCCCGAAGGCGAGTCCCGATCGGTGAGCGCAAAGCGCTCGGGCTTCGTCCTCGAGATCGACGCCGAGAGGATCGCCGAGGTTCTCCCACGAGAAGCCAACGCCCGGGTGGAGGTGCGTCGGGGCGAGGCAGTGTCATCCGGCGACCGATTGATCACCATTTGGACCGACTCCGAGCCATCGGACGAGCTGGCGAGACAGATCCGCTCCGCGGTGACGATGCGACGCGACCGGAGCATCGACGCCGACCCCTATTTCGGGATGCGTCTCCTGGTCGACATCGCGCTCAAGGCGCTCTCTCCGGGTATCAACGACCCCACGACCGCGGTCGATGTGCTCCACCAACTGAAGCTCCCCCTTCGCGAGCTCCTGACCAGGGACCAGCCCAACAGGGTGCGGATCGGACCCGACCAGCAGCGGGTCTTCCTGGCGGCCGACCCATCCATGTCTGACCTGGTCCACGCCTCATTTGCGGAGATCCGCATCGCCGGCAGCGGACAGGTCTCCGTGATCTCGACGCTTCTCGAGGTCCTCGGTGACCTCATCATCGAGCTCGAGGACGCCGGGATGGAGGCGAGGACGGGGGCTCTGAAGAAGGAAGCGGCCCTGGCGATAGCCGCCATGGAAGGATCGGGCCTGCCCCCCGAGGACATCGAGCGGGCCTTGGTGTCGGCGAAACGTCTCCAGGAGCGCGACTAGCGCGGGGGCACAGCCACGACTACTTGCCGAATCGGCGCTCGCGGCTGGTGAAGTCGCGCAGGGCGCGTAGGAAGTCGACCCGTCGAAACGCCGGCCAGTTGACGTCGACGAAGACGAATTCGGCATAGGCGGACTGCCAGAGGAGGAAACCCGAGAGTCGGGACTCTCCAGAGGTGCGTATCAGCAGGTCCGGGTCGGGGACGTCGGCGGAGTACATGTGGGAGGCGAGAGAGTCGGCATCGATTCGTGAGGGGATCTCTGCGGGATCGGTCCCGTCGGCGACCAGCTTGGCCACCAAATCCTTGGCGGCATCCACGATTTCCTGACGTCCCCCGTATCCCATGGCGATGTTGAGACGACGCGTGCCCCACGGTTGTGCCTCCTCGGCGTTCTTCGCGGCCGAGACCAGCCGATCCGGGAGGAGGTCGAGACTGCCGATGAAACGGATGCCCATGTCGTATTGGGCGCACAGGGCGGGGAGACGCTCGAATAGCTCGACCAGCACCTCGAAATAGGGCTCGAGCTCCTCCTCCGGGCGGGCCAGGTTCTCCCGTGAGAGGACCCAGGCGGTCACCGCGGGGATCTCGAGCTCGTGAGCCCACCCCAGGAACTCCTCGAATCGGCGCATGCCCACCCGATAGCTCTCCTCGTAGGTGGGGAGCCTCTCCTCGCGTGCGTGGCGCCGATGGCCATCGAGCACGATCCCGATATGGCGCGGCAGACGCGATCTGTCGAGGTCCCTGATCAGGTTTCGCTCGTAGACCCGGTAGAGAAGGCCAAGTGCCATTGCGGTCCTCCAATGTACTTGCGTTCTCGGGGCCGGCCCGAAGTTTGGGTCGCTCGGCCCGGGTCGACTCCCCGTGGTTTGGGGCGCCGGCCGGATAGCCTGTGGGCGAATGGAGCGTCTCACACTCGGGAAGATGCAAAACCCGATTCGAGGGTTCCTCCATGGTGCGGCGGCCCTGGCCGCCTCCATCGGTCTGGCCCTGCTGCTCGATCGCGCCTGGGGTCGCGGCCCGGCCGTCATCGGTGCGCTCTTGTTCGGTGGCGCCCTGGTGTCGATGTACACCGTCTCGACGCTCTATCACTCCATTCCTTGGAGCACCACATGGAAGAGGCGTCTTCAGAGGGTGGACCACTCGATGATCTTCCTCGTGGTCGCCGGCACCTTCACCCCCATCGCCCTTGCCTCTCTGGAAGGCACCAAACTCGTCCTGGCGCTGACAGTGGTATGGGGGATCGCAGTCACCGGGATCGTGCTCAAGGCCGCCATGCCCAAGGTCAGGACCAGTCTCTCGGTGACGCTTCAGATGATCATGGGTTGGTCGGCGTTGATCTGGATGCCCTGGGTGTGGTCACGGCTCGGCTTCGGTGCCATCAGCCTCATCGCCCTCGGCGGGCTTGCCTACACCGTCGGAGTGGTCATCTTCTCCAGCAAGCGCCCACGTCTCTTCCCCCGCACATTCGGATACCACGAGCTCTTCCACGTCCTCGTGATCGCCGGGAGCACCCTGCATTTCCTGGCGATCCTCTTCTACGCCATCCCGGCCACCGTCTAGGGCGTAGCGGCGTCACCTGTCATCGGCCCAGCCGGTCATCTTGGTTGAGCCCGCCGAAGCGGCGTGCTCGTTGCGGGTAGGGCGCCAGGAGACCCGCCAGGACCCTCGATGGGGGAGGCCGGACAATTCGCCCACGCCGCTGTCGGTCCCGGCCGGCGACCCGCTTGGCCATTCAGCTGCACATCATCCCTGGCATACGACCTCGGAGAAATGGACATTCGGCCCTGGCGGGTCCATCCCTCGCCTCATCAGATTCGACCCCACAACGAGTTGTGGCTTCCGTGACTCCAAGGAGCCACGGACCTCAGGGACATATTCGGAACCGGTGATCGATCCCAGCGGATAGATGCCGACACTGTGCAAGGCAAGAAGATGAGACCAAAAGTGGAGTTCTCCGTTGGAGTGGGGGTACGAGCCTGAATGAGAAAGCAACTTCCAACGCGACTGCTCTGCGGAGTGGCCGTTCTAGCAATGATCACGGCCTCCTGCACATCGGGAGAGGTCTCCCCCCCTTCCACCACCGCCGGTGTGGTCGACACGACCAGCTCGACTGACTCCGTGCCTGCCGAAGGGAACATGCCGGTGGTGTTCGACGGCGACTTCGGCCCGGACGACATGATGGCCCTCCTCTATCTCCTGCAAGCACCCGGCGTCCACCTGATGGCAGTGACTGTGAGCGGCACCGGACTGGCCCATTGCCCGCAAGGCGCTTCCAACGCGGCTGCGATCCTCGAGTATGCAGGACATGAGGAGATCCCGGTCGCCTGTGGCCAGTCCAACCCGACGGCGGGTGCGAACGCCTTCCCGGAGGAATGGCGGGCCGGCGCTGACCAGCTCGCCGAGGACTTGGGCGTCGCCATGATCCCGGGCGCGGTAGACGGCGACGCCGTCGGGCTGCTCGTCGAGACGATCGAGTCCGCAGACCAGCCTGTGCATCTGTTGGTGGCTGGTCCGATGACCAACATCGCAGCGGCCCTCGATTTGCGGCCGCAGATCGTCGACAACCTGGCGGGCATCGTGGCTATGGGTGGAGCCCTCGAAGTCAACGGTTCGGTCGCCCCTGCGTACGCCGCGGAGTGGAACCTGTGGGTCGACCCGGTGGCAGCCAACTCCGTTCTTCAAGCGGGTGTCCCGGTGCAACTGGTCCCGCTTGATGCGACCAACGACGTCCCAGCCACCATCTTCTTCTACGAGGCGTTGCAGTCGGCGAGGAGCACGCCTGCGGCCGACCTGGTCTACGAGTTCTTCACGAGAAACGACTACAACCTGGAAGGCGGCTCATACTTCTTCTGGGACCCCCTTGCCGCGGTGTCCATTGTCCATCCGGAAGTATTGACAACCGAAGTCCGAAGCGTCGCGGTGGTGGAGGAGCCGAGAGACCGCAACGGCGCCCTCATTGAGACGCCGGACGGTGCGCAAGTCCGCGTGGCTTTGTCCGCTGACCGCCGAATGTTCGAGGAGACATTCTTGTCCACCCTCAATGGAGGTATCCCCATGTCCGTGGACATCCCCATTCCCGAGGCGACGGTCCGCTACACGGGGCAGACGTGCACATTCGACGGCCCGTCCGAATTCGATGCCCAGGGCTCCCTGGAACGAGTAGTCGTTGAAATGATCAATGAGACCGAGACGCCCATGACAGTGGCCAGTGGCCTCCACGATGGTGTCGCATGGGAGCAGGTTCAGGCCGACGCCGCCGAGTTCGAGCAGACCCGCCAGCCCCCGGCCTATTGGCAACAGACCGGAACCGTGAGCCTTTACGGCCGGTCACTCACCGGCGGTCGGACCGTCGCTGCCCTCGATCTCGCCCCGGGGACACATGCACTTGTGTGCGGATCGGACGATGGCCACCTCTTCCCGTTGACCGACCTGGTCGTCCTCGAGCCGACTGCGAGCTGAATACTCCTCCATATCGTCCTTGCCGCGCTCTGCCGGTGTCACCCGTATCGGGTCTTGACAATAGTTGTCGCATGATGCAAATATTGTCACATGGTCGACGCA
>JBAULI010000245.1:0-38353 GCA_049578105.1 Acidimicrobiia bacterium | reverse complement strand
ACGACCGTTCACCCAGGCTCCGAACACATGCGGAACGGAACAAGCCGTATGCGCCCGATGGACGAGACGGTGCGCTCGACCCCCACCCATCCCACAGCGAAACTTCAAGAATGCAGTGGCGGAAGGGAAACCCAGACTGTGATGTGATCCCTCACGGGCGAAGACTTCCAGCCGTTGCAGACGGGCCGCCTCCAACACACCCGAAAGACGCTCCAATTCGACCAGATCATCCGCCAGCCGATCCGCACTCAAAACATCCACATCAGCAGCCAGCAGACCCTCGAACACACCGAACCGACAGCCCTCAAATCTCCCACATGCCCCTCCCGAACATATGTTCGCTACCCTACGAGACGCCAGGGACAGAAACCAGATGACCGAACACCAACTTGGAATTGCTGGGTCGGTTCGACTCAGCCGTGACGGGCCGGGACGATCGATTCGGCGAGGATCGAGACCACGTCGCCCATCGCCACCTCGTCGGTCTCCAAGGTGCGACGTGTCGTAAGCTCCACCTTCCCGTCGGCGACCCCGCGGGGGCCAACGGTTACCCGGTACGGGATCCCGATCAGCTCGGCATCGGCGAACTTGACGCCTGGCCTCTCCTCCCGATCGTCGAGCAGGACCTCGATGCCAGCGTCGTCGAGCTCGCGATAGAGGTCCTCGGCGGCAGCCAGCGTCCCCGCGTCATCGGCGCGGACCACGGTGATCACCACCTCGTAGGGAGCAACCGAGATCGGCCAGATGATCCCCTTGTCGTCGTGACTGCTCTCCACCACGGCCGCCATGCCCCGCTCGACGCCGATGCCGTATGAGCCCATGAATACCGGCCGGCTCGCACCTGACTCATCTTGTACGAACACCTCGAATGCCTCGGAGTACTTGGTGCCGATCTTGAAGATATGGCCTACCTCGATCCCCTTCCACAACTCCAGCGACCCCCCACAGTTGGCACAGGACTCGCCGCTCCTAACCGCTCGCAGATCGGCCCACTCCCCCACCTTCATGTCGCGCTCCAGGGCGACGCCCGAATAGTGCCAATCGTCCTCGTTGGCCCCGGTGACCATGTTTTGCCTGCCCTCCAGGGCCAGGTCGGCGATGACCCGCAGACCATCGACCCGGACGGCGCCGAGACTTCCCGGAAGGGCGCCGAGCAGCTGCTCGATCTCCTCCGGCGTGGCCGCCCTCAAATCCTCCCCGACTCCGGTGGCGTCGAGCAGCTTCTGCTCCTGGAGGTCGTGATCACCTCTGAGGAGCACCAAGATCGGCTCACCTTCCAGGTAATAGACCAGCGTCTTGATCTGTCGTTCTGGTGACGCCACATCGGGATGAGCCTCGGCCAGGGCCTTGATCGTGCGCAAACCCGGGGTCGGAAACCGTTCGAGCTCGGACGACTCCCCGTCGTCGACAGGGACGAGCGCGGAAGTCGCTCGCTCGAGGTTGGCCCGGTAGTCACACTTCTCACAGGTCACGATCCAGTCCTCGCCGGCATCGCTGCGAACCACGAATTCCACCGACTCGGAACCACCCATGGCCCCGGACGACGCCTCCACGTCGACGGCAGTCAGGCCGAGCCGCCCAAAGATCTTCTTGTACGCCAGGCGATGCTTCTCGAACCCGACATCGAGCCCGGCCCGGTCGATGTCGAGGGTGTAGGAGTCCTTCATGGTGAACTCACGAACCCGGAGCAGACCGGACTTGGGTCGTGGCTCGTCACGAAACTTGGTGTGCATCTGATACCAGATCTGCGGAAGATCGCGATAGGAGAAGAGCTCCAGGGCGGTCAGTGCGAAGATCTCCTCTTCGGTCATGCCAAGGACCAATTCGGCGCCTTTGCGGTCCTCCAGCTTGAACAGATTCTCGCCCATCAAGTCGTAACGACCGGATCTGCGCCAGATGTCTGCAGGGTGAAGCGTCGGAGGGACCATCTCCTGGCCCCCGATGGAATTCATCTCGTCGCGGATGATCTCGCCGACCTTTAGTCGGACCCTCTGGCCCAAGGGGAGAATGGTGTAAGAACCGGCGGCTAGCTGGCGGATGAAGCCGCCCCGCACCAGGAGCTTGTGACTAACCGCCTCGGCATCGGCGGGCGGCTCGCGAAGAGTCGGTATGAAGGCTCGTGACCAGCGCATGGGCCTTACTGTGGCAAAGTCAGTCGGTTTGGGCCACTTCAGCCACCTTGGCCCGCCGATCCTTCGACCGATTGGCATCGCCCTGGATCTGGATGAGCTCCTCTCGTGTCGCAGCGGCGATCTCGGCTGCATTTGCCTCCGCATGTGCGAGCCTGCTCTCGACCCCTTCCTCGACCAGCTTGCGGGCCTCGTCGAGAAGGGCCTCGACCATCTCAGATTCAGGGACCACACGAACGACCTGACCTTTGATGAACAGATGCCCGCGCCCGCGCCCGGCGGCGATGCCGATGTCGGCCTCGCGCGCTTCCCCGGGGCCGTTGACGACACAGCCCATCACGGCGACCTGGATCGGCAAGTTCTCGGCCTCCAGAGCCGCCTGGGCACGGGTGGCGACATCGATGACATCCACCTCGGCCCGCCCACAGCTGGGGCAGGCGATCAGGTCGAGCCCCTTCCGCTCTCTCAGCCCCAGTGCCTCCAGGAGTTGCCGCCCCGCCTTGGCCTCCTCTACCGGGTCGGCGGTCAGCGAGAAGCGAATGGTGTCGCCGATCCCTTCATTGAGAAGAGTGGCAATGCCGGCGACCGACTTGATGAGGCCGGCGGGTGGCGGCCCGGCCTCGGTCACACCGAGATGCAAGGGGTGATCGACCGTCTCGGAGAGGAGACGATACGACTCGATCATCGATCTCACGTTGGAGTGCTTCACCGAGATCTTGATGTCCTCGAAGTCCACCTCTTCGAGATATCGGATCTCGATCAGAGCTGACTCCACGAGCGCCTCGGGCACCGGCCCGCCGAACTTCTCCAAGAGATCCTTGTCGAGAGAGCCGGCATTGACACCGACGCGAATCGGGACGCCACGATCCTTGGCCTCGCGTGCGACGGTCTTTATCTGATCCTCTTTCCGGATGTTGCCTGGATTGAGACGCAGACCCTGGACACCCGCTTCCAACGCAGCCAGGGCGAGGCGGTACTGATAGTGGATGTCGGCGATGATCGGGACCGGCGAACGAGGAACGATCTCGGCAAGACCTTGCGCCGCCTCGACCTCATTGCACGTGATGCGAACGATGTCCGCTCCGGCCCCGGCAAGGGCGTAGACCTGGGAGAGAGTGCCGTCGACGTCGGCGGTCTTCGTCGTGGTCATGGACTGAACCGAGATCGGGGCATCACCGCCCACGGCCACCTTGCCGACATGAATCTGACGGGTGCTTCGTCGTTGGATCATCTCAACATCCAACGGTAGACATCACGGGGCCCAATTCGACCGACCCGTGTCTCGCTCAGCCGAGACTGATCGGGTTGACGATGTCCAGGATGATCGCCACGAAGCCGAGGAAGGCAAACAGACCGATCACGGCCGCAGCCACCGGGGCGAGTCGTCGCACATTCGCCTCGCGGCCTGTGACCTTCTCGTAAACGGCGACTGCGAAGTGCCCGCCATCCAGAGGGAACAATGGAAGGAGGTTGATGGTGGCGAGGATCACGTTGACGAAGGCGAGAACGCCGAAGAAGGCGGCGTTCGACTGCGTCTGGCTGCCGATGTTGACGATCCCGATCGGGCTCACCGGCCTGATCTCCTGATCGATGTTCGTGTTGCCGGCGAACACCCCGACGTACTGGGCGAGGCTCGAGGGCTTGATCATGTCTCCGATGGCCTGGAATGTGAAGCCGATTCCTTGCCAAACCTGTCCACCGGCCACTCCGATGGATCCGAAGACACCCGGGCTCGAGGTCTCGATGACCGGTGACACCCCGAGAAACCCGGTGGTGCCACTGCCGGTGGTGCTGTCGCGCTCGATGAGGTCCGCCTCCACGGTCACCTCGGCACCGTCACGATCCACGATCACCTCCGTGGGGCCGCCACCTGCAGCCGAGAGTGCGTCGGGGACGTCGTCCCAGCTCGAGATCCGATGGCCGTCGATCGCCACCAGAACATCGCCCTGCTGGAGCCCGGCCACCCGCGCCGGAGTGGGTACCTCTTGATCACCCACCTTGACCGTCGAAATGATCTCGTCCACGACCGGCAGCGGTCGGGAAACACCATTGGCCAGGGTGATCCCGTAGAACAGCACGAACGCGATCAGGAAGTTCATCCCCACACCCGCCAGGACCACGACGCTCTTCTCCCAGAACTTCTTCTCCCGGTAAGTCCTGCCCATGTCGGCCGATGAGACTTCTTCGAGGGGATTCATCCCCACGATTCGCACATACCCGCCGAGTGGTATCCACTTGAACCCGTACTCCGTCTCGCCACGCTTGGTGGACCAGATCTTGGGCCCGAAGCCAAAGAAGAACTCGGTGGCCTTCATGCCCACTGCCTTGGCCGCGAGGAAGTGGCCCGCCTCGTGGGCGGTCACGAAGAGGATGATCGCAGCCGCAGCGGCCAGGCCTCCGAGCATGCCAACACGCTAACCGTGGCGACTGGCTAGCAGTAGGCCCCAGGGATGAGGGTTGCGGCCACGGAACGCGCCTCGCGATCGACCTCGAGGACATCGTCCACACCCGTCAGCTCACGCCAAACGACCTTGTCGAGGGTGCGCTCGACCACGTCCGCAATCCCGAGGAATCCCAACCTCCCCTGGAGAAATGCCGCCACGGCGACCTCGTCTGCCGCGTTGAGGACCGCCGGAGCCGATCCGCTCTTGCGACCGGCCTCGAAGGCGAGGTCGAGGGCCGGGAACACCGCTCGATCCGGTTCTTCGAACGTCAGGTCACGCCCGGCCAGCTGGAAGGGGCCCAATCTCGACTCCATTCGACCTGGTGCGGTCAGGGCATACTGGATCGGGATCCTCATGTCCGGATAACCGAAGTGGCCCTTCCAGGAGCCGTCGATGAACTCGACGGCCGAGTGGAGGATCGACTGTGGGTGCACCACCACGTCGATGCTGTCGTAGTCGATGCCGAACAAGTGATGAGCCTCGATGACTTCGAGGCCCTTGTTGAACAGCGTCGCAGAGTCGACGGAGATCCGGGGGCCCATGTCCCACGTGGGATGTGCCAATGCCTCGTCAGCGGTGACCCCGGCGAGCTCTTCCCGCGTACGACCACGGAATGGCCCGCCTGAAGCCGTGAGCACCAGGCGAGCCACATCGGCCAGATTCTCGCCCGCCAGGCACTGGTAGAGCGCAGAGTGCTCGCTGTCCACCGGGATCAACTCTCCACCGTGTTCGGCCAGCACCTTCAAGACGACGGGGCCACCCGCCACCAGACTCTCCTTGTTCGCCAGGGCTAGCCGGTTGCCCGTCTCCAGCGCAGCCACGGTGGCCCTGAGCCCTGCCGCTCCCACGATCCCGTTGACCACTGTGCAGTCGGGGATCGATGCCACCCGAACAATGGACTCCGCCCCGAACTCCACTTGATTCCCCACAGAAGCGGCAAATGAGGTTCGCTCTTCCCCCGAGCCGCCCGCAACGGCGACCAGGGCCTCGGGAAACTCGTCAGCCAACGCCGCCAGCTCGCCAGATGGCCGACGAGCTGCGATTGCCGCCACCTCGAAATCATGACCGCGGGCCACGTCGAGGGCCTGACGGCCGATCGAGCCGGTCGCCCCGAGGACGACGACCTTGCGATTCACAGCAGGCCGAAGCCCCTGAAGAGGAAGTAGATGAAAGGGGCGGCCAGCAAGAACCCATCGATGCGGTCGAGCATGCCGCCATGACCGGGCAACACAGATCCCATGTCCTTCACGGCCATCGATCTCTTGACCATCGACTCGATCGCATCCCCGATCGGGCTCACCAGACCGATCAACCCTGCGGCAATGAGGCCCTTGGCGATCCCGATCGGCTCCCACGCCGGAAACGTGGTCAGGACCGAGGCGACCACGAGACCGACGATCAGCCCACCGACGAAGCCCTCCACCGTCTTTTGCGGTGAGATGCGAGGGGCCAACGGCCGTCGTCCAAAGGCACGGCCGACGAAGTAGGCCCCCACGTCGTTTGCCGCCACCAACAGGACGAGGAACAGGATGTCGGCGACCGGCCTGGGGCCGGCAGCGATGAGAATCGCAAAAGAGAGGAGCCCGACCCACACCATCCCGCCGATCGTCACCGAGACATCCTCCAGGGGCTGCCGACGAGCCGAAACCGAGAGGAACAGCACGGTCACCACGGCGAAACCGGCCGCCCATCCGGCGATGGCGGCGACACCGGATATCTGCGCCCCCAAGCCCATGAACAGGACACCGAGCAGGCCAAACAATGCCAGCGGGCGATATCCGGCCCCCCTGACCGTCGCATAGAACTCGCCCACGGCGACCACCATCACCAGGATGACGAAGCCGGCGAACCACCAACCTCCGAGCAGCAGACTCCCCAAGAACATCCCGAAGATGACCAATGCCGAGGCCACACGCATCGCCAGGTCACTCGTCGCAGCCTGTTCGCTCAGCTCGACCTGTTCGTCGATCTCTGCCCGCACCCCTCCGGTCACGTCCTCGAATCCGACGAGACCGCTGTCCACACCCGGGACCGTCGCGGCGACTGCCTGCAGCTCCCACTCCTCGCCGGCAGCTCGACTCACCTCTTCGGCCAGCCCCTGGTATTCCTGGGTGGTCGAACCCACATATTGATCGGAGGAGTATTCGTCGAGGTTGGCCGGACCGAAGAGCTCGTCTTCGCTCTCTCCGGATTCGACGTCATCGGCCACTTCGGCGATGGGCGCGTCTGTGTCATCTTCTTCGACCGGGAGGGTGAACACCTCGGAGTCGTCATCGCCCTCCTCGGCCTCCCACGGGCGATTGAAGCTCTTCTGCTCGTCCGGATCCGGTTGTTCGTCCAAGCTCAAACCTCGAGAAGCTCGTCTTCTTTGTGCTCCGAGAGTTGATCGATCTTCTCAGTGAAGCGATCGGTCAGCTTCTGAAGCTCATCTTCGCCGCGACGGATGTCATCGTCCGATATTTCGCCGTGGAGCTCCTCCATCTCGGACTTGGCATGACGCCGGATATTGCGGACCGCGACCCGGCCCTCCTCAGCCATGTTCTTGACGACCTTGATCAAGTCCTTGCGTCGCTCTTCGGTGAGCGGAGGAAAGGCGATCCTGATGACATTGCCGTCATTGGATGGGTTCAGACCGAGATCGGAGGCTTGCAGCGCTTTCTCGATGTCGGACACCGTCGATCGGTCGTAGGGCTGGACCACGAGGAGCCGGGGCTCCGGGACGGAAATCGAAGCGAGTTGCTGAAGGGGTGTCGGTGATCCGTAGTACTCGACGGTGATCCTCTGGAGGAGCTGAGGATTGGCCCGACCGGTGCGCACGGTCGCAAACTCCGATGCGACGTGGTCGATGGCCTGGTCCATCTTGTGCTCAGCATCGCTCAAGAGGTCGTTGATCAATCTTGCCTCCTCGTCAGTGCACGACCGTGCCGATCTCCTCGCCCCTGATCGCCTTGACGATGTTTCCCGGGGCGATCATGTCGAAGACGACGATCGGAACGCCATGCTCCTTGCACATCGTAACGGCAGTGGTGTCCATGACCCTCAGTTCTCTGGAGATGAAGTCCATGTACGACAGCTCATCGTGCTTCGAGGCGTCCCGGTTGGTGGCTGGATCGGCGTCGTAGATCCCGTCGACCTTGCTTGCCTTGAGCAGAGCGTCGGCCCCCATCTCCACCGCACGGAGGGCGGCAGTGGTGTCTGTGGTGAAGAACGGGTTGCCGGTCCCGGCCGCAAAGATCACAACACGGCCCTTTTCGAGATGCCGAATCGCCCTCAACCTGATGTACGGCTCGGCCAGCTCCTGCATCGTTATGGCGCTTTGAACCCGGGTGGGGACGCCTGCCTTCTCCAATGCGTCACGCAATGCGAGGGCGTTGATGACGGTGGCCAACATCCCCATGTAGTCGGCCGAAGCAGGATCCATCCCCTTGGCAGCCTGCGAAACCCCGCGGAAGATGTTTCCGCCACCCACCACCACGGCGATCTCGACACCGGCCGCATGGGCCTCGGCGATCTCCTCTGCGACCCGAACGACCGTCAGGGGATCGATCCCGTAACCGATCTCCGGATCGGCGAAGGCTTCGCCCGAGAGCTTCAGGACCACTCGCTTGAGCGGCGTTTCGGACATGTCGCCTCCTATTCGCCGATGGCGATCCGTGCCATCTTTCGAACCGAGATGTTCTCACCCATCTTCGACGCCAGCCCGCCCACCATGTCGCCGATGGTGCCATCGAACTTCTCGGCGTTCACGAATTTCTGGTCGTAGAGGACGTTCTCGGCATACCAAGACTCGATCTTCCCGTCCACGATCTTCTGCACGACCTGCTCGGGCTTGCCTTCCGCCATGGCCTGTCGTGAGATGAGATCGCGCTCCTTTGCCAGAGCGTCCTCGTCCACTTCTTCCCGAGTGATCCATTCCGGTCGGCTCCAACTGACATGCATGGCGATGTCGTCGGCGATGTCCTTGAATTCCTCACTCTTGGCCACGAAGTCCGTCTCGCAGGCAAGCTGGATCAAGACACCCAGCACGGGACGGTCGTTCTGGATATGGACGTAGGTGCCTATGACCCCCTCACTGGCCTCCCGGTCAGCTCGCTTGGCCACCTTGGACTGCCCACGCTCCCTGAGTAGCTCGAAAGCCCTTTCGAGATCGCCATCGGCATCGGTCAGGGCCTTCTTGGCGTCCATCATCCCGACGCCGGCATCCTGCCGGAGCTTCTGGATGTCCTGGGCTGTGAAATCAGGCATCGGTCAAGACTCCTTGGTCTCCGCCTTGGCCATCTTGCCCTTGGCCAGCTCACGGCCTTCCAGTGCTGCATCGGCGAGGGCGCCGGCGATCAAGTCGGCCGCCCGAATGGCATCGTCGTTCCCGGCGATCACGTAATCCACTTGGTCCGGATCGCAATTGGAGTCGACCAGGGCGATCACCGGCAGGCCCAGCCGGGTCGCCTCCTTGACGGCCGTGGCTTCGGTATTGACGTCGACGATGAACACCGCGTCCGGCACCTTCTGGAGGTCTGCGACCCCGCCCAGGTTCTGCTCCAGTTTGGCCAGCTCCCGGCGGAGCTTGAGCCGCTCCTTCTTCGGTCGTGCGTTGATCTCGCCACTCTGCTCGATGCGGCGCAGCTCTCGCATGTAGAAGATTCGCTTTTGGATGGTGGCGAAGTTGGTCAACATCCCGCCCAGCCAGCGGTAGTTGACATATGGCATCCCGGCTCTCGTCGCGTTCTCTGCGACCGCCGTTTGTGCTTGCTTCTTGGTGCCGACGAACAGGACCGTGCCGCCATCGGCCGTCAGGTCCTTGACGTACTTGATCGCATCCTGGATCTGCTCGACCGTCTGACGAAGATCGATTATGTGGATGCCGTTGCGCTCCCCGTAGATATAGGGGCGCATCTTTGGATTCCAACGTCGGGTCTGATGCCCGAAATGGACGCCGGCCTCCAAGAGTTGCTTCATCGTGACTTCAGCCACAATGACTCCTTTCTGGTTGTTCCTCCGCCTGCCGGCTGAGCCCGTCTCCCGAAGGTGACGACCCTCTTTCGGAACGCGTCCGACCAGTGAGGGTTCAACAGGCGTGTGTGATGCAGCAAGTGTACGACGGGTCGAGCGTCTTGGGTAATCCCCGAGCTAACCCCAGGAGGGCTCGCCGAGCCGGTTGCGTAGCGACATCATCGTCTTGGCATGTATCTGGCAGACACGAGACTCGGTGACACCGAGCACGTCGCCGATCTCAGCCAGCGTCATCCCCTCGTAGTAGTAGAGGGTCACCACGAGACGCTCTCGCTGGGGCAGCCGGTTGATGGCGTCGACCAGGCCATGTCGGGTCTCCTCTGCCTGGAACATCGCCTCGGGAGAGATCCCGGTCGGATCGGCCAGCATGTCACCAACCGACGTCGAAGAGTCGGAGCCCACGAACTCGTCGAGCGCGGCGATCCCAGATCGGCCGATCTCGGCGAGCGCACTCGCCAGGTCCTCGACATCCATCTCGAGCGCATCCGCCAGTTCCTGATCGGTCGGGGCACGCTGCAACGTGTGCTCGAGATCGGCGATCGCCGTCTCGATCTGGCGCGCTCGGGACCGGACCGAGCGAGGGACCCAGTCGAGGGCTCGAAGCTCGTCGAGAATGGCGCCCTTTATGCGGTTAATGGCGTAGGTCTCGAATTTGAAGCCACGCTCGAGCTCGAACTTGTCTATGGCGTCGATGAGGCCGAACAACCCGTAGCTGGCGAGATCGTTCTGGTCGACCGACCTGGGCAGGCCCGCTCCAACCCGGCCCGCCACGTACTTGACCAGTGGCGAGTAGTGGAGGATCAGCCTCTCCCTCGCATCAGGGTCACCGGACGCCTTGAAGCGCGCCCAAAGCCCATCGACCTGATTGGCCTCAGGCTCTTGGGTGGCTTCGGTCATATGTCCCTCTCAGATGTTGGCGGGTCACGGCAGTGTAGATCTGAGTGGTAGCCAGATCGGTATGTCCGAGGAGATCTTGCACCGTGCGGAGGTCTGCCCCGCCCTCCAGAAGGTGGGTGGCAAAGCTGTGTCGCAGTGCGTGGGGGAAGGTCGCGACGTGCTTTCGCACGACCCTCCTGATGCCGCGAACCCCGAGACGCCCTCCACGCACACCCACCCACAGAGCTCCACCCGCCTCATCGGCTGCCATGACGGGTCGCCCATCGGCGAGATATCTGGCGATCGACTGGCGTGCCGGCCGGCCGACAGGCACCTGGCGCGTCTTTCGGCCTTTGCCGGTGACCCTCAGGATCTCGCCATCGACGTCGTCGATCGTCAACGACGACAGCTCTGAGATCCGCAGACCGGTCGAGTAGAGAGTGTCGACCAGCGCCCGGTCCCTCAAACCATCCGGCGTGGAGGTGTCGATGGCCTCGATGGCGTGGATCACGGTGCGGATGGTCAATGCGTGCGGAAGCGGGCGATCGAGTTTGGGTCGGGCAACTCCCTCGAACGGATTGACCGAGGCGTCCCCTCTTCGACCGGCGTCGTTGTAGAAGCTCCGAACGGCAGAAGACTTGCGGGTCATGGACCGTTTGGAGTATCCCTTCTCCGCCAGATAGGCGAGGTATCGGCGTGCGTGCGACCTCTCCACCGCCGAGATCGAGCTGAGACCGTTGCGATCGCAATAGTCGAAGAACTGTGCGAGGTCACCCCGATAGGCATCGATGGTGTGCGGAGAAAGGTCACGCTGGACACGCAACCTGGTGAGAAAGTCTTGGGTCTCATCCATCGCCCACGAGGGCATGTCCGGGAGGTTCACGGTCTCGATGCTATTGGAACCTCGGCATTGAGCCCGGTCACTGGATCGGCACCACGCGATCGCCCACCCGCCGTACACGTCCGTCCAATTCCAGACGGGTGATCCTCGCCAGGGCCTCTGACGTCTCGCAATCCCATCTCTCCACCAGCTGGTCGATCGTCTCGCCGTCACTCTGGATGACCGCATCCGACCCGACTGGGGCAGAAATCGGGACGGGCCCGAGGATCAACTCGAGCTCTGCGATGAGGTCCCGGGCACCGAGGACGGGAAAGGCACCATCGCGGAGCAAGCGATTGCACCCCACAGATGCGGGCCGGTCCACATCGCCCGGGACTGCGAAGACCGGCCTCCCCAACTCCGAGCCAAGACGCGCCGTGATCAGGGCCCCACCCCTCTCCCCCGCCTCGACCACCACGACGGCAGAGGCGATTGCGGCGATCAGGCGATTGCGAGCCGGAAATCGCCATCGGTCGGGTGGGATCCCGGGTGGGTACTCGGACACGACCGCCCCCATGCCACCCGCCAACGCCCGGTAGATGTCCTCGTTGTCGTGTGGATAGATGACATCGATCCCGGAGCCGAGGACGGCAACCCCCGGTCCCGGCGACGCCATCGCCCCGCGATGGGCTGCGGCGTCGATCCCTCGCGCCATCCCGCTCACTGTGATCCATCCGGCTCGGGCCAGAGCGAGCCCGAATCCATGGGCGAGATTGCGCCCGTAGGTCGTGCATCTTCTCGTCCCGACGACGGCGATCGCAGGGGCATGGAAGGTGGAGCCGACGACGTAGATGGGTGGTGGCTGTTCGAGATCGAGGAGCCCGCGCGGGTAGTCCTCGTCGCCCGGGCCGATCAGGCGGTGTTCATTCGACACGCCAGTCTCCGCGGAGAGCCAGCGCCTCGGCCACGTGCTCATCGGTCACCTTCTCGTCACCTCTCAGGTCGGCGATCGTGCGCGCCACCTTCCGCAGCCGGTCTGCACCTCTCGCGGTGACCATCCCGGACTCGATCGCCGACCTGAGGATGCGGGCGACGCCAGATCCCTCCAGTCGGCGCGAAGCCGGCAGATCGCGGTTCAGAGAGCCACGTTCGCCTTGCGCTTCGCGGGCCAGGGCAACTCTGTTGGAAACGGTCTCACTGGGCTCGCCCTCGGGCCCGTCGTATTCGAAGGCCTCCACCCTCGCCATCTCGACGATCAGGTCGAACCGATCGAGGAGAGGCCCGGAGATCCTCGACCGGTACCGAGCCCGAGCGGCGGGACGGCAATCGCAGGGGCGGCGATTGTCACCGTGATAGCCACATGGGCACGGATTGGTGGCGGCCACGAGTTGGAAAGAGGCGGGGAAGTCGACGGACACACCCCGACGCGCCACCGAGACCTTGCCCTCCTCCAAGGGTTGTCGAAGGGTGTCCAGGTGGCTTCTGGGAAATTCGGCCAATTCGTCGAGGAACAGGATCCCGCGGTGCGCCAGTGAGACTTCGCCAGGAACCGGGTTTCCCGATCCACCGCCTATGAGGGCTGCCTTCGACGCCGTGTGGTGCGGGGACCGAAAAGGTGGCAAGGGATCGAGACCACGGCGGCGACCCGTCGCCTCCCACACCATCGCCGTCTCGATCGCCTCCTCGGCCGTCAAGTCTGGGATGATGCCGACGATTCGCCGGGCAAGCATCGTCTTGCCCGCACCGGGTGGCCCATGCAGAAGGAGATGGTGACCACCGGCAGCGGCGATTTCGAGGGCGCGTCGAGCCAGCTTCTGACCTTTGATGTCGCTGAGGTCCGGCTGGTGGGATCGCTCAGACCTCCCCTTGGCAACAGTCGGGGGCATTCCGCCGACGTCCATTCGCACCAGCTCGATGGCCTGGGCCAGGGTGGCGACTCCGTAGACCCTCGAACCCGGCACGGCAGCGGCATCGGCCGCGGCATCCTCTGCCACCAAGCATGGAAGGCGTTGTCTCGCACTCAGGACGCCCGCGGCGAGAGCATGACTCCCCGACCTCACCGATCCGTCGAGCGCAAGCTCCCCCACAGCTATCAAGCCGTCCACCTTCGGGAGGTCCCTGGTGGCAGAGAGGATCCCCAGAGCGATTGGCAGGTCGTAGTCGGTCCCCCTCTTGGGAAGGTCGGCGGGCGCCAGATTCACCGTCACCGATCTGTTCGGGAACCGAATCCCCGAGGAGGCCACGGCGGCCCGGACCCGATCCTTGGCCTCTCTCACCGCGGTGTCGGGCAGACCGGAGAGGCGAAATCGGTTCTCCGGGCGCCCGACATGTGCCTCCACACGAACCGGGAGTGGGTCGCCCCCGACCAGGGCGACCGAGGTGGCGGCGGCATACATGAGTCGAATGTATGGGCGGGTGGGAGCGAAAACCAGGGGTGCGATTCCGTAGGCTCGAGACGCATGGGAGACGCGGCCGCGGGGTGGCGACCATCCTTGGCGCACCGCGTACCCGGACGGGTTCTCTGTTCATCCCCGGCAGAAGCGGGGCTCTCCGACGAGGGCTCCGGCCACGAGAACAGGATCGACTCGACGATCTGGCCGACCTCTTGGACCACCGAGTCTGCCCGATTCAGGTGGGTCTCAGCAGCCACGACGAGCAAGGGATGATCGAGCTGGTGAACGTCGAGCATGCTCGGTCTCGGGGTGGTGGCCGGCAGCAGGCCGGCGTCGAGGTCGACGAGGTCTACGAGCCAGACGTCGATCGTGTCGCCGAGATCATTTCGGGTCCACATCGCACCTCCGGATTGAGCCTTCCAGTGATAGAAGAAGCCTGGATCACAGCCTGCGTCCTCGCGAACGATCAGAGATACGTGCTTCGCGGGTAGACCGCCGATAGTCGTGTCAGAGGGACCCGACACCAGCTCGGTGCCGGGAAGATCGGCCAGGGCAATTGCGACCCTGTCCCGGGACGAGGCGTCACTGCCCAAGCAGGGATCGGCCAGAGCGCCATCGGGGTAGCCGGCCCAGAACACAATGGCTTCGGCACCCTGGGGACCGCCGGTGCTCTTGGCCAGTAGGAAGGTGTCGTCTCCGTCGGGAAATCTCTCCCAGCCGGACGCCGGCACGGAGTAGAGAAATGAGACTCCATCGACTGTCATCGACGACCTGAGGTTATGAGTCGCCGTGGTGGCGGACGCCTCCTGCCTCGCCCCTGGCCTTTGGCCGAAGACGATGATGCCGACGCCCGTTGTCAGCGCCAAGACGACCGCCAGCCATTGTGAGCGTGAGAGCTTCTGTGTGGATCGCTCCTCGCTCATGAGCACCTCCTCGATGTCCTCGAAACCCATATCTGCCCGGCAAACAGCCGAGGTCTACAGGGTCTCGGAAGGCCAGGGCACGGGTTTCCCTAGGCTCATCCTCGTGATCGACACATTCATGGACATCGCCATTGAAGAGGCCCTCGTCGGCCGATCCGAAGGGGGAATACCCATCGGATCGGTGCTGGTCGTCGAGAGTCAGATCGTCGGCCGTGGGCACAACCGACGAGTCCAAGAGGGCAGCGCAATCCTCCATGGGGAGATGGATGCGCTGGAGAGGGCTGGGCGGATGACCGGAAGCGACTACCGGCGCTCGACTCTCTACACGACGCTTTCGCCCTGTCACATGTGCACGGGTGCCATCATCCTCTACGGCATACCAAAGGTGGTCATTGGGGAGAACCGGACGTTCCTCGGGGCGGAGTACCTGTTACACGCCAATGACGTAGAGGTGGTGGTGCTCGACGACGAGAGATGTGTTCAGATCATGAGCGAGTTCATCTCTGAGGCACCCGAGTTGTGGAATGAGGACATCGGCGTCTGAGCAGCTATCTGCCCCGCCACTCGGGTGGTCGCTTCTCCATGAAGGAGACGACTCCCTCCACCGCGTCCTCCGATCCGAGGGCTATCGACTGGGCATCGGTTTCCCAGGACAACATCTCTGAGAAACCGGTCTGATCGGCCGCATTCAGGGTCTGTTTCACGAACATCTGGGCCAATGGCGCACCGGCGAGCATGTTCCCCGCCATCGTGGACGCCCTCGCGCCCAGCTCCTCGTGCTGCACAACCTCAATGACGAGACCGATTCGCAGCGCCTCCTCGGCGTCGACGATTCGCCCGGTTAGGGCGAGCTCCTTGGCACGTTGGGCGCCCACGACCCTCGGCAGGAGCCACGAGCCTCCAAAATCGAGGGTGAGACCTCGTCGCACGAAGATCTCGGCGAATCTGGCCCGCTCGGTGGCAATGACGACATCACAACCCAATGCCAGGTTCATGCCGGCCCCGACCGCGTAGCCGTCGACGGCCGCGATCGTCGGCTTGGTGATGCGATGGAGCGCCATCGCGGCCTCACCCACCAGCTTCATCCGCTCCCGCCTGGCTTCGACGGTTTGGAGACGATCGATGCGCGAAGGATCGACCTCCGCCCCGGAACAGAAGTCTCCTCCGGCTCCTGTGACAACCAGGACACGCATCGACGAGGCCTCGAAGTCGTCGAATGCACCTCTCAGGTCTGCCCATCCGTCAAAGGGAACGGCATTCTTCACACCCGGCCGGTCGAGGGTGAGCCATCGGACCGGCCCGCGATCCTCCTTGTCGAGCCAACTCACCCGGTCGACGGTAGACACCGTGAGCACGGTTACCGTTGCAACATGGGCTTCAACCCGTTCCGCGAGAATGACCGCGACACCGCCGACATCGTGATCGTCGTCGTCGCATTCGTTGTCATCGGCCTGGTTCTGGCATGGGCGATCTTCTCGGGGTGACGGTGACGCCTATCCAGGCGTACGCCGCACGAAAGGAGTACCTGTGCCCGGGGTGCGAACAGACGATCCCGACCGGGGTGTTCCACGTCGTGGTCGTGCCCGACGATGCCCCCGATCTGCGACGACACTGGCACCAGGGATGCTGGCACAAGGAGATGAGACGACGGTTTGGGGCGGATCAGGCGTCGCGTCGTTGAAGACCCCACCAGGTCAGGGCGAATCCGACGACTGACCACCCGACCATGATGGCGACGGCGTGCCACAGGGAAAGACCCGCGCCAGGCACGAGCTGACCGAACGATCCTTCGGTCGTCACCTGGAACAAAGCCCCACTGGCGGCCGACAACGACACGTTCTCATAGGGTCCCCAGAGACCGAGTAGGGGATCAACGAAGTACAGGGCGAGGGCGGCGCCAATCGCCGGTCCCACCGAACGAAGCATTGCAACGGCGCCGAGGCCGATGGCGGTCCACGCCAATTCGATCACCCCGATCTTCCAGATCACCGAGAGCCAGTCGAGGAGATCCGGGCCTCCACTCCCGGGTGCGGCGACGGCCACCACCACCGCCCAACCGGCCGTGCCGAGGGAAATCGCGATGAGCGATGCGACCGTCAACACGACGAATCGGGCGCCTATCTGCTGCACACGACGGGCATCACGGGTCAGTGCCGTGGCCCACACGGTGGTGCCGAACTCACTGCCCAGCATCACAACGGCCAGTATCAGCGGGAACCAGGTCTGGCCGGCCACCTGTTGGGCGCCGATCAGATAGGCCTCCGGCTTGGAGATGACGGGGATCTGGTCACCGGCGATTCCAGGGGCGATCTGACGGAAGATGATCAGGAAGAAGGCGAGCAAGGCCACCAGGGCGGCCAGGATCAAGACCATGACCAGATAGAGCCTGCGACGACTCAGCTTGAGGTACTCGGCGTGGAGAAGGCTCATCGCTCGGACTCACCGGTCATGCCGAGGAATACCGACTCGAGTGAGGACCGGGCCGGGGAGACCTGTGAAGGGTAGATGCGCGCCTCCGCCAGGGCCTTGACGATCTTGCTCCCGTCGACCTCATCGACGACGAGGTGGTCTCTCTCGTCGCGTGCGCCGATTCCAGCGGCACGCAAGACCTCCAGCGCGGACGCCGGGTCTGACACGATGACGGTGGTGGAACCACCCGCCAAAAGGCTCTCCAACGGCCCTTGGCTGACCAGACGGCCGCGATCGATGACCACCACGTAGTCGGCCAGAGCCTCGATATCTGCCAGGTCGTGACTCGAGACGATGACCGTGCGACCTTGGTCTGCCAGATCGCGTAGACGGGCGCGAAACGCCCTCTGACCTGCCGGGTCGAGACCGTCGAGTGGCTCGTCGAGCAGCAAGAGCTGTGGGTCACCGAGCATGGCGGCCGCCAGGGCCAAACGCTGCCTCATGCCCTTCGAGTACTCGTCCACTTTTCGCCCTGCATCGGGTGTGAGCGCCACGAAGTCGAGGAGCTCGTCGATGCGGTCGTGGCCGAAGCCGAGCTGATCGGATGCCACCTGCAGGTTCACCCTCCCCGAGAGAGACTTGATCAGGCCGGGCTCCTCGATGATGGCTCCGCTCTTCTTGGTGATCGCCTGGAGCTCGCGCGGGACGCTATGACCGAGGACGCTGACCGTGCCGTCCGTGATCCTGGTCAGCCCCAGGAGCGCACGAAATGTCGTTGTCTTTCCAGCCCCGTTTGGGCCAAGGAAGCCGGTTATCGCCGCCGAGGGGATTTCGAAGTCGAGGCCATCGAGAGCGACCTTGCTCTTGTACTTCTTGACCAGGCCCTGGACCCGAACGGCGACATCGGAAGTCTCCATGTTCTATAACATTAGGAGTGGGGCCGACAAGGCGTCAAGCGGCATCAGGAACCCAGTGGAAGATGATATGAGTGGGGCGAATGCCGATACCGACGAGGTCGACCCGACTAGGCCCGAGGTGCCGGGCGAGACGTCTGACTTGCTCTCGCTTGTCGAGTCCGATGGCATCGATCGGATCACCCTCGCCGGTGATGGCCCGAACCTCCACCACGACCGGTGCTCCCCCATCCGACATGAGTAGATCGATCTCGCCCTTACCGACCGCGAGGTTGTGTTCGACCAGATCCATCCCTCGCGCGAACAGCAGGCGGGCCGCCAGTCGCTCCCCCAATACGCCCATGGCCCGCCGATCGGTCAGATCGACAGCTCTTGTCTCTCCAGCTCCTCGACGTTCACGTCCCGAAACGTCAGGACCTTTACGTGCTCCAGAAATCTGGCCGGGCGGAACATGTCCCATACCCATGCGTCCCTCATCTCGACCTCGAAGAAGACTGATCCGTTCGCCTCGCGCACCTGCAGATCCACCTCGTTGGCGAGATAGAACCGACGCTCGGTCTCCACGACATAACGAAACATCGGAAGCACGTCGTGGTACTCCTTGTAGATCTTGAGCTCTACTTCGGACTCGTAGCGCTCCAGGTCCTCTTCCATCTTCTCCTCTCAGGTGTGACGCCAGCCGATCTTATGCACACGTCACCTGTTATCGACTACCAATCTCGGGGGACATTTTCTACAGGCCGCCGAAATGCGAGGGTGGCCATATGGTGACGAATGCCCTCCCCACCAGATCGTCCATCGGGACCGGCCCGAAACGACGGCTGTCGAATGAGGCCGAGCGGTTGTCGCCCATGACGAAGACCTCGTCGTCGGCCACCTTGACCGGTGGCTCGTCGTCCATGTGGACCTCGGGGAGATAGGGCTCGTCCAGACGCGCACCATCGATGAAGACACTGTTGTCCTTCACCTCGACCGTCTCACCGGGCAACCCGATCACCCTCTTGATCAGATCATCGCGTCCTCGGGTGCGAATCCCGACCGCCTCCAAGACCGACCGGATCACCGCCTCGGGGATCGATACGTCCTGCTCCTCCTCGCGGGGGTCTCTGAACACGACGATCTCGCCGCGATGTGGCTCACCCCAGGTAAATGCGAGTTTGTTGACCATGACACGATCGTTGACCTCGATCGTGGGAAGCATCGACTCGGATGGGATCCAGAAGGGTTGGATCAAGAATGTCTTGATGACCACCGCGATGACCAGGGCGGTGAGCAGGAGCCCTGGAAGCTCGGCCAGGAAGGAGCGACGGGGCCGACTCGCCGGCTCGGGCTCGTTTTCGTCGACGACCGGCTCCGGTGGTAGGGGGTTCAGTCGCGCAACTCCTTGATCCGCGCCGACTTCCCGACTCGGTCGCGTAGGTAATAGAGCTTCGAGCGGCGGACGTCACCGCGACGGCTCACCTCGATCTTGGCGATGATCGGGGCGTGCAAGGGGAAAACTCGTTCCACCCCGACTCCGAAGCTCAGCTTGCGCACGGTGAACGACGCTCGCGATCCCGAGCCGTTGCGGGCGATGACGACGCCCTCGTAGATCTGGACACGCTCGCGCCCACCTTCCACAACTCTCACGTGGACCTTGACCGTGTCACCGGCACGAAAGTCTGGGATGTCGTCGCGGACATGCGCGCTCTCAACAAGATGAAGATCGTTCATGGAGGGCTCCTAGAGCGGTCAGGAATAGGCTTGGTCGACCCGACCCGGCCCAGATTGTATCAGGATTCGGAATTCTCGCCATCCGAGGAGAGGTCGGGGCGGCGAGCACTGGTGCGGATTCGCCGCTGCTCTGCTCGCCATTGCTCGATCTCCCCGTGGTTCCCGGAGAGCAAGACCTCCGGCACCGCCCAACCACCGAATTCCGCAGGTCTCGTATAGACAGGCTCCTCGAGTTGCCCACCCCGAAACGACTCGGTCCTCGTCGACTGGGGATTGCCCACCACCCCCGGCAGGAGGCGGGCGATGCCCTCGATGACGAGGGCCGCCGCGATCTCACCCCCTGCGACGACGAAGTCGCCGACAGACACCTCATCGTCCACCAGATGATCGGCAACCCTCTGATCCACCCCCTCGAACCTCCCACATATGAGGGTGATCTCCTCGAGGGCGGCCCAACGGTCGAGACGCCTCTGATCGAGCTTGGCCCCGGATGGGCTGAACAAGATGCGATGGGTGTGTCTCAGCGGCTCGAGCGCCGAGGCGAGCGGCTCGATCATCATCACCATTCCAGGGCCTCCCCCAAACGGGGCATCGTCCAACTGTCGGTGTCTCCCTATCCCGTGCCGGCGCAGATCGACGAGGTTCACTCTCAGGGCTCCACCCTCGATCCCGCGGGCGACGATCGAAGTGGAGAGCGGGCCTTCGAAGAAGCCGGGGAACATGGTGACGACGTGGATTTCCATGCGACGTGCCCGATTGTGCCACGGGCAGGTTCCGTGCATGCCATCATGCCCAACCCCGTCCTGCGACCAAGGTCCTAGCGATGAGACGGCAAGCCGGCTATCACCACATCCCGACCGGATCCTTACCCGGGTTGGTCGTCGTGTCCAGCGGGCTGGTGCTCGCAGTCCTGCCGATATTCATGGTTGGCGGCCTCGCGGTTCAGATCAGGGACGAGCTCGGTTTCAGCGAGGCAGCCCTCGGGGCGGCGGTGACGATCGCCTTCGCCCTCGGGGCGGTGACTGCGCCACTGGGGGGACGTGTCGCCGACCGGATCGGGCCCCGTCACTCCGTTGTGATCGGGACCGTGGCCAGTGCCATCGCCATGATCGGTGTCTCGCTGTGGACGCGAGGGTGGCCCCAGCTCGTTGTCTACCTCGGTCTCGCCGGCCTGGCGATCGCCATCTTCGACCCCGGTCTGGCAATCCTGGTCAGACGATCCATTCCGGATGATCGTCAGGGCTTTGCCTTTGGCCTGAAGGAAGCATCGGTACCCGCGGCGACCCTGGTCGCCGGTCTGGCGGTACCGATCATCGCTCTGACGGTCGGATGGCGCTGGGCCTTCGCCTCTGGAGCAATACCAGTCGTCGTGATCGCACTCGCCCTTCCCAGAGTTCGCCTCTCCCCCGCCGACCCGGGCCCGACCGGGCCATCGCGTCGAAGGATCGATCGCTCGATCAGGCCGGCCGTTCTCGTGGCGGCCACGGCCGCCGGGCTGGGGACCTTTGCCGCCAGCGGAGTCGGCGTGTTCCTGACCGAGAGCGCCGTGGCAATGGGCACTTCACCGGGCGCCGCCGGTCTGGTCCTGGCGACGGGAAGCATCGCCGGGATCGTGACACGGCTTGCAACCGGGATGGCTGCCGACCGGAGAGGTGGTGAGCAACTTGGGGTCATCTCGTGGATGCTGGCCTTTGGAGCGGCGACGATCGCCTTGGGTGCAACCGGTTCGAGCGTGCTCCTCGTCGTCGGCACGGTTGGCGCATTCGCCGGTGCCTGGGGTTGGACCGGCATCTACTTCTTGTCCCTGGTGAGGGCCAGCCCTTCGACCCCAGGGGCTGTGGCCGGCCTGGGCAACGCAGGGCTCGGTGTGGGGAACGCACTCGGGCCGATCTTCTTCGGTCTCGCCGCACAATCGACCTCGTTCAGAGCGGCATGGGCTGGCGCAGCCGTGGCAGCGGCGATCGGGGCGATCCTCATGAGATATGCGCGCAACCGCCTGGTGACGGCCCAGGGTCGATAAGGGCCGGATAGAGGCGGCGTGTCGCCGATCAATCGGTGGCGACGATCACGTACTCCTCGACCAGGACCCAGGTCTCTCCGTCGGCCGACATCTCGTTGCGCCATGTGATCGTCTCGTCCGGGCTCGCAACCCACGTCAGACGGAGGAACGGCGCCGCATCCCTCATCGACTCGAAGACCATTCGGTCTCCATCGATCCTGCCCCGGAGCAGGTCGGCGCGCCCGTAGTTGTCGGCGATCGTTGCCCGATACTCCTTCGCAAAGGGATCCCAGCCGCAGACCCAATGCAGCTCCCATTTCAAGACGAAGGTCCCGTCGTCGAGGAACTGATCCTGCTCGTAGTCGCCGACGACCCACCGACCCTCTTGAATCCAATGATGACTCGCCCTGCCCGCCGCCCGCTGGGGCGGCGTCCCGGGTCCCATCCCGCCGGGCTCGATCTTCCCGGACCATGTCCCGTCTCTGTGAAAGCGTCGAAGCTCATCGAGCTCTGCGCCCGGCAAACTGGGACGTGGGATCGTTGCAATGCCCTGATCGGTCATCTGAGCACCTCCTTCGGGAATCATCCGCCGCCCCGACGGAGGCCTCTAGAGGCAAAAGTCACATGGATTCCAAAAGCCCGCCTGAGCCGATGGCGTCAACCCACCCGCTCGACGATCATCGCCATACCCTGGCCGCCGCCCACACACATGGTCTCGAGACCGATCGTCCCGTCCAGAGATCGGAGGTCGTTCAGAAGCGTCCCCATGATCCTGGCCCCGGTCATGCCAAAGGGATGTCCCAGCGCGATGGCCCCACCGTGAGGGTTCAGCTTGTCCATGTCGATTCCGAGTTGGTCCACCACGGCGAGCACTTGGGCTGCGAACGCCTCGTTGATCTCGATCACGTCCATGTCCTCGAGACGCATTCCCGCCTGGTCCAGAACTGCGCGAACCGCCCCCACCGGGCCCATGCCCATGAGCTCGGGCTCCAGGCCGACGACCGACGAGGCAACGATCTTTGCCATCGGCTTCAATCCCAACTCATTGGCCCTGGCATCGGACATGACGAGCACGGCCGCAGATCCGTCGTTGAGGGGACACGAGTTGCCGGCCGTGACCTGACCATCCGGCACAAACGCCGGTGGCAGCTCGGCCAGCCGCTCGAGGCTGGTGTTGGGTCGTGGCCCGTCATCGGCCGAGATCACACGGCCGTCCGGCAACTCGATGGGTGTTATCTCCCGGTCGAAGAACCCATTCTTCTGTGACTCCACCGCCCGATCCTGAGACCGCTTGGCGAATTCGTCCATCCGTCGTCTGGTGATCCCAAACTTCTTCGCCACGTTCTCCGCCGTGTTCCCCATAGGGATGTAGACACTGTCGATGAAGTCGTCCCGGCCCGGATCGGTGAACCTCGGGTTCAGGTCCTCACTGTCGAAGGCCCTCCCATAGGTCCTCGACACGGACTCCGACCCGGCTGCGACGTAGGTGTCCCCCTCGCCGGACTCGATGGCATGGAACGCCATCCTGATCGTCTGCAGCGACGAGGCACAAAAGCGGTTGACAGTGGTCGCGGGGACACTCTCAGGCATGCCGGCGAGGAGAGCGGCCGGTCGGGCGAGGTTGTAGCCCTGCTCGTGGTGTGTCAGACCGCAGCCGACCATCACATCCACAACCGACTCCCGACTCACCTCCGGGACTTTCTTCATGACGGCATCTATGGCGAAGGCCGCGAGCTCGTCGGCTCGGACGTCGACAAGACTTCCCTTGTAGGCGCGACCGATCGGTGATCGTGCCGTGGCGACGATGACGGCTTGCGGCATGGGGGCTCTCCAACCTCAGAGTTTGATTGCGCACTCAAATCTAATGGTTCTCGTACCCTTCGGACCATGCGGACTTCCTTGCTCGTATCGGCAGCGCTGCTGGTCGCGGCGTGTGGCCCCAGCCGTGGCGCAAGCGATACCAGTACCGTCCCTGCAGAGACTTCGACCTCGATCCCGGTGACGACCATCGCCGCGGCTCCTGCCTGCGCCAGTGGCGAGGATTTCACCGACCACGATCGAGTGGCGCGAATCGACCAGCCTGCATCCGACACCACCAGTCTCGGGTTGATCACCTGGCAACAGCAAGGTGACGGCTGCGAACGGTTTGGCATCGAATTCGACACCGCCGAGGGAGCGCCCGCCACCACTCCGCCGTCGATCACCGTGGACTTTCTCGAAACACGTCAGATCTTGCGAATCTGGGCAGATGTCGACACCACGGTCGTCACGGACCAATTGGTCGAGACGGGTCTCGTCGATCGCCTCTACGTGGTCCGGGCCCTCAACGGCGGTTTGTTCGTGGACCTGCATCTCGCCCATCCGGCTCAAGTGAGGGCTCAGGTGTCGAATTCTCCGGCACGTCTCGCTGTCGAGATGGAGGCCGGCACCGAGCCGTTCGAAGGTTCGGCGGCGATATCCGACCACACCGTGTTGACCGCTCCGACCGACGGCTCCCAGCAAGACGGCAGTGTCGCGGTCGAGGGTTATGCCCGAACATTCGAAGCCAATGTGACCGTGATAGCCACCGTCGGCGATCAGATCGTTGCCGACATGACGGCGACTGCGGCCGACTGGTCGGCCACCTGGGGAGAGTTCATGACGAGAGTGGAGCTACCTCCGGGCACCGTGGACCTGTTCGTGGGCGAACGAAACCCTCGAGACGAACGGCTGGACGGGGTGACGCTCAGTCTCGTGGTTCGATGAGACCGGGGATCGTGGACAACTCGACCTTTCGGCCCCCCAGGTCGACCACCGGCACCAACTCGTCGACGAACGGGACCTCGAATCGGCCCTTTGGCGTGGAAACGACGAGACGATCCTGGGCGGCCCCAAAGACGACATCGTCGACGCGGCCGAGCTCGGACCCATCCTCGTCGAAGACCTTCATCCCGATCAGATCCTCCGGCCAGAACTCGTCGTCATCGAGATGGCGCCGCTCATCGACCAAGACGTCGAGACCACGGAGCCGATCAGCGGCCTCCCGATCGGTTATCTCGACGAATGAGATCTGAAAACCACGATCCGCACGTCGAACGTCTCTCACGGTGAGCTTGTCTTCACCCACCTGCACCACCGAGCCAATGTCGAAATGGACCAGATTGGCTTCGTCGACATAGAGACCCATGAAGCCGGACAAGCCATGCGGCCGGCCGAGGCGGGCAACCGCGAACGGCTCGTGATCAGTCGAGGAATTCGACGCCGGCAGTGATGCCCTCTTCTTCACCGGCCGCACCGGCGGCGGCGCGTATGGCCTTCGCCACCCTCCCCCGGCGTCCGATCACGCGGCCCATATCGCCTTTGGCGGTGCGCACCTCCGCCACGACCTCATCGGGGCCCTGTTCCACCATCGTCACCGTGACCTCGTCAGGCTCCTCGACGATGCTCTTGACGACATAGTTGACTACCCGCTCGACGATTTCTCCCTTGGCCATTGTCATTCCTCCTCTGACGAAGCCGCCAGCACCTCTTCCGCCTCAGGCTCGTCGGCCTGAGGTTCGGCGGCCGTCTCTTCGACCGCGACGGGTGCATCATCGGGAGACTTGGATCCGACGACGTGTATCTGGCCGGTTCGAACCTTCATCGTGTCGAGCGCCCCCGAGATGTTGAGCAGCTTCTCCACGGCTTCGGTGGGCTGGGCGCCCTTCTGCAGCCAATCGGTGGCTCGATCGTTGTCGATCTCGACCAGGGAAGGATCCTGTCTCGGGTCATACCGGCCGATCTGCTCGATGTAGCGCCCGTCGCGGGGTGCCCTCCCGTCGACCACCACGACGCGGTACGAGGGCGACTTCTTCTTGCCCATCCGCATCAATCTCATCTTCACGGCCATTGCTTCACCTCTTGGTTCGCTGCGCCGACAGGAGGCCCTGCAAGGACGGGGCCCCTCTGCCTCCAGCCAGCGTCTTCATCATCTTTTGTGCTTCGGCGAATTGCTTGAGCAACCGGTTCACGTCCTGTGGCCTGGTGCCAGAGCCGGACGCGATTCGGCGCTTTCGGCTTCCGCCGATGACTTTCGGGTTCCGGCGCTCTTCGGGGGTCATGGACTGAATGATCGCCTCGACCCGTCGCACGTCGCGGTCGTCGACATCGACGTCCCGCATCAGCGATCCGGAGCCGGGAAGCATAGCAAGGATGTCCTTCAGAGGCCCCATCCGCTTCATGCTCTGAAACTGGGTGAGGAAGTCCTCGAGTGTGAAGTCGCCCTTCTGGAGCTTCCTCGCGGTCTTCTCGGCCTCGGCTTCGTCGAATGTCGCCTCGGCCTTCTCGATCAGGGTCATGACGTCGCCCATTCCCAGGATCCGGGACGCCATTCGATCCGGATGGAACACCTCGAGGTCGTCCAGCCGCTCTCCGACACCTGCGAACTTCACCGGGGCGCCCGTGACCTCCCTCACCGATATCGCTGCACCGCCGCGAGCGTCACCGTCGAGCTTGGATAGCACGAGGCCCGTGAGCCCGACTTGATCCTGAAACCCGGTCGCGACGTTGACCGCGTCCTGGCCCGTCATCGCATCCACGACCAGAAGGACCTCGTCCGGCTCGACCGCCTTGCGGATCTCGGTCAGCTCACTCATCAGCTCGGCATCGATCTGAAGCCGGCCTGCCGTGTCCACGATCACGACATCCCGTCCGGTCTTCAGCGCCTCTTTCATGGCGGCTTTGACGAGTCTGACCGGTTTCGTCTTTCTGTCGGCGAACACGGGGACCTCGATCCGTCCGCCCAGGGTCTCGAGCTGGTCGATGGCAGCCGGCCTTTGCAGATCGGCCGCCACCAGCATCACCTTCTTCCCTTGAGCTTTGAGAAGGCGAGCGAGTTTGGCCGCGGTGGTGGTCTTCCCCGAGCCCTGAAGCCCCACCATCAAGACAGCCGACGGAGGGCGGCCTCTGGCCAGTGGCACGGTCTCGGCGCCCAACGTCGCGACGAGCTCCTCGTGAACGATCTTGATGACCTGCTGACCAGGTGTGAGCGACTTGGAGACCTCCTCGCCCACGGCCCTTGCCTTGACACGGGACAAGAATCCCTTGACGACGGAGACATTGACATCGGCCTCCAATAAGGCGAGACGGACCTCACGCAACGCCTGGTCGATGTCCTTCTCAGATAGACGCCCTCGTCCCCTGAGCGAGGTGAAGACGTCGCCGAGTCGGTCGGTGAGGCTGTCGAACATTGTCTAGAGATCCCTGCTGGTGGCTACCACAACGGTAAACGGCCCCATCTCACAAAGTGGATCCCGTCACGTGGCGTTGATGTCTCTCCTGCGAAACCCGACAAGGCCGGTCACGATCAACCCAACTCCCACGGCCAGCAGGACGAGGAGCGGCACCGCCTCGACATCCTCGGCGGGAAGCAGAGGCACATGGCTGAACGGGGAGAGATCGAGGGCCCACTGTGGCAGCTGCAGGATCTGGCCGAGGAGCCCGAGGAGCAAGAATGCGACCAAGAATCCCCAACTGGCCGCCACCAACCGCGGGGCCAAGCCGTAGAGGACGACGACCACCCCTGTAACCACCCAAACTGCGGGCACTTGGACCAAGGCTGACTCCACCACTCGCCAAATCTGGCCACCCACATCGCCCACGGTCACCCCATATGCGAGACCGGCGACCACGGCGGACACCCCCAGCATCACGATCGGCCCGATGACACCAAATGCGAGATGGCCGGCCGACCAGGTCATACGGGTCACCCGGGTGGCGAGGACCGGTTCGGCGCGCAATCCGTCTTCTTCCTGTTTCTGACGGAGCACGGCGCGAATCGAATAGGCAGAGGCGACCAAAGCAACCACACCGATCACGACGGAGAAGAAGACGTCGGTGACCCCCTGCTCGCCGCCCAGACGCTGGAAGACCTCTGCCATCTGAGGGTTCTCGTCGAAAATCGCCCCAACGCTGTTGGCCACGGCCCCAACGACGAGGCCGATGGCTGCCAAGCCGATTGTCCAGGCAAGCAAGGCCCCCCGTTGCAGTCGCCAGGCCAGGGCAAAGGCATTTCGCAGACCGGATGCGCCTTCGCCCGGGCCGGGTCGCGGTGCGAAGACCCCGGCGGCGATGTCACGGCGATCCGACATCACGAAGCCAACACCGCAGGTGACCAGGGCGGCCCCCAGCCAGAGCGCCAGGACCCACCACTGCTCGTCCGCGAAGGGTCGTATTCGGGTCATCCATCCGATCGGGGACAGCCAGGACAGCCAACCGAGCCCACTCGCCTCGGCGCCATCGCCGGCGACCCGGAGCAGGAAGAAGAAGCCGACGGACCCGATCCCGATGCCGCGCGCCGTGCCGGCGCCCTCGGTCAATTGGGCGGCAATCGCCCCGATACCGGCGAAGGCCGCGGCCACGCCTGCGAGGCCGAGCCCGAAGGCAAAGGACCCGGCGAGGGGTTGGCCGACACCGATCAACCCGACAGCTGCGACCAGACCGACGAGCAGACCTGTTCCCATGGCGACGGTCAGAGCAGCGACGAGTGGCGCCCGTCGACCCACGACCGTCGCCCCGAGAAATTCCCGCCGTCCGGTTTCCTCGTCCTCTCGAGTGTGACGAATGATCGTGGACACGGTCATGATCCCGGCCAGGAGCGCAACGATCGTCCCCACGCGCCAGGCGGTCAGGGCTCCGATGCTCGATCCATAGACGGGGCCGAGCAAGGCCGTGATCGCCGGGCTGGCCGCAACCGAGGCCACCAATTCCTGACGGGATGCCTCGGTGCCGTAGAGCCCGATGAATGCGTTGGCCACCCCGACCGGCACCAGGCCGAGGACGGCCACCCAGATCGCCAGCCGGAGCCGCTCCAGGCGAAGGATCAGTCGAACCAGACTCCAGGTTCCGACCAGCGTGCTCATGCGCCGGCCTCTCCCCCCTCATAATGCCGCATGAAGAGCTCCTCCAGAGTTGGAGGGTGACTCAGGAGGCTGCGCACGCCGAGCGGAGTCAGGGTCTCCAAGACCTCACCGAGCCGGCTGGAGTCGACTTCGAAGTCGACGCGATGGTCATGCATGCGGAGATCGTGGATCCACGGGAGATCGGCGATCGGCGAGGGGTCCTGACTCACCTCCGCAGAGATGGTGGTGCGGGTCAGGTGTCTCAGATCGGTCATGGTCCCGCTCTCGACGATCCGACCCTTTCGGACGATGCTGATCCGGTCACAAAGGGCCTCCACCTCGGCCAGGATGTGACTGGCGAGCAGGACCGTCCTCCCCTGTTTGCGATCCTCTTCGATGCATGCCCGGAACTGCGCCTCCATGAGAGGGTCGAGGCCCGCAGTGGGCTCATCCAGGATCAGGAGCTCGGCGTCGGAGGCGAGCGCCGCCACCAAGGCCACCTTCTGGCGATTCCCCTTGGAGTAGGTGCGTCCCTTCTTGGTCGGATCGAGATCGAAGCGACCGATCAGATCCGACCGCTTCGACGGGTCCAGCCCGCCCCGCATTCGACCGAGGAGGTCGATCACCTCCCCACCTGTGAGATTGGGCCACAGGCTGACATCGCCCGGGACATAGGCCAGACGTCGGTGCAGCTCTGTCGCCTGAGTCCAAGGGTCACCGCCCAGCAAGGACACGGAGCCCGAGTCGAGACGCTGCAAGCCGAGGAGTATGCGGATGGTGGTTGTCTTGCCGGCCCCGTTCGGGCCGAGAAAGCCGTGGACCTCTCCGGTGGTCACTTCGAGATCGAGCCCGTCGAGGGCGCGTGTGGTTCCGAAGTCTTTGACCAACCCGGATATGGAGATGGGGTTTGTCATGAGGGCGAGCCTAACACTTGTACTGAACACATGTTTAATATGTTGACCGTGCATTCAATGTCACTGAGTCAACAGGACCTCACCACCAAAGCGAGGATCCGCGATGCGGCATTGGCACGGTTCCCGGAGAGTGGATTTGGGTCCACGACCATCCGGGCCATTGCCAAGGACGCTTCCGTCTCCCCTGGTCTCGTACTCCACTACTTCGAGTCCAAGGAAGGTCTCAGAGAGGCTTGCGATCACTACGTGGTTCAGATGTTCAGGGAGACGAAGATCGCCGCGATGGAGGAGGAGAACCTCCTCGACCCGGGCTTTGCCGCCTATGCCTATCAGGTCAGCCAGCCCATCCTTCGCTACTTCGCGTGGGCGTTGTCCCGCGGACATCGGGCGGCAGACGATCTATTCGACGAGATGCTGCAAGAAGCGGTTCGGATCTCGCGGATCGCCATCGAGAAGGGGATGATCGTCGAGTCTCCCGACCTCGAAGCCAGGACTGCTGCCCAGATGGCGATGCATCTGGGGATGATCGTGATGCATACTCACATCGAGAGAAACCTGGGTATCGACCTGTTGACCGCAGAGGGCCTCGCCACATTCACCCCGGTGCTTCTCGAGATATTCGGTGGCCTGTTCAACCCACAGCTCCTCGATCGATTGAAGGAGACGTACGGCGACGAGGCGGTGGCATCGATGACCCAGCCGAACACGACTGCGGCCGAATAGACATCGTCCCGGCTCTGACTTCCGAAAGAGATCAGACGGCGAACCAGCCGATCTCCCTGAGCCGGTCGGCCGGTACCGAGCGGGGCTCCTGGACAGCGGTCGACAGGGGCACCAGGACCATGTCGTTGCCACGAAGGGCCACCATGGTCCCATCATCCCCGGCCAGGGCCGCCTCGGCCGCCCGCGTGCCGAGCCTGGTGGCGAGAACGCGATCGAAGGCAACAGGTGACCCGCCACGTTGGAGATGCCCGAGGATCATGACTCTGGTCTCATAGCCGGTGAGTCGCTCCAACTCGGAGGCGATCTCGATGGACACACCGCCGAGACGCTCGAACCCATGAGAGTCCTTGCCCGAAGTCACCCGGTCGCCTGCCGGCCCGGGCGCCCCTTCAGCCACCACCACCACGGAGTAGGCGATGCCGGACTCGTGTCTCATCGTCAAGCGCCGGGCGACGTCATCGAGGTCGTATTCCTGCTCGGGGACGAGGATCACCTCCGCTCCCCCGGCAAGACCCGAATTCACCGCGATCCAGCCTGATTGTCGACCCATGACCTCGACCACCATGATGCGGTTGTGCGCCTCCGCGGTGGTGGTGAGGCGGTCGATGGCGTCGGTGACTATCTGGACGGCCGTTTCGAACCCGAAGGAGACATCGGTGCCTTCGATGTCGTTGTCGATGGTCTTGGGGATGCCGACGACCGACAACCCCTCTTCACCAAGACGGGCCGCAGTCCGAAGCGATCCATCCCCCCCGATGACGACCACGGTCTCGACCCCGGTCGCCGCAAGCGTGGGAGCGATGGAGGCGAGGCCGTTGCCGTGAACGTACGGGTCGGCCCTGGAGGTGCCGAGGATCGTCCCACCCCTGCTCAGGATCCCCCGGACGTCATCTCTGCCCAATGGCCTGACCCTTCCCTCCATGAGGCCCGCCCAGCCGTTGGAGATCCCGGACACTTCCGCCCCCTCGGCCGCGGCGCGGGCGACAACGCCTCGAATCGCGGCATTCAGGCCAGGGCAGTCACCACCCGCCGTCATCACACCTATATGCGTCATGCGGCCAGTGAAGCACGATGCAGTATCCGACACCCAGTGATCGGGCTTCCGACCGACATAGGGTCGAAAGAGCGCGTATGTTCAGAGGTGGCCGGCGGGAAATCCGGCAGACACGCGACGGAGGTTTCGATGTACCCGAGCAGCTTCGACTATTTGGCACCGACGACTCTGGACGAGGCGCTCGCCACTCTCGCCGAGCGAGGAGATGAGGTGAAGGTGCTCGCCGGCGGCCAGAGCCTTATCCCGATGATGAAACTCCGGTTGGCAAACCCGTCGACACTCATGGACATCAACAGGATTCCCGGTCTCGACTCGATCGGGTCCTCGAATGGGCATCTGACGTTCGGGGCGCTGGTCAGACACAACCACGTGGTGAAGTCCGATCTCGTCAAGACGTCGAACCACACCGTCGCCACCGCCGCCCCCTGGGTCGCCGACCCCATCGTCAGGAACCTCGGAACCGTCTGCGGCTCGCTGGCCCATCACGATCCCGAAGGCGATTGGGCTTCCGTCATGCTCGCCGTTGGGGCCGAAGTCGTCCTGTCCAGCACCGAAGGTGAGAGAGTCGTCCCCATCACCGAGTTCCTGGTCGACATGTTCTCCACCTCATGCCGCCCGAACGAGATGGTGACCGAGGTTCGCGTCAACAAGCACACGGCATCTGGCGGTGGGGACTATCAGAAGCTGGAGAGGAAGATCGGTGACTACGCGACGGTCGGAGTCGCCACCTCTCTCGAGTTGGGGACCGACGGTTCGATCTCGAACGCCGGAGTCGCACTCACATCGGTGTTCCCGCACAATCTCAAGGTGACAGACGCCGAGACTGCCCTTGTTGGCAATCAACCCAGCACCGAGCTGTTCGCCGAGGCCGGCCGAATCGCCGCCGCAGCGTGCGATCCGGCATCCGACCACCGCGGCAGTGCCGAGTACAAGCGCCACGTGGTAGGTGTATTCGTCGAGAGAGGCCTGGCGAATTCGCTCGCAAAAGCACAGGGAGGTCGGTCATGAAGGTCACCATCGAGTTGAACGGGGTCTCCACGAGCGCCGAGGCCGAGCCACGCCAACTACTGGTCGATTTCATTCGCGGGACGCTTCAGATGACGGGGACCCATATCGGCTGCGACACCACGAGCTGTGGCGTTTGCACGGTTCTACTCGACGGAACGCCTGTGAAGTCCTGCACCGTCTTCGCGGTCCAAGCGGATGGCCGGAGCGTCACCACGGTGGAGGGACTGAAGCAAAACGGCCAGCTGTCGCCGATACAGAAGGCATTTCACGAGGAACACGGCCTCCAGTGCGGCTTCTGCACCCCGGCGATGATGCTGGTGGGCACGGCATTGCTGGAGGAGAACCCCGATCCGAGTGACGACGATGTCAGATGGGCGATATCGGGCAACCTCTGTCGTTGCACCGGGTACATGAACATAGTGAAGGCAATCCAGGCAGCAGCCGCCATGAAGAGCGAGGAAGTGTCAGCATGACCACGACAGAACACGCCCTGAGGACCACCCCTGAGGTAGGCGGGCTCGGTCACAGTCGGAAACGAGTCGAAGACGCACGCTTCATCGAGGGCCGCGGTAACTACGTAGACGACATCGTCCTGCCCGGGATGCTTCACATGGCGATACACAGGAGCCCGTTGGCGCACGCCAAGATCCTCTCGATCGACACCTCGGCAGCCGAGGCCGTGGAGGGAGTCGTGGCGGTGGTGACTGGCGAACTGCTCGCCAACTACAACCTCGCTTGGATGCCCACCTTGTCCGGGGACACCCAGGCGGTCCTGGCCACCGACAAGGTGCGTTTCCAGGGCCAGGAGATCGCGGCCGTCATCGCCAACGATCGATACGTGGCCCAGGACGCCGCCGACAAGATCGTCGTCGAATACGAGGATCTCGAGCCCATCGTCAATCCGCAACGCTCCCTCGAGAGCGACGCTCCTCTGATCCGCGACGACAAGGAAGGGCAGGAGTCGAACCTCGTCTACGAGTGGGAGTCCGGCGACAAGGCGGCCACAGACGCGGTCTTCGACCAGGCAGACCACATCGTCACCCTCGACACCCACTATCCGAGGTCACATCCCTCACCCCTGGAGACGTGCGGGATCGTGGCCGACGTCAACTCTGCCACCGGGCAGGCGAACCTCTACATGACCTCCCAAGCGCCCCATGCGCATCGGACCGTCTTCGCACTGGTCGCCGGACTGCCCGAGCAGAACATCAGGATCATCTCCCCGGACATCGGCGGTGGATTCGGCAACAAGGTCCCCGTCTATCCCGGGTACGTGGTGGCGACTGCAGCCTCCCTGGTCATCGGAAAGCCCGTGAAATGGGTGGAGACCAGAACCGAGAACCTCATATCCACCGGGTTCGCCCGTGACTACTACATGCATGGCGAACTGGCCGTCAGCAACGAGGGCAAGATCCTCGGGTTGAGGGTGGAGATGCTCTCCGATCAGGGGGCGTTCTTCTCCGACGCGCAGCCCACGAAGTTCAAGGCCGGGCTATTCCACATCGTCACCGGCTCATACGACTATCCCGTCGCACACATCACCACCAAGGGGGCATATACCAACAAGGCCCCCGGCGGGGTGGCGTATCGGTGCTCGTTCAGGGTGACCGAGGCCTCGTATCTGATCGAGAGACTGGTCCAGAACGCCGCATATGAGTTGGGAATGGACCCCGCCGAGTTCCGGATCAAGAACTTCATCAAGAAGGACCAGTTTCCCTATCTCTCCCCCACCGGCTTCGTATACGACTCAGGTGACTACGAAACGGCACTTCGCAAGGCCATGGCCATGGTCGGCTATGACGAGATCCAGAAGGAGAAGGAGACCGCACGCGCGGAAGGCCGACGAGTTGGCATCGGCATCGCCTCGTTCACGGAGGTCGTCGGAGCGGGGCATGGTGACGATTACGACATCCTCGGCCTGAGGATGTTCGATTCGGCCGAGTTGCGGGTCCATCCCACCGGAAAGGCGATCCTGAAACTCGGCGTGCGCTCGCAGGGCCAGGGACACGAGACGACTTTCGCCCAGATCGTGGCCGAGGAACTGGGGATTCCATCATCGGACATCAAGGTGGTCGAGGGCGACACGGACAACACCCCGTACGGGCTCGGCACCTATGCATCGAGGAGCACCCCGGTCGCGGGCGCCGCCACCGCCGTCATCGCACGTCGGCTCAGGGACAAGGCCAAGACGATCGCGGCACATCTGCTGGAGGCGTCGGAGGATGATCTCGAGTGGGAGGTGGGCAAGTTCCACGTCAAGGGTGACCCCGACAGCTCGGTGACCATCCAGGACATCGCATTCGCCGCGTACACCAATCTCCCCGAGGGTCTGGAGGCTGGTCTCGAAGGGGTCGATTACTACGACCCGCCGAACATGACCTACCCCTTCGGGTCCTACATCGTGGTGGTGGACGTCGATCCCGGCACCGGGCAATGGAAGGTGCGACGGATGGTCGCAGTCGACGATTGCGGGGTGAAGATCAATCCGATGATCGTCGAGGGTCAAATCCATGGTGGTCTCACCGAGGGCTTTGCGATGTCCTCGATGCAGTACATCCACTTCGACGACGCCGGAAACTGCATCGGCTCCAACTTCATGGACTATCTCATTCCCACCGCCTGGGAGACACCTAGATACGAGCTCGGGGAGACGGTCACACCGTCGCCCCATCACCCCATCGGGGCGAAGGGCGTAGGGGAATCCGCCACCGTCGGGTCGCCGGCCGCCTATGTCAACGCCGTCATCGACGCCCTCACCGATCTGGGGGTGACCAATATCGACATGCCGGTATCGGCGGACAAGGTGTGGGCCGCCATGGAAGAAGCCGGAAAGAGCTGATGAACCGCGAATTGCTGGAGCTGGCGGCCGACCTGAGTCGCCGGCACCAGCCGTTCCTCGTGGCAACGGTGGTTTGGGCTCGTGGCCCTTCCTCGGGAAAGCGCGGGTCATCGGCCGTCATCGAGCGCGACGGTGCGGTCACCGGGTGGATAGGTGGGGCATGTGCCGAGCCCGTGGTGATACGAGAGGCGCGGGAGGCCATGGCAGACGGCAGAGCCCGCCTCCTCTTCTTGGGACCACCGGGCGACATCAACGAGCTGGATCGACCAGACGTCGTCTCCGTGCCAATCTCGTGCACAAGTGAAGGAGCCCTGGAGGTCTTCTTGGAACCCATGCTCCCCCAACCCCATCTCGTCGCAGTGGGTCGCTCCCCTGCCGTGAGGACACTGAGCCAACTCGCCGGTGCGCTCGATTGGAGGGTGACCGTCGTGGACGACGGTGGCGACGTGGCAGACCATCCCGGTGTCGGTGAGGTCGTGACGACGTTGTCGTTCTCCAGTGACGTCGGTCCTTCTACGGCCATCGTGGTGGCAACACAGGGTCACTACGACGAGCCGGCCCTCGAGGCTGCGCTGGCCACCGAAGCCGGTTACATCGGTCTGATCGCCTCGGCGAAGCGGGCGGAAACCGTGATCGGATACCTAAAGGACCGGGGAATCCCCGATGGGCAGCTGGCCAGGATCACAGCACCGGCCGGTATCGACCTCGGTCATATCCAACATCGCGAGATCGGGGTCTCGGTGCTCGCTCAACTCGTGGCCCTGCGTGCCCAAGGGGCGATCGCCGGAGGTGTCGCCGGCGAGGAATCGCCGCATGTCGCCATCGATCCCGTGTGTCACATGGAGGTCGACATCGCCGGTGCAAGATGGATCAGCGAGTACGCCGGCGAGACCTACTACTTCTGTGCGCCCGGGTGCAAGACGGCGTTCGAGAAGGACCCGGCGTCTTTTCTTGCCAGTGAGGCCACTTAGGCTTGACACGTGATTCCTGACACAGTCGAGAACCTGTCCGAACGACTCGACGACCTCGACTATTTCGCGGAGGAGAGCCTGGTCGTCGCGATCCACCTGGCCGTCCAGCTGGGACGCCCTCTGTTCCTGGAAGGTGAAGCGGGCGTGGGCAAGACCGAGGTGGCCAAGGTCCTAGCCGCCATGTCGGGGTCCGATCTCATCCGTCTCCAGTGCTACGAGGGGTTGGATGTCGGCCAGGCCCTCTACGAGTGGGATTACGCACGCCAGATGATGGCCATCCGGCTTCTCGAGGCGAGGGGGGAGGGCGCCACGGCTCGACCTCAGGACATCATGAGCCGTGATTACCTGATCGCCAGACCCCTTCTCCAGGCGCTGGAGGCAAGCCGCGATGGTGGGCGCCCGGTGCTCCTCATCGATGAGCTGGATCGGGCGGACGAGGAGTTCGAGGCGTTTCTCCTCGAGCTCCTGTCGGACTTCCAGATCACAATTCCGGAGATCGGGACGATCAAGGCGGAGAACCGCCCCATCGTGGTGCTCACCTCGAACCGGACACGTGAGATCCACGATGCCCTGAAGAGACGTTGTGTGTACCACTGGATCGACTACCCGTCGCCGGAGAGAGAGTCCGCGATCATCCAGCGCAAGGTCCCCGATCTCGAGCCCGACCTCGCCGACGCTCTGAGCGAGGCGATGCGGCGACTACGTGACCTCGAGCTATTCAAGCCACCGGGTGTGGCCGAGACCCTGGACTGGGCGGAGTCATTGCGGTTGCTGCAAGCCGGCGAGCTCACACCTCACACCATCGAGGCCACCCTCGGTGTCATCCTCAAGTACAAGGACGACATCGACATGGTGAGAAGCTCGGGTGTCGACACCCTGGTGGGATGAGCTCCCCGGGTCTCATCGACCAACTGAGCCAATTCTCGGGCGCACTCCGCTCGAGGGGCCTGGTGGTGACGCCCGATCAGACTGCCGACATGGCCCGCGCTCTGTCCATGGTCGATCTCGCCAGGCGCTCGCAGGCCGAGGCGTCGCTCATGTCTCTGACGGTCAGCGATCCCGGGCAGATCCCGATCTTCAAAGAGGAGTTCGCCCGCTTCTTCGACCAGATCGGCAACTCGATGCTCGTCTCACGAAACCCGGACAAGCCCGAGTCCCGGGGCGCCGCCGCCTATGCCCTACGCGGGACCGTGGGGACCTCCGATGCCGAGGTGAGCGAGCGGGCCGGGGCGTCGGCGACGGAGCGGCTATCCACACGTGACTTCGCCGAGCTCGACGACGACGATCTCGCCGAGGCTCGACGGCTCATCATGACCATGATGTGGCACCCCACCGACTACAAGACGAGACGCTGGTCCTCGGCCGCAGACGGCAGGAGACCGGACATGCGTCGCACCCTACGTCACGCCGTGGGGCCTGATGGCGACATGATGACGATGAGGTGGAAGGAGCGTCGCCGACGTCAGCGCCCCTTGATCATCATCGCCGACATCTCAGGCTCAATGGACAAATATGCCGACCTGTTCTTGGTATTCGCACACGCCGCACAGCGCCGTCTGCGCCAGGTCGAGATCTTCACCTTCTCCACGCACCTGAGCCGAGTGAGCGAAGAGATGCGAAGACGCGACACCAAGAGCGCACTCGATCGAGTTGCCGCTCGCGTGACCGACTGGTCGGGGGGCACCCAGATCGGCGAGGCGTTGGCCGAGTGGAATCGGAGGTGGAGCAGACGTCTGGCTCGAGGCGGGCCTGTTGTGCTGATCCTCTCGGACGGATGGGACTGTGGAGACCCGCTCCTCCTGGCTCGGGAGATGAGCCGTCTGTCTCGATCGGTGCACCAGGTGGTTTGGCTCAACCCGCTGGCGGCAAGAGCCACCTATCAGCCTCTGACCAAGGGCATGCAAGCCGTCCTCCCCCATATCGACCATCTCCTCCCCGCAGCTAGCGTCAGCGACTTCGAAGGAGTGGTTCGCGTGTTGGATTCGATCGCAGGCGCCAGATGAGACACCAAATCGAGATTCGCAACCATTGGGTCGAAGAGGGCAAGAAGGTCGCCGTGGCCACAGTGATTCGCGTGCACGGAAGCGCACCACGCCCGGAAGGCTCCAAGTTTCTCGTCTCCGATGCGGGAGACATGGAAGGCTCGGTCAGCGGTGGCTGCGTCGAAAACGATGTCTTCCTCCATGCCCAACAAGTGATCGAGACCGGTAAGCCGAAGACGGTCACCTATGGGATCGCGGACGAGGACGCCTTCGAGGTGGGCATGGCCTGTGGTGGCACGATCGACGTATTCATCGAGCCGTGGTGACACCACTCGAGGCGATCGAGCACATCCTGGGCCGGGAGGAGTACGGCGT
>JBAULI010000244.1:0-3973 GCA_049578105.1 Acidimicrobiia bacterium | reverse complement strand
GTCCCGGTACTGCTGAGGCCCGGTCCCGCGGGATCTCCCAGCCCGGCGATGGGCGCGACGACGACCAGCGATCTCTTGCTCGCCGACGACGGCGACACCCAGACTCGGGGCCAAGAATCCCCTATGGATACCGACGGGAACGATGGCCGACCTGAGGCCGGGCAACGACGCCACCCGTTCCAGTGACAGGCCCTCCTCACCGAGGGAGCGCCCGACTCGATCGGCCGCCCCCTCGCCGTCCATGGCCACAACGGTGACAACACCCTTGGACACGAGCCGGCTCAACCCGGACGCCACCGACTCGGGCGAGCCGGGCACGACATCGAGAGCCGCCACTTCCATCACCGGGTCCGTCGGCCCGGTTGGCGCCGAGGGAATCCGAAGATATCGCTTCGCCTCCAGGCTCTTCTGCAAGTCGAGAAACAATGCCGGGTGCCTTCCGGCTTCGGGAGCCGTCTCGCCCCAGGTGGGTGCGAGTGCGGCGGCGAGCTCACTCTCCTCCTTGACCAGGTCCCTGGCTCGATCCAACGCCCGACCGGGGTCGACGGCGATGAGGCTCGCGCCGACAGGGACCGAGTCGATCATCGATACCGGCTCTGCAAACCACGGCAGCCACGACTCGATGCCCGGAAAGAGCTGTCCTTCGGCCACCCGATCCCAGGTGGAGGCGGCCCACGGCTCCTCATGGAGCAGGTCCCGCGCCCTGGCGACGACTTCTGGACCGGGTCGGACCTCCCGAGCCGGATAGGCCAACAGCGTGGGAATCGTCCCCTCGGACCGTTGCGAACCGACCGAAAACGAGCGAATCTCCTCCACTTGATCGCCCCAGAAGTCGAGTCGGACCGGCTGCTCCGTCTGAGCGGGGTATATGTCGACTATCCCGCCCCTCACTGCGAATTCGCCGCGCGACTCGACACGATCGGTGCGGCTGTAGCCGAGATTCGAGAGGAGAACACTCAGCTCGCCGATCGGCACCTCGTCACCGCTCGACAGCGTGAGAGGGTGATAGGGCGAGGGACTGAGGCGTTGAATGGCACTTCGCACGCTGGCGACCACGAGGGCCGGTCCGCCCGTTTCGAGGGCATGACGCGCCTCGGACCGATGAGCCATCGTCCCGATGTTCGGCGATACGTGCTCGAAGGGCAGTGTCTCCCAGGCAGGGGCCAGATACACCTCGTCGACGAAGAGCCTGAGATCGTCGGTCAGCTCCTCGGCATCACGCTCGCCCGGGACCACCACCAGCATCGTGGAGCCGACCTGGTCGAAAAGCCCGGCCAACGCGAAGGCGCGCCCGTTCGCCGGGACCGCCCAAGTGCCGTCCAACACGGGAAGAGGGGCCGATCGCCAAACGGTGAGTAGTGCAGAAAGAGGCGCAACCATCGAAAAGCCGATGGTACCCAGGGTCTCAATTCAGAAGGCCAGAGACCTCGAACCACTCGATGGTGCGACGAATGGTTTCCTCGATCGGCGTGTAGGCCAACCCGAGGTCACGAGTCGCTTTGGTGCCGTCGTAGACATGGCCGGCGCGCAAGACTCGAATCATCTCCCGACAGAACTTGGGCCGTCGCCCCACGAGACGGGCCGCCCCCTCTCCGACCGCTGCGAGAGCCTCGACCAGGCTTCCGGGGAGAAACCGAGGGTGCATCTCGCGGCCACCGGCCCGGGCCAGCATGTTCAGGGCCTCGGACATCCTGAAGTTGGCCCCACAGAGGACATAGCGCTCCCCACCGGATCCCCTCTCGGCAGCCAGGATGTGACCCCGGGCCGTGTCATCGATGTCAACGACCGCCACCGATGTCTCGACGAGGAATGGGAGTCTGCCGTTGAGCAGATCGAGGAACAGCTTCGCGGTTCCGGTCGATCTGCCCGGGCCTTGCACCGAGGCAGGATTCACCAAGACGACGGGGAATTCGCCGCACTCCTCGAGGAGCATGAGCTCGGCGAGGTGCTTGGACCTCTCGTAGCGGGACTGATACGACCCACGATGAGGGCTCGACTCCGAGCCGACCGTTCCCGGCTCCTCCCCGATCGCGGCAGCCGAGGAGGTGTGGATGAGGCGCCCCGCCCCGGCACGAATCGACTCCTCCAGCACGATGCGTGTGCCCTCGATGTTCACTCGGTCCATGACCTCGGGGTGAGGTGAGCACATCTCGTTGACGCCGGCCACGTGGAACACCTGATCGCTCCCCGATACGAGACGTCTCACCGACTCGCGATCGAGAACATCTCCACGGACAGGGCGGGCTCCAAGTGCCTCCAGGATCGACACCGACCGGTCCGAGTGAGCCAATGCCGTGACTTCGTCGCCGGCGGTGACCAGATGTCGGACCAGGGCACTGCCCACGACTCCCGATCCGCCCGTGACGGCGCTGGTCACGTCCTGACGTGATCGGGCTGCGACCGGACGGTCTGCCAGAAGGCCGATACATAGCCCCAGGCCGAGCCAACGGTGGCGATCACGGCGATGAGCATCACCCACTGGTCCAGATACCAGACGCCCCACCGGTTCGGCAGCCGGAGGAAAGCCAGGAAGATGGCGAGGAATTGGGTTCCGAATTTGATCTTCCCCCACGTCGAAGGGGCAATGAGACCGCCCTGTGCCGCCACGACGCCACGCAGCGCCATCACCATGAATTCGCGAAAGATGATGATGGAGGCGGGCCAGATGGACACATGGTCGATGGAGACCAGCGCAAGCAAGGTTCCCGTGATCAGGATCTTGTCCGCCGTGGTGTCCAGAAAGGCGCCCAGCACCGTGCCGCCACTCGTTCTCCTGGCGACGTATCCGTCCAGAAAGTCCGTGAAGGCGGCGACGGCGAAGATGATCGCAGCTATCGCCAGAGCGTTGTCGATCCGGTCGGACCTCGTGAAGGCCATGATCACCGGCACCAGGAGGATCCTGATCAGCGCCAGGATGTCAGGTGTTGAAATACGCCACTCCTCGACTCAGCATGCCGATCTTATCCGCGCCAGTGGCCCACCCGGGCTCAGACCCAGCCATAGGACCGTTTGACCGCCTCGTCCCACCTACCACGCAGACGACGACGCTCCGGGCCGGTCATCGTCGGTTCCCATCTGCGATCCTCCTTCCAAAGCGCCCGGATCCGCTCCAGGTCGGGCCACACACCGACCGCCATGCCGGCCCCGAACGCCGCGCCCAGAGCCGTGGTCTCGGGGATGGTTGGTTTGATGACGTCGACTCCGAGCAGATCTGCCTGGAACTGCATCAGGAGCGAGTTGGCCGTCATGCCTCCGTCCACCCGCAGCTCGGTCAACTCCACCCCGGAATCGGCTGTCATCGCATCGAGGACATCGGCGGTCTGGTAGGCGGTCGACTCGAGTGCCGCTCGGGCGACGTGCCCGCGATTGGCATGTCCGGTGAGGCCGGTGATCACGCCCCGGGCGTCCGGGCGCCAGTGCGGTGCGAACAGCCCGGAGAAAGCCGGCACGAAGTAGACATCGCCGTTGTCATCGACCGTCCGAGCCAGGGCCTCTACCTCAGATGCCTCGGCGATCATCCGCAAATTGTCCCTGAGCCATTGGACCAGCGAGCCCGTCACCGCCACCGATCCCTCGAGGGCGTAGACGACCGGCTCGGGCCCCAGCCGGTATGCGGCCGTGGTGAGCAGTCCCGACTTTGACGGCACGGGAGTGCTCCCGGTGTTCATGAGCATGAAGTTCCCGGTCCCGTAGGTGTTCTTGGCCTCGCCCGGGTCGAAGCACGCCTGACCAAAGAGGGCTGCCTGCTGATCCCCGAATATTGCCGTCAGCGGGACCCCGGACAACGGGCCGACGCACCGGCCGATTTCACCGACCGACGGGACGATCTCCGGGAGCATCTTCACTGGGACACCGATAGCGATCGACAAATCGGCATCCCAGGAGGTCGTGCCCAGGTCCATCAGCATCGTCCGCGAAGCATTTGTCACGTCGGTCACATGGAGGCCACCATCGGCGCCTCCGGTGAGGTTCC
>JBAULI010000243.1:0-4307 GCA_049578105.1 Acidimicrobiia bacterium | reverse complement strand
CCTCGAGGACGTCAAGCTGGCATCGGACCTGCTCGCCTTTTGCCGCGAACGGCTCGATTCGGTCGGGGAGCGTCTGGAGCAGGTGTTAGGCGACTGGGACTAATGGATCCGCAGCACTAGCTGTTCAGAGCATCCTTCAGGACGTTCCAACCCAGGGTGGCGCACTTGATGCGGACCGGGTACTTTCGGACGCCCTGAAGCGCCTCCATGTCACCCAACACGGATCCGGGCCGATCGGGGTCGATTCCGGGGTCGTTGTCCCCGTCCAGCGACATCATGTCGCGGAAGCGGCGGTTCAGCTCCTCGATCTCATCCCTGGTCTTGCCCTTGATCGCCTCACTCATCATCGACACCGATGACTGGCTGATCGAGCAGCCCTGTCCCTCGACGGCGACGTCTACGACACGATCCCCGTCGAACGACAGCTCGATGGTCACCTCATCGCCGCAGAGCGGGTTGACACCGTGTCCCCTGGCGTCAGGGCTGCTCAGATGGCCCTGATTCCTCGGGTTGCGGTAGTGGTCGAGGATCACCTCGCGATAGAGGTCCTCCAGACTCATGGCCGGACCCCGAAGAGCTGTCCGGCCCTGCGGAGACCGGCGACGAGCGCGTCGATGTCGGACTCGTCGTTGTACACGTAGAAGCTTGCTCGGGCAGTTGCCGCCACTCCCAGACGTCGCATCAGGGGCTTGGCGCAATGATGACCGGCACGGACCGACACGTCGTGCTCGTCGAGGATCGTCGCCAGGTCGTGGGCGTGGATCCCCTCCATGGCCATCGAGACGACTCCACCACGATCTTCGAGGTCGGGGGGACCGAGGATCGTGAGACCGGGGACATCGCCCAGTCTCTCCAAGGCGACTGCAGTCAGCTCACGATCGTGCTCCCACACGGCATCCATACCGATGGCGTCGAGATAGTCGATGGCGGCATGGAGGCCGATCGCCTCGATTATCGGGGGCGTGCCTGCCTCGAATCGGTGCGGGATGTCCGCCCACCAGGATTCGTGGAGGGTGACGTCGGAGATCATCTCGCCGCCGCCTTCGAAGGGCTCCATCTGCTCCAGGGCGCTCTTCCTGCCCCACAAGACGCCGATACCCGTCGGTCCCAGCATCTTGTGTGAGGAGAATGCGATGAAGTCCGCCCCCAGATCCCCCACGTCGACGTTGGAATGGGGAACCAGCTGGGCGGCGTCGACGACGACGATGGCGTCGTGCTGATGTGCGATGTCCGCGATCTGGCGAACCGGTGGAATCGTGCCGAGGACGTTTGACATCCCGGTCAGCGTGACCAGACGCACGTCGGGGCCCATCATCCGCCCAAAGGCCTCGACGTCGAGGCGGTAGTCGTCCGTCATCGGGATGTGCTCGAGCTTGGCACCGGTCCTCTTGGTCACCATCTGCCAGGGGACCAGATTGGCGTGATGCTCGATCTCGGTGGCAATGACTCGATCGCCAGTGCTCAGATGCTCGCCGGCCCAGCCGAAGGCGACCATGTTCAGCGAGGTGGTTGCCCCTCTGGTGAATATCACCTCTTCGGGGCTATCGGCGCCGATGAAATCAGCAACACGGGCTCGAGCCGCCTCGTAGGCGTTCGTCGCTCTGACCGACAGCTTGTAGGCACCGCGATGGACGTTGGCATATGAGGTCCTGGCGAAGCGGTCCATGGCCTCGAGCACGGGAATCGGCTTTTGGGAGGATGCCCCGGAGTCGAGGAAGTGGGTCCCGTCGGCGAGGATCGGGAAGTCTGCCTTCAGCTGTGAGAGATCGATCACTTCTTGGTCAACACCGCTCGGAAGGAATCGTATCCCTCTTCCTCGAGACGGTTTGCAAGCTCCGGGCCACCACTTTCCAGGACACGTCCGTCGACGAAGATGTGGACCCGATCGGGTGTGATGTAGTCGAGAAGACGCTGATAGTGGGTGATGATCAGAAAACCACGCTCGGGTGTGCTCAGGCGATTGATGCCATCGGCCACGGTCCTGAGGGCGTCGATGTCCAGACCGGAGTCGGTCTCGTCCATGATGGCCAGCTCCGGCTCGAGCACCGCCATTTGCAGCACTTCGTTGCGCTTCCGCTCTCCACCGGAGAAGCCCTCGTTCAGGTACCGGTCGGCAAACGACGACTCCATCTCCAGTTCCTTCATGACCTCCATCACCTTGAGCCGGAGCTCGAGGACGGTGAGGTCCTCACCGGTCCGATTGGAGAGAGCCTGACGTAGGAACTGGATAACCGACACACCCGGGATCGCCTCCGGATGCTGGAATGCCAGGAACATGCCGGCGGCGCCGCGATCGCTGGGTGGGGCGGCGGTGATGTCTTCGCCCTTGTAGAGGATGCGCCCCTTGGTGACCTTGTAGCCGGGGTGCCCGAGCAGGACCGAGGCGAGTGTCGACTTTCCGGAGCCGTTCGGGCCCATCAATGCATGAACCTCGCCCCGATCGACCACCAGGTTGACCCCTTTGAGGATGGTCGTGTCACCGGCGGATGCGTGAAGATTCTCGATTTGAAGGAGGGGGCTGGTGTCGCTCACCCTGTCAATGGTATTTGCACTATTCGGGTAGGGGAAATAGCGACAGGCTGCCGGGTCTCAGAGCTCCTCGGTGATCGGCTCCCAGATGGGCCGTGCGTGCCGGTCGAGGTCCTCGATCGAGATCGGAAAGACCGTGGTGGGGGTTCCGCCGGCCGCCCATACGGGGTCGTTTCTCCGCAAGGCAGGGTCGGCGAAGATGCGAAGGTTGGTGGCATGACCGAACGGGGGAGTGCCGCCTGCCACATATCCGGTCGCGGCTCTCACCTCATCGAGCGTGGCACGACGTGCGTCACCGGCGCCGGCGGCGACCGCAAGGGCTCTCGGGCTCAGACGGAGGTCTCCGGGAACCAGCGCCACGACCGGCTCTTCGCGGTCGGCGTGCACGAGAACGAAGACCAGGGATTTCACGATCGCCGACACGGGACATCCGATAGCCCGGGCCGCGTCCTCTGCGGTCTTGGTCCCTTCGGGGAAATGGTCGATTTCGAAGCGAAAGTCTGGAACCGAGGCGGCGAGACGCACCGATGCGTCGGGGAGTGCGGTCATGAGCGGGCCAGTTCGACCATGCGTGCCATGCCGTCATAGTCGCTCAGGTCGAGCCACTGCAGGTAGATGCGCTCGATACCGGCTTCCTCTAGGGCGGCGATCTTGTCTCTCACCTGGGGCACGGTGCCGTAGACGACCCCCGAATCTTCCCACCGGGCGAGGAGTAGGTCCCGCTCGATTCCGCGTCGGCCGGCGGCGCGGTCGAGCATCGCTTCCAACTCTTCATCGGTCTCTGCCACGGTTACCGATCCCATCGCCGTGGCCTCGACGACCCGCGAGCCGGCGGCCTCCCGCATGACGGAGATGTTCTGCCTGGCCTCGTCCGGCGGGCAGAGGAAGAGGTTGTATTCATCGGCACGCGATCCCGCCAGGGTGGGCGTTCTCTGTGCGCCGCTACCTCCGATGATCAAGCGGAGCCCGGTCGGTTTCGGTGCTACGTCGAGATCGAGTCGGTAGAACGGGCCGTCGTGACTCCCATGTCCGTGATCGAACGCCGCCTCGAGATAGTCGAGTGCATCCACGAGGCGCTCCCAACGCTCGGGCGCGTCAGGGAAGGGCAGACCGAGTGCGTCGTGTTCGAACTGGTTCCAGCCCGTTCCCACACCCAGGTCGAAGCGCCCACCCGACATCTGATCGATCGTGGCCGCGTTCTTGGCGATTATGGCCGGGTGGCGAAAGGTCACCGGAGTAACCAGCACGCAGATACGGATCTTCTCCGTGTCCCTGGCCAGGCCGGCGAGTGTGGCGAAGGCGTCGGTCGCCTCAGGAGCAGGCTTCCCCGACCAGGCGAGATGATCCGAACGAGCGAACGAGACCAGACCTTCACGTTCGGCCAGCTTGGCGGCGGCCAGGATCTCCTCGTAGGTTCCCCCGAGTTGGGGCTCGGTCATCAATGAAAACTTCATACCTTCATTCTCTCTTGGCCGGGCAGGCTAACGACCGGCCACGGATCTCCACGTTCGAGACGTCATTCATGATGCCCACTTACCCTGCCCGCCCTGTGACCCAATCGAGGACCATCCGATGAGCGACTTGCGCACCAGGCTGAGGGACGACCTGATGGAGGCGATGCGAAGACGCGACCGGACCGAGGTGTCGACGCTGAGGACGTTGATCTCGGCGATCGACAATGCCGGGGCGGTCGACATCGACGCTGGACCGGAGCCTGTCCTCGGGCTCTCACCCGATGTCCCGCGCCGACAGCTGACCGCCGATGAAGTCACCCGAAT
>JBAULI010000242.1:0-1512 GCA_049578105.1 Acidimicrobiia bacterium | reverse complement strand
ATCATGGAGAGACGTAGTCCCAGCCCTCCGATTCGTGCGCTGAGCCAGTGATGGGGCAGGTCGACCAGGGCCACGGCGGCCTGCGAGACGAGCAGGGCGGTGAGGGCGAGGCCAGCCACCCGGATGGCCGCCCGACCGGTTCGGCTTTGCCGCTCGGCCATCCAGCCGGCGATGTTGGCGAAAGCGAATGGAGCCAACAGGATCCAGAAGGCGGTCCTCCAGGACCCTGCGGTCAGGCCACCCCAGTGGAATGCCTCCACCGTGTATCCGGAGTCACGATCTGGCTTGCGATACACCGTGGTGTAGGTGCGAGGCAATGAGGGATCGACATCCCGTGCCACCGGGTCGGTGTAGAGCATGTCCCGTGGCGGGGTCCCCGAGACTCCGTGAACCCGAAGCTCCTTCAAACCAGGCACGTCCCCCCTGTGTCGATTGGCGTCAAACCTACGCGATCGGCGGTTCCCATGTCAGGTGATGCCTACCCTGTGGTCAATGGAAGAAGAACGCATCGCGCTGTTCATCGACTTCGAGAATCTCGCAATCGGTGTGCGGGAGGCCCTCGGCGGGATGGAGTTCGATTTCGAGCCCATTGCCAATGCCCTCGCCGAGCGGGGCCGGGTGGTGACCCGCAAGGCCTATGCCGATTGGTCGATGTTCGCCGATTACCCGAGAAGGCTGACCAGGGGTCATGTCGAGCTGATCGACATCCCCCAGCGAATGGGCGCCTCACGGAAGAACGCAGCCGACATCAAAATGGTGGTCGATGCCATCGAGGTCGCCTTCGAACGCGACTACATCGGCACTTTCGTCATCTGCACCGGCGACTCCGATTTCACCCCGCTGGTGCACAAGCTCCGTGAGCTGAACAAGAGAGTGATAGGTGTGGGGGTGAAGGCATCGACCTCGAACCTGCTGCCGCCCGCATGCGACGAGTTCCTCTTCTACGAGAACCTGGAAGGAGTCGAGCCGCGCCCCAAGGAGAAGGCCGAGGCCGAAAGCACCGACGAGGACGCCGAACCGGAGCTGGACAAGCTCATAACCACGACGCTGGCCGGCCTGTTGCGCTCGAGTGGGGGCGAGGTTCTCGCCTCGTCGCTGAAACGGGCGCTGCTGCGCAAGGACTCGACCTTCACCGAGGCCGATTACGGATTCCGAGCCTTTGGCGAGTTGCTCAACCATTTGGTCTCGAAGGGCGTCATCGAGCTGAGTGAAGGGCCGGGCAGAGGCGATCCGGTGGTGCAGTTCCCATCTTCGGGGTCGGGGGAGCACGAGGCATTCGCCCTCCTCGGCAAGGTCGTCGAGGACATGTCGAAACGCAACGGTGGTGTATATCTGTCCGGTTTGAAGAATCAGTTGCGCAAACGGGACCCGCACTTCTCCGAGAAGAAGTTGGGCTATGCCGGATTCCTGCAGTTCTGCAAGGGAGCGGCCACCAGAGGCTTGATCGATCTCACCTGGGATGAGGAAGCAGGCGACTATCGCGTAACCGTCCCATGACCCGGACCGCTGACG
>JBAULI010000241.1:0-2142 GCA_049578105.1 Acidimicrobiia bacterium | reverse complement strand
ATGCCGGGACGTCCCTGGACATCAGCGATTTCCCCACTCGGCACAACTACCTGCTCGCCCTCTGGCAGAGCAAGTTCGAGCCGATCCTGGCCGACTGGGTCGAAGGGCTCGGCGTGCCGATCCTGCGTGGGCGGGAGGTCGTGGGGTTCGCCCACGATGACACCGGCGTCGTCGTCGAGATGTCCGACGGCCAGACGGCGCGAGCGAGATACCTGATCGGTTGTGACGGCGGGCGCAGCCTGATTCGCAAGACGGCCGGCATCGAGTTCCCCGGATGGGACCCGACCTCCAGCTATCTGATCGCGCAGGTCGAGATGGAACAGGAGCCACAGATCGGGATGCGCCCCGAAGGTGGTGGCATCGGCCCGGTCGACCGGGAGAAGGGCGGAAATCCGTACGGCGTCGTATTGCTCGAGGATGAGGTCGAACACACCGACGAGCCCACGCTGCACGACCTGAGCGAGATGCTCGTCGCCGCCTACGGGACCGACTTCGGGGTGCACAGCCCCATCTGGATCTCGCGCTTCACCGACATGTCCCGTCAAGCCGCCGCCTATCGCCAGGGTCGCGTGCTGCTCGCCGGTGATGCCGCACATGTCCATGGCCCGCAAGGCGGTCAGGGCTTGAACACAGGTGTGCAGGATGCTGTGAACCTTGGATGGAAGCTGGCCCAGGTGATCAACGGGACGTCACCTGAGAGCCTGCTGGACACCTACCACGACGAACGACATCCCGTTGCCGCCCGCGTGCTACGGAACACCATGGCCCAGGTCGCGCTGATGCGTCTCGACGAGCGCAGTCGGGCGTTGAGGGACACCGTTCTCGAGATGCTGGGCATGGATGAGCCTCGAAAAGCGATAGCGGCGATGATCTCCGGTCTCGACATCCACTACGACCTCGGGGGCGGGCACCCGTTGCTCGGACGTCGCATGCCCGACCTCGACCTGCAGACGGGTGACGGCGCCGTCCGCGTGTTCACGCTGCTCCACGATGCCAGTGGCGTCCTGCTCAACCTCGGTAGTCCCGGTGGTTTCGACATCGCGCCGTGGGGGCAACGAGTGCGGCTGGTCGAGGCCCGGCACGATGGTGGATGGGAACTTCCGGTCATCGGCGAGGTCGCCGCTCCTCCCGCCGTGCTGATCCGGCCAGATGGATATGTCGCCTGGACAGGAGAGCTCACCGACTCGGACCTGCCGGGAGCCCTCACCACGTGGTTCGGTGCCCCAGGCCCGGCCGGCTAGCGCCTGGCTCCGCCGTCGACGATCGAACGATCCGAAATTAGCGCCCAGGCGCTGGCAACCTCTATGACGATGCGTCTTGTCGTGGTGGTCTCCGTCGTCCTTCTCGTGACGGCATGTTCGATTACGTCCGGGAACGGCGGCTCGTCGGTGCCCGGAACGACTGGTCCCACATCGACCACGACCACGATCGCGACGACGTCCACGACCACCGGGCCGACGACCACCATGTCGTCGACCACGACGACCAGCACACCGACCACCACGACTCTCCCGGAGGGAGTCACCGCTCCACCGTCTTGGCTGGGGCAGCGACCCCTGCCCGTGGACGAGAACGGCGTGGCCGCCCCTCAGCCGACGCCACCCGAGCTCATCGACCGCAGATTCACCACCACCGATCTCCTCCCGCCACCTGACGACCTGGCCTATCACGCCAGCGTGGGCAGATTGACCCCTGAAGTGGTCGGGAGGTCGACGTGGGCTCCCGATTGCCCGGTGACGGTCGACCAACTGAGATACCTCAAGGTGACGTTTTGGGGATTCGACAAGGGTCCACACACGGGGGAGATGATCGTCAACGCAGAGGTGGCGGATGACGTGGTCTCGGTGTTCGGGAAGCTCTTCGACGCTCGCTTCCCCATCGAGGAGATGCGCATCACCACGACGGCCGAGCTGGAGGAGCCCCCGACCGGTGATGGCAATGACACGGAGTCGTTCGTGTGCCGTCCGGTGACCGGGGGAGCCGGCTGGTCACAGCATGCCTACGGCCTGGCCATCGACATCGATCCCTTCCAGAACCCATATGTGAAAGGGGATGTGGTCCTACCCGAGCTGTCATCCGCCTACTTGGATCGCAGTCGTAGCCTGCCAGGGATGATCAGCGATGGGGATGCGGTGACCGAAG
>JBAULI010000240.1:0-4847 GCA_049578105.1 Acidimicrobiia bacterium | reverse complement strand
GGGCCATAGGTCTCTTGTCCCGTGACAAAATCGCCGACGTCTCTAGTTATCCGATCCGAGAGGCCCTCTTCCTCGGAGAGTGTTTCCGCCACCTTCTCGTAACCGGGGGAGAGCTCGACGTTCGTCGCCGACGCTGCCCCCCGCCTCAAGAGCTCGATCTGTATGGCGCCGATGCCACCTCCGACTTCGAGAACCGTCAGCCCGGTCAGATCGTTGGCATCGAGATAATCCACCAATCTGGCCGCCATCGGATCCAAGCCTCTCCGGCGGTAGGAGCGCAGGTCTCGCTCCGCTTGCTTCTGGTCGAAGAAGCGGCGATATGGAGCAGGGTCGCAGCAGTCAGACAGGGCCTGCAATCTATCAGCAGGCCTGCCTGTGCTAGATGGTGATCAGGTGTCCTGCTCGCCCTTGATGACTGCCTTGACGCCTCCGACGCCACTGGCTGCGACATCGCGCACAGCGTGCACGGCCGACTCGCCGATGCCCTCGGCAGCCTCCAAGGCTCCCTCGGCGGCGGCACTCAATGCTTCTTCGGCGCTGAGCCCTGCCTTCTTCGCGCCATCGAACGCGCCGGTCAGAGCTCCACTCGTCGCCTGCGCGACGTCGACACCGACCTCACCTGCGCCTTGCACGAGGCCTTTCGCCGTGCCCTTGATCGCCGCCAGGACGTCACTGCTGACCTCACCTGCGCCGGTCGCTGCACCTGACACCGTGCTGGAGGCGACACCGATCACGTCCGCTGAGACTTCCTTGGCCCCGATGAGTGCGGAATGGCCGAGGGCCACGGCGGCCTCGGTGAGACCGACGCCGGTGTCCTTCGTTGCCGTGATGACTCCTTCCGCCACTGCGGCCGCCGTCTTGGTGACGTCTTGACCGATGTCGCGGGTTCCCTTGAAGGCAGCGCGAACGGTGTCCGAAACGATCCCGACGGTGACGGTGGCTATCTCGCCGACGCCTTCGAGAACTCCAACGACCACGCCTTTTACCGTTGACACCAGGCCGGTGCCGACGTCCTGAACCGCGCCAAGCGCACCGGTCACGATGCTGGCAGTGGTTCCAGCGGCCGAAGTCGCAACGTCTCCGGTGTTCTTGAACGCCGAGACGGCGAAATCCTTGACCACTCCAGCAGTGTCGGAGGCCACTCCGCCGGTGCTCTTCAGCACCTCGGTGATGCTGTGCCTTACGCGGCCAGCGATGCTTTCCTCAGCCATGAATACTCCTTTCCGACCGTGACTCGGTCAGATGGCTTTCGAGGTCTCTCTCCTTCAACCATACGCGTTGGCTCTGCCGGGCGTCTGCCGGCCCGGTATCCTCGACCAACCAGGAGGCTCTCCATGCGGTTCGTGCTCGTTCACGGCGCCTATCACGGTGCTTGGTGTTGGGGGCGTCTGGTCCCCGAGTTGGAGCAACTCGGCCACGATGTCGTTGCGTTGGACCTGCCCATAGGCGACCCAGCTGCAGGAGCGTCGGAGTACGCAGCACTAATGGATGAGGTCGTGGCAGGTCAGGACACCGTTGTGGTGGGTCATTCGATGATGGGTCTGGCCATACCTCTCGTTCGCCAGGCCGGTCATCTCGTCTTTCTCTGTGCATTCGTGCCCAATCCAGGGGAGAGCTTCAATCAGCAAAGGGCACGAGATCGAATCGAGCCGGAATACGAGCTCACGACTTCGGAATTCGTCGACCAGGGCGATGGCGTCTGGATGATCGGCCGGGGCACCGCCAAAGAGCTCTTCTACCACGACGCCTCCCCTGAGGCCGCGGACTGGGCCGTGGCCCAACTCCGCCCTCAGGCCTACAGGATCATGAAAGAGGTCACCCCACTCACGGAGTGGCCTCAGATCGAATACACCTCGATCATCTGCCGCGACGACCATGCCGTCAACCCGGTCTGGGCTCGTCGGGTGGCGCGGGAGCGCCTCGGAGTAGAGGCCATCGAGATGGACGGAGGGCATTCTCCCTTTCTGACCAGACCAGAAGAGCTTGCGGCCGTCCTCGATCTGGCTGCCGGGTGAGCGTTCCGAGCATCTGCCAGAATGCGGCCCGGCGCGGATGCCCGTCGTTGGCGCGGAGGTCGACCGGTTGAAGAGAGTTGATTGGCTGAGGACGAGGGCATTGCCCCTGTCGTTGATGGTCGTCGCCCTCGGTGCTGCCATCACTTCGTTGGTCATCGGGACCGATGCCGAGCTGGGATATGACATCACCTACCCGCTTCTCGCCTGCTCCTTCGCCGGGCTCGCCACCATCGGGGCGGTGGTGACCATCAAAGAGGTCGCCCCCCGCATCGGTTGGATTCTCGTCTTGACAGGTCTTGGCGGCACCCTGAGTGTCCTCGGGGAGAAGTCGACTCTGGTCCTGACCGAGAGCGGGGCGGATCTGGATGTGGCCCGGCGAACACTGGCCATGGCCGCAACCGCCTTCGGTGTGATGCTCATTGGCCTCGCCTTGCTGTTCCTGCTCTTTCCGAATGGGCGTCTGGCTTCGCGACGTTGGCGTCCTGTCCTCTGGATGGTTCCGATCGCGGGGATCCCCTTCGCCGCCTCGTCACCGATCGTCGCGAGCTATGTGTCGGACCCGGCGTCATTCCTGCGAAGCAATTGGGACTACGCCAATGCTGGGGGTCAGATGCCTGCCGGCGTGGTGACCTTTGCCAACATCATGACCGCGATCGTCGTGGCCATTGTCCTCGCCGGTGCCGTTTCGCTGGTGCTACGCCTCCGCACCTCCACCGGGGTCGAGCGACAGCAGGTGAAGTGGGTGGTCTATGCCGGTGTTGCCGCCGCCATCGGCTGGTTCTTTGCCCTTGCCTTTCCGTTCCCGGCAGCCGTGGAGGTCGTACCGGCCGGCCTCGGTGCTCTGACCCTCACCGCTGGCCTGGCCATCTCCCTGTTCCGCTACCGGCTGTATGACATCGACCGGGTCGTCTCGCGAACGGTGGGTTACGCCCTCGTGGTCGGTGTCCTCGGGCTGGTCTATGCGATCGGGGCCGTATGGCTCCCATCGAGATTGGCCGGCGAGTCGCCCCTGTATGTGGCCGGGTCGACCCTCGCCGTGGCGGCTCTGTTCAACCCACTTCGTCGTCGAGTGATCAGGTGGGTGGACCGCAGGTTTTATCGATCCCGATACGACGCTCAGCAGATAGTCGACGAGTTCACCGATCGGCTCAAGGACCAGATGGACGCTGAGCTCCTCAAGGCAGATCTGGTCGACGTGATCTCCGAGACCATGCAACCGGCCGCCATCGGCATGTGGACACGAGAAGGGGATGGCGAAGCCAACCCGGGCGATTCGGCCTGAAGGCCCCAAGAGCAGATAGTCCTCATGTCGATTCCCGGCCCTTACAAAACACCTCATGGTCTGACCCAGCGGTTGCGCAACGAGATTTCCGACCAGGCCCGTTTGGTTCTTGGAACCGTCAACCCGGACGGATCTCCACACCTGACCCTCGTCCTCTTTTCGATCGACGAAGACGATTGCCTATATCTGCCAACGCCTCGATCGACGAGGAAGATCAAGAACGTGAGAGTGCGACCGTCTGTGACGGCCCTCATCACTGTCGAGAGTGGCTGGGTGTCGTGCCGCGGGGAAGCCGCAGTAGTCGAAGGCGAGGAAGCCCACCGAATCAATCAAGGTGTGAGGGAGCGACTGCTCACCGAGAAGGGGATGGCCACGATGGGGCGGTTTTTGGCAGCCCATGAAGACACGACCATCAAGGTCGTCCCGAGCAGATGGCTCTCGTGGAACCACGATGTGATCGATCCATGGATGGAGGCAAACGGCCTGGACACCTCCAACTCCAACGAGTGGTGGAAAGACCTTTCCAAATAGGCCGGGCAGCGTCGGCCCATCCAGCATGAGGGAATTGGTACGGCGGAAGCGACACTGCTCCGACGCATTGACCTTCTCGATTGGCTGAATGGGAGGCGACGGGCTCCGCCATCGGGTGCGCGAACTAGGCGTCGTGGACTCTACGAGACAGCGTCAGTCGTAGGTGTCGGTCCAGGATGCGATGTCCACGCCATGGTTGTCGGGCGACGCCAGCGACCACCAGGCCGGAGCGTGCGAATCGTCGACGAGTCTTCCTCCGGCGGCTAGCGCGGCGTCCACCCGAGCCCGAGCCTGGTCGGCCGGCACGAAGACATCGAAGTGAGTCCGGCCTCGCCCCGGAGTGTCTCCGGTGATCGGGTTGAAAGCGAGCTGCGGCCCACAGCGCAAGGGATCGACGGCGTCCGTCTCGTCGAACACTTCGTAGCCCAATGCGGCGATGAAGAACGGTCGCACTTCGGTCTGGGAGTGCTGGGCGACGTAAATGCCGATCGACTGTGCGAGGGAGGGATCGGGGGTCAACAGCAGCTCGGCGGCTGCGCTGGACACGGCGGCAGCGAACTCCGCTGCGGCCGCTGGCATTCCCTCTGGGCTGCGGTACGGGATGCGCACGACGACTCCCTCAGGACGCACGTCGAAGTCGGGCAGAATGCCGAATCGCTCGGCGGCGGCGACGACCGGGGCTATGAGGCTCGCCGCGTGCGAGAGCGAGGTCGCAGTGAAAACAGTCTGCGGGCCGGTGCCCGTGACACGCCAGTCGGACACGCCCGGCGCTCGGTGGAACTCGGCCGCCGAGATCCACTCCGATCCGCTCATCGACTCGTCCATGGGCAACTCCTTCGCAACTTGTGAGAGAGTCCCAGCCGCTGACAGGCTAGGACCCGTGCGAAGTCACGTTACTCCGAGGTCACGCGGCTGCCGCCGACGCCTAGACCCGCCGAAGGTCAACAAGCGTTGCACTCCGACCCGTGAGCTTGCTTTCCTGTTCCGGGACCAGCGGAGCAGCCACCAGAGGTGGACCG
>JBAULI010000239.1:0-3825 GCA_049578105.1 Acidimicrobiia bacterium | reverse complement strand
GTAGTGCCAAGGATGATCGAGTCGGCCGACCGGCCATTCCACACCGGCTATGTGGAGGCCATGGCCGTTCACCCAGACCGACAGCGACACGGGATCGGCTCCACCGTCATGGTCGAAGCGGAGCGCATCATCCGCTCGAACTTCGAGTTGGGGGCCTTGTCCTCCAACGCCGACGGCTTCTACGAGCGATTGGGCTGGGATAGGTGGCTGGGGCCGACGTATGCCCGCGGCACGGGCCGAAGGGCGCGAACCCGAGACGACGATGGGGGCATCTTCGTGCTCCGATTCGGTCCCAGCGACGCGATCGATCTATCGGCGGACATCTCCTGCGAAGAACGCTCCGGAGACCACTGGTGAGACCGGGCCCCGGGGGCGGAGGGCTCCCTCGTCGAGGGTGACGGGTGGCCGCTCGAGGTCTAAGGTGGCGAACTACAGTCGTGTAAGTCTCCGAGCAGTCCAAAAAGTGTCATTCGCACATCTCCATCTCCACACCGAATATTCCATGCTCGACGGTGCGGCACGGATCAAGGACGTCGTGGCGGCCGCCGCCGCCGATGGACAGCCGGCCATCGCCATCACGGATCATGGCGTTCTCTACGGAGTCGTCGACTTCGTCAAGGCCGCCAAGGCAGTGGGAATCAAGCCGATCATCGGTATCGAGGCCTATCTGACCGAGGGCTCCAGGTTCGATCGACCCGTCGGGGCGGCCAACAAACGTTTCCACATGAATCTCCTGGCGAAGGATCAGACCGGATACCAAAACCTGCTGCAGCTCTCTTCGAGGGCGTTTCTCGAGGGGTACTACTACAAGCCGCGCATGGACTTCGAGCTGCTCGCCGAGCATGCAGAGGGTCTCATCGCGACCAGCGGCTGTCTCGGCGGCCTGGTGCCTCAGCTTCTCGCCCCCGACTCGGTCAGCGAAGAGGGAAACAAGGGCCAGATGCGGGACTTCGATGCGGCGCTGCGGGCGGCCGCCAGATTCCAAGACATCTTCGGCCGGGACAACTTCTTCATCGAGATCCAGGACCACGGCCTCCAGGCACAGAAGTCGATCATGGGGGACCTTCTCCAGATATCGAAGACGCTCGACGCACCACTGTTGGCCACCAACGATGCGCACTACACCCGCAGGTCGGAGCACGAGAGCCATGATGTTCTCCTCTGCATCCAGACCGGGTCACAACGCGACGATCCCGGTCGTCTCAGGTTCGAAGGATCCGAGCACTATCTGAAGACCGCCGAGGAGATGCGGCTTCTCTTTCCCAACGACGACTTCCCGGGTGCGTGCGACAACACCCTCTGGGTCGCCGAGCGATCCCAGGTCGATCTGGAGTTCGGCAACATACTTCTCCCCAGCTTCCCCGTTCCCCAAGGTGAGACCGAGGTGAGCTACCTGCGCAGCCTGGTCGACCGGGGAGCGCGGGAGCGTTACGGGTCGAGCCCGTCCCCCGTCGTCACCGACCGCATCGAGCACGAGCTGAAGATCATCGAGGAAATGGGTTTTCCCGCCTACTTCCTCATCGTCTGGGACTTGATCCGCCATGCTCGGGACAATGGGATAAGGGTCGGTCCCGGCCGCGGCTCGGCCGCCGGTTCCATCGTCTCCTATTGCCTCCGAATCACCGACATCGACCCACTCGAGTACGGGCTCATATTCGAGCGATTCCTCAACCCGAGCCGTCGCCAGATGCCGGACATCGATATGGACTTCGACGAGCGTCACCGCTCCGAGATGATCCAGTACGCAGCCGCCAAGTACGGCGCCGACCGGGTCGCCCAGATCGTGACTTTCTCCACCATCAAGGGGAAGCAGGCAATCCGGGACGCGGCGCGAGTGCTGGGGCACCCGTACGGTGTCGGTGACAGAGTGGCGAAGGCGATGCCGCCGCCGATCCTGGGTCGCGAGGCCACCCTGGAACAGGTCCTGACGCAGCCCTCTCCTGATGCGGACTCGACGATCAAGGACTGGTACGCGAACGCCCAAGGGCTCCGGGAGATGTACGAAGCGGATCCCGCCGTTCGTGAAACGGTGGATGCGGCAAGGGGCCTGGAAGGGCTGCGTCGCCAGGACTCGATACACGCGGCGGCAGTCGTCATCGCCCCCGAGCCCCTGATCAACATCGTCCCCATCCAGCAGAAGGGTGAGGGCGCCGAGGTGGTGACCCAGTACGAGATGTACGGCGTCGAGTCCCTCGGTCTCCTCAAGATGGACTTCCTCGGTTTGCGCAACCTGTCCATCATCGAGCGCTGTCTCGAGCTGGTGGAGGAGACGACGGGGAACCGACTCGACATCGACTCGATCCCGTTGGACGACCAAGAGACGTTCGAGCTACTCCAGTCGGGCAACACCATCGGGGTCTTCCAACTCGAAGGCAATGCGATGCGCTCACTGATCCGATCGCTGAGACCCGACTCCTTCAACGATGTCGTCGCCCTCGTCGCGCTCTATCGGCCTGGCCCGATGGGGGCCAACATGCACACCCTCTATGCCGATCGGAAGAATGGCCGGGCGCCCATAGAGGAGCTGCATCCGGCAGTCACCGAGAAGCTCGCCGAGACCTATCAGATCATGGTCTATCAGGAGCAGGTCATGCAGGTTGCCCAGGAGATAGCCGGGTATTCGATGGCCGACGCCGACGAGCTGAGACGGGCAATGGGCAAGAAGATCAAGTCGGTGATGCTGGCCGAAGAGGAGAAGTTCGTGGCCGGCTGTCTGGCCCAGGGTTACACCGAAGAGGTCGGGCGAGAGATCTTCGGCCTGATCGAGCACTTTGCCGGCTACGGGTTCAACAAGTCGCATTCGGCCGGTTACGGCCTCGTGGCATATCAAACCGCATACCTCAAGACCCATCATCCGGCCGAGTACCTGGCTGCCATCCTCACTGCCACGAAGAAGGACAAGGACCGCACGGCCGTCTATCTGAACGAATGCCGTCAGATGGGCATAAAGGTCCTGGTGCCCGATGTCAACGAGTCGGACTCGGATTTCACGGTGAGGGATGGGCGGATCAGGTTTGGGCTCAGCGCCGTGCGCAATGTCGGCGAGGGTGTCGTGGAGAAGATCGTCGAGGCGCGGTCCGAGGAGCCGTTCGCGTCCTTCCAGGACTTCGTTGACCGCGTGGACGCCTCAGCCTTGAACAAGAGGACGGTGGAGTCACTGATCAAAGCCGGCGCCTTCGACGGATCCGGTGCGACGCGGAAGGGATTGACCCTCGTCTACGAGCAGATACTGGATGCCACTCTCGAGCGGCGGCGCAACGAGGACATGGGCCAGTTCAGCCTCTTCGCCGGCGACACGGACGCCGTGGCGGAGACGAGGGTCGACGTTCCACAGCTCGTATGGCCGCAGAAGATTCGGCTCGCCTTCGAGAAAGAGATGCTTGGCCTGTATGTCTCGGATCACCCTCTGCTCTCGGTTGGGGCTTCACTGGCCGCGGCGACTTCCACGACCATCAGCCAATTGGAGGACCTGACCGACAAGGCGAACGTCACGGTCGGAGGGCTGGTGGCGTCGATCACGCGGCGATGGACCCGAAATGGTGATCCGATGCTCTTCTGTCAATTGGAGGATCTGGAGGGATCCGTCGAGATGGTCGCCTTCCCGCGAACGGTCCACGACTACGGGCATTTGATAGTCGAGGACGCCGTGCTCGTAGTCAGCGGATACCTCGATCATCGCGGCGACGAAGTGAAAGTGATGGCGCGCGAGATCAAGGAGCTCGAGATCAAGGACAACTCGATGGTCCGACTGAAGGCGCCGGCGGCCACACTCACCCCAGAACTGGTTTCTCGTCTGAAGAAGATCCTCTCGAATCACCCTGGCTC
>JBAULI010000238.1:0-2100 GCA_049578105.1 Acidimicrobiia bacterium | reverse complement strand
ACCGTTGCCAAGGGGATCCGCAAGACCAAGAGCCGTTTTGGCGGGAGGTTGGAGCCGTTCACCCATGTCGACCTCGTCCTCTATGAGGGGCGCAACCTCGACACCATCACCCAGGTGGCGGTGATCGAGCCCTTCCCACATCTGAGGAACGACCTGGAGGCCGTCATGGCGGCGGCGACGATGGTCGAGGCGGCCGACGCGGTGGCGCAGGAGGAGGAGTCCTCGATGCGGCTCTTCCTGCTCCTCCATCGCGGCCTGCGTGCCCTCGAGACCGGTCAGCGTGGCAAGGACTTCATAACCAGCTTCCTCCTCAAGCTCGCCGACGTGGTCGGTGTTGCGCCCTCTCTCCTCGTCTGCGCCTCGTGTGGAAAGATCGACGATCTCCACCGGTTCTCGTTTGCCGGTGGTGGGGCGATCTGCGATTCGTGCCGGACCGAAGGGGCGGTCCGTCTCCGCAGTGGGGTCACCGCCTACCTGGCAGCCCTGGCCGATGCCGAATTCGGTGAGATGCCCCTCACCGACGAGAAGTACTCGAGTGAGGCCATGGGAATCGCCCGCCGTTTCGTCGAGTACCACCTCGATCGGAAGCTGTCATCGCTGGCGGTGCTGGAGTGACCCTCGATCTCAGTCGGGTCGACCTCGATCAGGTGCCCCGTCACGTCGGTCTCATCCTCGACGGGAACGGGAGATGGGCCAATGCGAGAGGCCTGCCCCGAACGGCCGGGCACCTGGCCGGCGAGGCGGCGCTGTTCGACACGGTCGAGGGTGCGCTGGAGATGGGGATCGAGTGGGTGACGGCGTTCACGTTCTCGACCGAGAACTGGGCACGTGCCGACGACGAGGTCGAATTCTTGATGTGGTTCAACGAAGACCTGCTCACCAGGCGGAGAGACGACCTCCACGCCCAGGGTGTTCGCATGCTCTTCGCCGGCGACATGGACGATCGGCGGATCCCCGAGCGGAACCGCCGTCACATGGCGGAAGCGGCGGAGAAGACGGCGCAAAACGATCGCTTGAAGCTGGTGTTCGCCTTCAACTACGGGAGCCGCCGTGAGATCACCGATGCCGTCCGAGCGGTGGCCTCACTCGTGGCCACCGGCGCTCTCGCCCTCGACGAGATCGACGAGAGCGTGGTGGCCGGCCATCTCTATCAGCCGGAGATGCCCGACGTCGATCTCATCATCCGATCCTCGGGGGAGCATCGTCTCTCCAACTTCTTGCTCTGGCAGTCGGCCTATGCCGAGTTCTACTTTCCCGGGATCCTCTGGCCCGATTTCGACCGGCATGCCCTGGTGGACGCCGTTGTGGACTACCAGCATCGTGATCGCAGATTCGGCGGCGCCCTGGACCAGCCCCAGGTTGACTAGCGGCTTCAACTAGGCCACCGTTGCCCATTCGTCATGACTGAGCCCACACTCGACACCATCTCGAATCTCGCCAAGAAACGAGGATTCGTCTTCCAGTCCTCGGAGATCTACGGCGGGATACGCAGCGCCTACGACTACGGGCCTCTCGGGGTCGAGCTGCTGCGAAACGTCAAGGACGAGTGGTGGCGTTCGATGGTCCGGGAACGTGACGATGTCGTGGGGATCGACTCGGCGATCCTGCAGGCCCGGCAGGTGTGGCAGGCATCGGGCCACGAGGAGGTGTTCACCGATCCTCTCGTCGAGTGCCGCAATTGCAATGCGCGACATCGACTGGACAAGCTGGCTGACCCCAACACCTGCCCCACCTGTGGCAAATCCGGGACGTTCACCGAGCCGAGACACTTCAACCTGATGTTCCGCACCTACATGGGGCCGGTCGAGGAAGAGGACAACCTCATCTATCTCCGCCCCGAGACCGCCCAGGGCATATTCACCAACTTCGAGAACGTGCGCCGCACCAATCGACTCAAGCTCCCCTTCGGGATCGCACAGGTCGGGAAGTCCTTCCGTAACGAGATAACACCGGGTCAGTTCGTGTTCCGTACACGTGAGTTCGAGCAGATGGAGATGGAGTACTTCGTCCGCCCCGAAGAAGCCGACCAGTGGTTCGAGTACTGGAAGGAGCAACGTCTTCAGTGGTATCTGGATCTGGGAATGACCGAGTCGAATCTGA
>JBAULI010000237.1:0-3061 GCA_049578105.1 Acidimicrobiia bacterium | reverse complement strand
CGTGTCCCATGCCCTCGGTGTGCCAGGTGATCTCGGCGACACTCAGATCTGGGCCAACGTCAAGACAAACGGCGGGGTGCTGAGAATCGAGTCACACACTCTTGGCGCTTCCCGCCCGGTTCGTTTCGTCAATTGCGACTTGGGCAAGGTGGTCGTGGGCGACAAGGGTGGAGAGCCCAGCGAATACGACTTCATCGGGTGTGGCCTCCAGCCTTCGGACTTCGACCTCAGCAACGCCCTGCCCAATTCCGTGTTTCGGGTGCAGAGGGCCAACGGAACCGCCTACCGACTGCTCGGCAACGGAAGCGTCACCAATATCGCGCCCTTCTACAACGGGACCGTCCCCGGCGGTGGATTCATCGACACCTTCGGCAACACCTTCGAGGCGGCGATCAAGTGGCTGGCGGCGGAGGGCATCACCAAGGGATGCAATCCTCCGGCCAACTCCAAGTTCTGTCCGAACGACCGTGTCACCCGGGGGGAGATGGCCGCTTTCATCGTCCGCTCCAAGGGCTATTCGGCCATCGCCTCGGACTACTTCATCGACGACAATGACAGCATCTTCGAGAATGCCATCAACCGTCTCAGGACCGCTGGAGTGACCCAGGGTTGCAATCCCCCCCAGAACGACCGGTTTTGCCCCGACCGATCGGTCACCCGCGGGGAGATGGCGGCATTCCTGGTCCGCGCTTTCGATCTGCCTGCCTACAACGGCCCGGATCGCTTCCAGGACGACAACGGGAACCTCTTCGAAGGTGCCATCGAGCGCCTCGCCCAGGCCGGGATCACTCTCGGGTGCAATCCGCCGGCGAATACCAAGTACTGCCCCAATGACTATGTGACGAGGGGCCAGATGGCTGCGTTCCTCAAACGAGCCTTGGGCGGCTGATCCTTCAGCCGGTTCGGGTCACGTCCCGCCGCCTACCCAAGGCGAGACGGCCGAACCAGAGAGCATCCGAGAGTCGCCCGGGGAATCTCTTCATGGCCAGACCGGCGGCCCGGTTTGCCTCGAACAACGCGATCAACGCTTCGTCGGCGGCGCCCAGGTCCAATCCGGGCCAGTTCTTGAGATATCCGGAGACGAAGCGTCGTCTGAAGTCGTCGAATCGACCCTTGATGGGGGGATGCCGGGTGAAACCGTGACCGGCCAGCTGGCGGCGTAGCTCGAAGATGAAGTTGGCGAGGTCACGATGGATCAATGAGACCTCACGGGTGTCGGGGGGGTCGAGGAGGTAGAGAGACCCATCCGGAGTGCCCTGGAGATTTCCCGGGCCAAAGTCGCCAAAGCGTCTCTTCGTGAGACCGACGTCGTCGATCCCAGCCAGCAGACGATTCACATCCTCCCGCTTGATCCGCAATTTGCCTGCCAGGTTTTGAGCCTCTCGTCGTGCAATCGCGACCTCGTCCTGGTCGGGGGGCTCCGTTTGACGGTGGTACGCAGCGAGCATCGTTCCCGCCCATTCCATCCAGTCCATCATGGCTCCGCCGGTCCAGGCCTGATCCGTCGGCCGCCGGAGGATCGACACGACGTCGTCTCCGGGCAGATACGGCATTACGAGAGCGGGTGGCTCGTCGCTCCAGGCGAGTGGGCGGACCCCATGGATGGTGCTGAGAGCGGCGGTCGAGATCATGTCGTCGAGATCGACCATGTTCCCGTAGAGCTTCTTCGCCGTGCCCGTTGCCCAATCGGGGACCACCTTGACGACCATCTCGTTACCCGAGTGATTGCCGGAGACGCGGTAGAAGTCGGATCCCGACCGCGGGCGGCGCCACGTGTCGATCAGCTCGAAGCGACTGTCGTTGCCCTCCCAGCCAAAGTCGTGCTGCAGGGCGACGAGCAGTCTCGATATTTGGTCGGGGTCGAGGGAGCGACCCGGGTCATCACCCACTGATGGCTCGTTTGAGGAATGAGGCCATTTGTCCTCGGGTGACGTTGTCGTTGGGGCAGTAGTGGTTGTTGGTGGGTGGGTTGCAGCCTTGGGTGACTCCGGCGGTGCGGAGCTTGTTGATGGCTGCTTCGAAGACACTGTTGTTGTCGTCGTTGAAATAGTCGACGACACCTGGGTTGGTGTAGTTGAAGGCTCTGACCAGAAAGGCGGCCATTTGTCCTCTGGTCACATACTGGTCTGGGCAGTAATGGTTGTTGGTGGGTGGGTTGCAGCCTTGGGTGACTCCAGCGGTGCGGAGCTTGTTGATGGCTCCTTCGAAGACGTTGTTGTTGTCGTCGATGAAATAGTCGGCTGCGATGTGCGAGTAGCCCTTGGCTCGGACGATGAAGGCGGCCATTTGTCCTCGGGTGACATAGTCGTTGGGACAGTATTTGGTGTTGGCGGGCGGGTTGCAGCCTTGGGTGATGCCTTGGTCGGCGAGCCATTGGATCGATGCTGAGAACACGCTGCCTGCCGTGTCGATGAACTGGCCGTCAGGTGGTGGTGGCAAGGTCGTGGTAGTCGTCGTGGCGGGCTGAGTCGTCGTCGTAGTCGTCGGCGGCTGAGTAGTCGTAGTAGTCGTCGGCTGAGTAGTGGTAGTGGTTGTCGGTGGCTGTGTTGTGGTGGTTGTAGATGTGCTGACGGTTGAACTGGTGGTCGTTGTCGGGGGTGGTGTTCCGTTGGTGCTCAGATGCCAGAGACGACCGTCGTTTTGCACTTCGTTGTACTGGGATCCGGTGCCACGTCGATCGGCCATCCAGATGTCGTAGTCGGCGCCACCGACACCGGGCTGCGAGATCCCCAGGCCCGAGATCCTCTGCTGCCCGATTCCACTTACCGAAATCGTCTGAACGTGGCCGCCCGTCAATGTCAGGAGATATAGCGCACTGCCATTCTCGGCGCCGGCCAGCAGGTAGCCGTCGGGCGTCATGGTGAGACCCTCGAAGTTGGTCGGTCCGACCGAGATGCTGTGGACATCGAGCAGGGTCCCGGGGTTGGCCGGGTTGATATGAAAGAGATAGGGACCGCCTCCGGTGGTGTCACCGCTGAGGAAATAGAGGTCCCCTGTGTCGGGGTCGAAGGCCGGGTCTTCGGTGTCTCCCGATCCCCACCCACTCGTAGAGAAGGAATAG
>JBAULI010000236.1:0-8899 GCA_049578105.1 Acidimicrobiia bacterium | reverse complement strand
ATGCACGACCTCGGCTACGAGCCGCAACGTGGCGTGGCGGTCGTCCCACAGGTTCGGTCGATCCTGCGGTCGTCGATCAAACACGGGTTTGGCAATCCCCCGATCCGTTTCTTCATGCTGGGGGCCCCCTTTGCATCCGGGGTGGGAATCTGGGTGTTCTACGCCTTCCAGCCCTATTTGCTGCAACTCTTCGGAGATCCCAACGCCACGTATCTCGCCGGGATCGCCGCCGCCATCTTCGCGATCGCCCAGATGTTCGGTGGGGCCGTCGTTCCCCTGGTCAGGAGGGTGTTCTCGTCACGGACAGGGGTCATCGCCAGCGAAGTCACACTCGGCACCGTGGCATTGATAGGTGTCGGCCTCGCCGAGAAGCTGGACGTCCCTGTCGGCTTCTGGGTCGCCATCGGCCTCCTCGCCGCCTTCAGCCTGCTCGGTGCCTTGTCCGGGCCATTGCTGCAGGCGTACATGAACGACTGCATACCGTCAGGGCAGCGGGCAACCGTCCTCTCGTTCGCATCGCTCATGGGAAGCGCCGGTGGTGTCGTCGCCCAGCCGGCACTGGGAAGGGTGGCGGACGTCTACTCGCTGGGGACGGGGTACATCGTGGCGGGTGTGATCTACTCGATCAGACTGCCCTTCGTGCTTGCTGTGAGACGGCTTGGCCTGCCCGCCGACAAAGTTGTCCGGCCAGAGCCCACCGAGGTCGGTTGATTTCTGCCATTATTCGGGCTGATGTCAGAACACGTCGCAGAGACAGCAGATGGTCGGATGGCTCGCGCCATCGTCAAGGGAGCCCTCGTCGGCCTGCCCGTGACACTCGTGGTGCTGAGTGTCGGCATATGGCTGATCACAGACATCGGTCTCGGCCGGGCCATAACGACGGCACTCCTGCCGGGGGTCATGCTCGGAGTGTTCGGTGGCGGTTTTGCCGGCATGGCGAGCACCATGGGTGAGGAGTAGGAGCCGGCCGGAAGCCCGTACCCGTGGCCGGCCAAACCGTGGCGCGCCTTGTCTTGCCTCAGTCGTCGTTCTTCAGGACGAATACCACCGTCTGCAGATCGGTGAACTCGTCGATCCGTTGACGGCCCCATCCGGTATCGGTCCCGGCCGCTCCACCGAACGGCTGGAAGGTCTCCCAGAAATCGGTCGAATCGTTGACTATGACAGTTCCCGACCGAATCCGGTCCGCATACCAAAATGCCTTGCTCAGGTCGTTGGTGAACACCGCCGCCTGTAAGCCGAGATGGGTTCGATTGGCGATGCCGACCGCCTCCTGGTCGTCCCGCGCCGAGAGTATCGGGACGATCGGGCCGAAGGACTCCTCCCGGGAGACCTCGGAGGTCTCGGGTACCCGATCGAGCACCGTGAAGTCGTAGTAGAGGTCGGTGGAGAAGCCCTTGGCCCGGCCTCCTCCAACCAACAGCTCGGCGCCACGGTCCAATGCGTCGGCGATGTGCCGGTCCATCTTGGCGGCTGTCGCCTCGTTGTTGAGCGGGCCCATGTTGACCGAATCGTCGAATGGGTCGCCGAGTCGCACCTGCTCCGCCGCCTTGAGCGTCGTCTCCACGAACTCGTCATGTACCTCATCGACGACGATCACCCGCTCGGTGGCCACGCAGACCTGACCGGCGTTGTAGTAGGCGCCATACACCGCGGCCTCGGCCGCCTTGGCCACGTCGGCATCGGCCGTGACGATCGTCGGCCCATTCCCGGACATCTCTATGATCGACCGCTTCAGCCCCATCGCAGCCACGATCTTCTTGCCTGTCTCGGAGGAGCCGGTGAACCCGACCGCGTCCACTCCCGGATGAGTCACCAGATGAGTGCCGATGTCGCCTGCCCCGGGTATCACCTGTATGGCCCCCTTCGGTGCTCCTGCCTCCTCGAACACCTTGGCCATCTCCAATAATGCCCACGAGGTGAATTCGGGGGGCTTGACGATGATCGCATTGCCGGTCGCCAGCCCAGGGCCTACGTATTCCATCGGGATCATGACCGGGAAGTTCCAAGGAGTGATGGCCACCCAAACTCCGACCGGTCTCCGCATGGTGAACATCCGCCGGTGCCGGCTCGTCGTTGGGATCAATTCGCCGGTCAGCCGCTTGACGTCCTCGGCGGCTATCTGGAAGTAGTCGGCCGACTCGGCGATGTCGTCTTTTGCCTCCGCTTCGAAGGGCTTGCCCTGCTCCAGGGAGAGGATCCTTGCCACCTCGTCGATCCGCTCCTGCCACAAGTCATAGATGCGCAGACAGAGATCTGCCCGTTCGAAGGCGGTCCAATGGCGCATCTCCTCGGTCGCTTCGCGGGCGGCGTGGACGGCACGGTCGATGTCGCCATTCGAAGCCTTGGGGACGTTGTAGATGTGCTCCCCGTTGACGGGCGAGTGCACTTCGTACTGGTCGTCGCCGGTGCCCTCTGTCCACTCGCCGGCGATGAAGAGCTTGAGGTCGGTAGCCATGTGTCGAACGCTAGTGCCGTGTCTCCGGGCTACCGGCCTGAATGGTGGTTCAGTATCATCTGCTCGTGGCAGACCACCTTCTCATCGATGGGTCCCTCGTTGCGGGGGAGGGTGCCGCCTTCGACGTGGTGAACCCGGCCACGGGCGAGCCACAGATCACCCTCCTGTCCGCCGATGCGACCCAATTGGCCAACGCCACCGCTGCGGCCGCTCGCTCTCAATGGGGATGGCAGGCCTTGGCCCAGCCCGAGCGGAGCGCACGTCTGCTGGCGATCTCCGAGGCGATCGAGTCCCATCGCGATCGTCTTGCCGAGGCTCTGACTTTCGAGACCGGTCGCCCGTTGACCCGGAACCATCTATACGTCGACATGGCTCGTGACGTCTTCCGCCAATACGCCGAGTTGGCCCGAGCCCTGGGCGGTCGGGTCGCCCCTTCCAACGACCCCGGCCAGCTCTCGCTCGTGCTTCGCCAGCCCTACGGGGTGGTCGGGTGTTTGATCCCGTGGAACTATCCGTTGCTCCTGCTGGTGTTCAAGGTCGCTCCTGCCCTCGCGGTGGGGAACACGGTCGTGATCAAACCGGCCAGCGAGACTCCGCTCTCGCTGCTCGTCCTGGCCGAGATCTTTGCCGAGTGCCTTCCGCCCGGGGTGGTCAACACAGTGATGGGGCCGGGAGCGACCATCGGTGAGGGCCTGGTGACGGATCCACGGGTCGACATGGTCGCCTTCACCGGCTCGACCGAGGTGGGGAGGCGTCTCGCCGGCCTCTGTGCCGATCTGGTGAGACCATCTCATCTCGAGCTCGGGGGCAAGGACCCGGCGATCGTATTCGATGACGTCGATCCCGGGTTGGCGGCCGAGGGAGTCGTCTGGGCCTCTTTCCTCAATGCGGGCCAGGTCTGCACTTCGACCGAGCGGGTCTATGTCCAAGCCGACGTCTATGACGAGTTCCTGAGCCACGCATTGCGTCTCACTCGGTCGATTCGCGTCGGGGACCCCTTCCTCGCAGAAACCCAGATCGGCCCGATGCGCAGTGATGGCAGGAGGAGAAGTGTCCTGGAGATGATCGAGAGAGCCGTCGCCAAGGGCGCCGAGATAGCGACTGGAGGATCGGCCCTCGACCGGCCGGGCTTCTTCATGGAGCCGACGATCTTGACCGGTGTCGACCACGACATGGATCTCATGCGTGATGAGACATTCGGCCCGGTGATGCCGGTGATGCCGTTCGAGGACGACGACATCGCATTCGAGTTGGCTTCCGACACTCCCTACGGGCTAGGGGCGAGTGTCTACACGTCCGACCCTGCCCGGGTGGAAAGGGCATACCGGGAGTTGCGGGTGGGTACCGTCTGGGTCAACGATCCTGTCGTCGACAATCTCGCCGCACCATTTGGCGGGGTGAGGGCGAGCGGGGACGCACGGGAATTGGGTGTCGAGGCACTCGACAGTTTCACGACCCTGCGGCATGTGCACTGGAACCTGGAGCTGGTGCCCAAGCCGTGGTGGTTCCGAGAGGAGTGAGAACATGAGTCTCCAGGGAGATCAAACGAAGCAGTGGTTCGAGAGGGCCCGCAAGGTCCTGGTCAACGGTGTCTCGAGTCAGTTCCGGTACTGGGGCGACGATGACACCATCGTCATCGATCATGGCGAGGGGGGCTACCTCTTCGACATGGATGGCAAGCGTTACATCGACTTCCAGCTCGGCTTTGGGCCCATCATCCTCGGTCACGGTGATGAGGCGGTATCCCTGGCGGTGGCCGAGACGGCCGCAGAGGCCACCAGCTTTGCCATGACCCAGCGACGCGAGATCGAGGCTGCAGAGAAGGTGATGTCGGCTCTGCAATGGCCGGATTTCATGCGTTTTTCGAACACCGGCACCGAGACCACCATGCACGCCATCCGTCTCGCCCGCGGTTACACCGGTCGTGATGTGGTGCTCAAGTTCGAGGGTCAATATCACGGGGTCCACGACTATGTGATGTTCTCCACGGCCGGTGTCGCGGTGAGCGGTCTCGGCTCCAGGTTTCGACCCATACCGGTTCAATCGAGTTCGGGGATACCGGACTCGATACGGACCTACATCAGGACCCTCCCCTTCAACGACCTCGAGCTGGCGGCACGCTTCTTCCGCGACGAGGGGGAGCGCATAGCAGCGGTCATCGTCGAGCCCATGCTGGGGAACGCCTTCGGGATCATGCCCAAGGAGGGCTTTCTCGCCGGGTTGAGGGACCTGTGCGATGAGCACGGCTCGGTGCTGATCTTCGACGAGGTCAAGACCGGGTTCCGGGTGGCGGTCGGTGGCGCCCATCAGTATTTCGGGGTAAAGCCCGACATAGGGACTTATGCCAAGGCTCTCGGGAATGGGTTCCCCGTGGCGGCCATCGCCATGACGGCGGAGCTGGCCGAAGGGTGGAGGCAAGGTGGCATCGCCCAGGCGGGCACCTATTCGGGCAACGCCATCGCGGCCGCCGCTGCCGGTGCGACCGTCGATCGACTGACCACGGGGGAGCCACACGCCCAGATCGAGAAGGTGGGCAGGGCCCTCATGGAGGGCATAGAGAGGGTGATGGCCGACCATGGTGTCGAAGGGAAGACCATTGGCCACCCGGCGATGTTCTCGATCTTCTTCGGCGAGGGTGACCTCGACGATTTCCGGGATACGCCGAAGCATGACGAGCACCTCTATGAGGAGACGCTGTTCGGGATGATTCGGCGCGGGGTCATGCCCTGTCCCGACGCACTGGAGCCATGGTTCGTGTGTGCTGCCCACACCGACGAGGACGTGGCGACCACTCTGCAGGTCTTCGACGAGGCATTGGGCGAGGCGAAGGGCTGAGCAACTCGGCCGGCGCACCGCTGTGGACCGAGGTTGGGACCGGGGTCTACAAGCGTCGCTATCGCCGACTCGACCAGAACATCGTCGCCATCGTGGGCGGGGGCTCTGTCTTGGTCGTCGACAGCCGCGCCACGCACCCCGATGCAGATGAGTTGCGTAGCGATCTGGCCGCCCTGACCTCCTCACCGGTCGATTGGCTGGTGAATACCCATTTCCACTGGGACCACACCTTTGGCAACTCCCGCTTCCCCGAGTCGACGATCGTGGGCCACACCCGGTGCAGGAGTGAGCTGATCGCTCACGGTGAGGAGGTCAAGGTCGAGCTGACCACCGAAGACTGGATCCCGGTGGAGGAGCGTCATCTCTTCCTCGAGGTGGCGATCACGCCCCCTGTCGTCACCTTCGGGGAGAAGATGGACATCTACCTGGGTGACCGCAGAGTGTCTCTCTGGCACCCTGGCTTGGGTCACACCAACTCCGACATCGTGGTGATGGTGGACGACGTCTGTGTCGCCGGTGACCTCGTGGAGCAAGGCGCCCCACCATCGTTCGGTGACTCCCACCCCAAGGCGTGGGTGCGAACACTCGAGGTGCTCGCTTCAGCAGTCGACGGGCCGGTGATCCCCGGCCACGGCGATGTGGTCGACGCCGAATTCGTTCGATCACAGCGAGACGAGTTGACAGCCGCGATCGGCTTTCTCGAAGGTGGGGGAGAAGGGCTGCCGCCCTTTCCCGAGAGCGTCATGGCCACCATCGGGGAACGTTTGACACACGAGGCAACGCCGCGCTGAGCTTGGTCTTCAGACCTCGAACAGGTCCCCGCCCAGGTACTTGAGGCCGGTGTCCACTGCGACCGTGACCACGGTGTGGCCCCGGCCGATCTCTGTCGCCAATTGCAGTGCGCCGGTGACGTTGAGACCGGTCGAAGTCCCGGCCAACAAGCCCTCCTCCGAAGCCAGGCGACGGGCCATTGCCCGGGCCTCGGTCTCGTCGATGGCGAGGACGCGCTCGTAGAGACCGCTGTCGAGCAGCGGTGGCACGAAACCGATCCCGATCCCCTCGACGTGATGGATCCCGGCGACACCCTTGGAGATGACGGGTGTCGATGCCGGCTCGAGGATCACGATCTCAGCTCGGGACCCGCCGTCACGCAACGCCGCCGACACACCCATGGCCAACCCGGCCGTCCCCACGGCGGCGCAAAAGACGTCGATGGGCACATCCAGCTGAGCCAGTAGCTCATCGCCGACCTGGCGGTACCCGACCAGCGAATCCTGATTGTTCATCTGGTCGGTGCTGTAGGTATTTGGCTCCCGAGCCAATTCTGCCGCTCGCTCCATCATCCTCGGGACCAGGTCTGGTGTTATCTGCCCGTCGTCACTGGGGACGATCACGAGATTGGCGCCGAGAGCGCGCATCGTCTTCAGCTTCTCCGGGGAGAACGCATCGGATGAGACGACCGTGAAGGGGTAGCCCTTGGCAGCACACACGTAGGCGAGCGATGAGCCGGTGCTTCCACCGGTGTACTCGATCACGGTCATGCCTGGCTCGAGGTCGCCCCTGGCCTCGGCCTCCTCGATCATGGCGAGTGCCATTCGATCCTTGTACGACCCGGTTGGGTTGAACCACTCCAGCTTCACATACACGTCGGCCGCTCCCTCCGGCACGACCGCTCCCAACTTGACCACCGGCGTCTCACCGACCACCTCGGTCATCGAGTTGCCAACACGCATCCTTCAGCTCTGGTTCGGTTGGTCAGACCTTAGGGCCGTGCCCACCCACCACGGGGCCGTAGATTCAAGGCAACATGTCAGATCTCGAAGCCAGGATCCGCCTGGTGCTCACCGAACGTGGAGAGGTGACCATCCGGCGCGTGCTGAGCGGCATCGGATACTTCATCGAAGGCTCGCTGGCGGTCGCCGTCATCGATGAGTGCCTCTGTGTGCCGGTGGACATGGAGGACTGGGAGGCGTTGCTGGACCGGCCGGGTGTCGGGCCGTTGAGATTTGCCGATCGGGTGGTCCGAGGATGGCTCCTGGTCGAGCCCGACGCCATCGTCGACGACGGGGCGCTCACCACCTGGATCGAGCGTGGCCTTGGCGGAGATTGAGAAGGTCGTGCTCGTCGGGCCGATGGCCGTCGGGAAGACGACCGTCGCCAGCCTTCTGGCCGGCGAGTTGGGCTGGCGATTCTTCGACTCGGATCGGCAGCTGCATGCCGCCACGGGGCGCTCTGCTCGCCAGATAGCGGAGGACTTGGGAGTGGGCGAGTTGCACCAGATGGAGCTGGCGATGCTTCGGGCTGCCCTTGCCGGCGCCGAGCCGGCTGTGATTGCGGCTGCCGCATCGGTCGTCGACGACGAACACGCCCGCAGTGAGCTGGGCAGAGTCGAGTGTGTGTGGCTGACGGCTGATACGAGTGCCCTGGAGACACGAATGACCGCCGACGGGGCGTCGAGGCGGGAAGTGGCTGCGGGCGAAGACCTGGGGCGACGAGCGGCGTTGTTCGCAGAGGTCGCCGACTTGGTCGTCGACACGACGAGATCGAGTCCGGCAGAGTGCGTCCGCCAGGTTCGTGCAGCTCTTGGGCTCTAGTGCAACGCTAACGATGCAAGAGCTGGCGCCGGGTGCGGGCGTCTTGGCTCGAGCTCCGCTTGCCCCGTCCCCGTGAGGCGACCTGAATCAGGTCTCCGAGCATGGAGCTGGAGGTGGGTTGGCCACCGGCCCCCGGTCCGGTGAACAAGAGCCTCCCAACGGAGGGGCCTTCGATGAATATGGCGTTCGTGACGCCGTTCACACCGGCGAGAGGATGTTCCCGAGGCAGGGCTTGCGGCCCCACTCTCGCCACCACTTTGCCATCGACTTGCCAGGCGGTGCCGATCAGCTTGATCACAGATCCATCGGCGGCGGCATCGGCGATGTCCTCGGTGGTCACACCCTCGATGCCCTCGGTCTGGACTTCCCAAGGCCCGATTCTCTCGCCAAAGGCGAGGCTGGCGAGGATCGCCGTCTTGAAGGCGGCATCGCGCCCGGAGACGTCGTCGGTCGGATCCGGCTCTGCGTATCCCAACCTCTGGGCTTCGGCAAGCGCATCCGAGTAGCTGCGGGCCTCCTCGGTCATCGCTGTCAGGATGTAGTTGGTGGTCCCGTTCACGATCCCGGTGATCACGTCGATGTCCTCACCGGCGAGACTCTCCGCCAGCGGTCGTATCACGGGGATTCCCCCTCCCACCGCCGCCTCGTACATCACATTCACTCCCGATCTCCTCGCCGCTTCTGCGATCTCCTCACCACGGGTGGCGATCAACTCCTTGTTGGCGGTGACCACCGGTTTGCCGGCCTTGAGTGCGGTCAGCACGAGGTCGCCGGCAGGGTCGAGCCCGCCGATGGCTTCGACGACGACATCGACGGAAGGGTCGGTCACGAGGGATGACGGATCGTCTGTGAGCCGGTTTGGGTCAAGATCGAACGGCCTGGCCTTGGAGATGTCACGGACGGCGACCAGTTTCACCTCCAGGTCGACACCAGACTTGGCGCGGATCGAGTCGCGGTCGTTCAAGAGACGGCCGATAAGGGCGCCACCCACTGTCCCGGCTCCCAAGACGCC
>JBAULI010000235.1:0-2837 GCA_049578105.1 Acidimicrobiia bacterium | reverse complement strand
AAGGTCACGACGTCTGCGTCCTCGCCGGTCGGAAGCACCAGCTCGTATTGACCGAGCACCCGGCGGGCCAGCACCCCGAGCACGGCGGTCATCTCCGCCTGCATGACGCGATTGGTCATGGCCGCGGTGGCCCGCGACCCCGATTGCTCCAGACGAGCGGTCAGCTGTCGCTGCACCGGCTCGATCAGGTGCATGAAGCTCGCCACGTTCCGATCGATCCACTCGGAGCGGCCGATGACGACGGTCGTGGGCTCACCCGGCAGGGAGAGACCGGTGGCTTCCGGGACCAGAGCCGAGACCGCACTGGTGATCCTGGCCATGTCTGCCTCCAGGGCGGCGCCGTGATAGGTCTCGGCGAGCGGATAGGTCCCGGCGATCCTTCCTGCAAGGCGACCCGAGCCGGGTCCCTTGACAGTCACTCGCGGACTACGCGGTACCGCTTACGGACGACCGACGTGAAGTACCGGATCGTTGTGACCAGGATGATCAACACCGCCAGCACGATCGCGGTCGGGATCATGTAGCGATATGTCCAGTCGGCCTGCGGTGCGGCCGCTGACGGGACGGTGATGGGAACGGCAGGCTGCATCGTCGTGCCAACCGTGGTGGTCGTGGTATCGGCAGCCGGCTCCTCTTGAGCCAGAGCAGACGATGTGGTCAGCAGGAGGAAGATCCCGAGAGTGATCACCAGGCCTGCGAGACGGGTCGAGCGCTTCATCTGATCGAAAGACTACCCAAGGCCCCAACCGCTGACGAAGTCACAGTCCTCCGGCGGCCTCTCTCGCCAGAGCTTGTCGGAGTCGCTCGATGAATTCGGGCGGGACGTCTTCGGCGAGTCGCTGCCGGACGACGATCTTGAGACGTGCCTCGAAGTCGAATCGATGCAGACACCCCGAGCAATCCTCCAGGTGCTCCCTGATCATCTCTGAGCTGCTGGCCTCCATCTCGCGATCGAGATATCGGTACAGATTGGTCAGGGCGTCGTCACACTCGTGTCCACTCATGGTCTCTCTGCGCCCTCTGGAACCAATCCTCGCTTCATCGCGAACTCCCACAACGATTTTTGCATGGCCTTTCTTCCCCGGTGGAGACGTGACATGACGGTGCCGATCGGAATATCGAGGATTTCGGCTATCTCCTTGTACGAGAATCCTTCCATGTCGGCCAGGAGCACAGGGATGCGGAAATTCTCGGGCAAGTCCTCCACTGCCTTCTTGATGTCGGACTCGACGAGACCGTCGAGCACCTTGTCTTCGGTCGTGCGCGCCGCCTCCGCAGACTCCTCTGAGCCGATCCGTCGATAGAGGTACAAATCCTCGACCGTTCCCAGGTCGACTTCGGAGGGCCGACGGGATTCCTTGCGATAACGATTGATGTAGGTGTTGGTCAGAATCCGATACAGCCACGCCTTGAGGTTGGTCCCGGCCTCAAACGTGTGATAGGCCCGGAAGGCCTTCAGGAACGTCTCCTGGACGAGATCTTCGGCGTCGGCCGGGTTTCGAGTCATTCGGAGGGCGGCGCTGTACAGCTGTCTCGTGTACTGCATTGCGTCACGTTCGAAGTCGGCTTGGTCGGCCATGAGAGGGGCCACGGTAACCGGCCCATGCCACAACCCCCAGATCGAATTCGGAGCCGGAGAGGGGAGTCGAACCCCTGGCCTACCACTTACGAGGCGGTTGCTCTACCACTGAGCTACTCCGGCGGGAGGTTGAATGCTAAATGCGGGCATCGGGTTGAGCCAGATGCACCTTCGACTGAGGGTCACCCCGCAACACGCCGAAGTCTTCGGCAAACCGAATCCCTTTCGACTGTCCGTTTGCTGTGGGGACCAATCTGAGATTCACTGCAACTTGACCATCCCACTCCACGGCGGGGAGGTACACACAACGATCCGAGGTGGCGTCATAGACGGCAAGCCAATCGACCTCGAATCTCGTATATCGGTGCGTGACCCATGCGGAGTTGCTCATTATCCGAGCCTGGATGACTCTGCCGTCGGATGTCGTGTATTTGCATTGGACACGCTCGAGGGCGCCGGTCTCCTTGCGGACCACGATCAGGTCGAAGGGGAGATCGTGACCGAAAGGTATGGCGACACCGTGACCCTGCTTCTGCAGGTCGGCCAGGATCATCGCCTCGCCGATCTCTCCCTTTGCGGTCGTGGCCCCCATTTCCCTCCCTATGCCGACCATAGGGAGAGCCTGGGACGAATCGTCTCAGCCGGTGCCGAGCCCGGCGAACAGATTTGCCAGCACCAGCTCGCGTCGCAGGTTGGATTGGATGTCGACCACCGCGTCCAGGATCTGCTCGGCGGAATGGATCGCCTTTCTCGGACTGACATCCGTGAACGCCGCCAATTCGATGTCGGAGTTCCTGACCGGACCGCCCATCTGGAGGGATGCGGCGTCCGAGTACCAGGAGGCGAGTATCTCGAGTCCGTTGACCAACAGCGACTGCTCGATCCTCCGCCGTGCTCGCTGGGCGCGGTCCTGTGACAGATCCTCTGGTATCGATTGTTCGACCAGGGGAGTTATCTCGCTGAGGACAGTCGCGGCGAGATGCTGGCCGTCGCCGGGGTGCGGAGTGACCTGGCCCGGTATGGACAGCCAGAGCCGGCGAAACTCGGAGACCTCGGGGCGATCCATGAGGGCGAGGGCAAGACCGGGACGGCCTCCTGAGACGACGGCCACCCCCGCCGCTCGCTCAGGGCTCATGCCGCGCTCGATCAGGGCCGCGGTCATGGTTGCCTCCGGGACCCGCCCCAGTCGGACGGTTCGACAGCGTGATGCCACGGTGGCGGGAAAGTCGTCCTCCGACTCCGATACCAAGAGGAACAC
>JBAULI010000234.1:0-3267 GCA_049578105.1 Acidimicrobiia bacterium | reverse complement strand
GCCCGCGGAGCTGTCATGGAGCGTCACGAGCGAGAGGTCGAGACCTCGGTCTAACGGGTCTCCTCGGACGTCTTGTCTACGACGGGGGTTTCCGGGGCATCGCGTCGGTCCGGGTCGTAGATGTCCGGCTCGATGTAGATCCTCATGGAAAGTGGGACTGCTTCCCGGATGGAAGTCTCGACTCGATCGATGGCCCGGCTCACCTCTGGGGCCAGCAACGATCGGTCGAACTCGATCTTCCCGGCGACGAGCAGCTCGTCCGGTCCCAGATGTTGGGTTCTCAGATCGATGATCCGCGTCACTGCTTCGTTGGCCGTGACGACGCGAACGATCGTTGCAACATCGTCGGCAGTTGCCGACTCACCGATCAGCAGCGACTGCATCTCGATGGTGAGAGTCACGGCGATCAATACGAGCAGCACGCCGATTCCGAGTGTGCCTATCCCGTCCCAGAATGCATCACCGGTGGCGGCGCTGAGACCGACTCCGATCAACGCAAGGACGAGTCCGACCAATGCTCCGGCGTCCTCCAACAACACCACGGGAAGCTCGGGCGATCGGGACCAGCGAACGAATCGCCAGTAGCTCCGAGATCCTTTGACCTTGGCCGCCTCTCTCATGGCGGTGCGGAAGCTCCAACCCTCCATCAGCATGGCGAAGATCAAGACACCGATCGCCCAACCCAGCGACTCGAGCTGATGGGGATGCCGGATCTTCTCGATCCCTTCGAAGATCGAGAAGACACCACCCAGCGAGAACAGGACCATGGCGACGATGAACCCCCAGAAGTAACGCTCGCGCCCATAGCCGAACTGATGCCGGTCGTCGGCGATCTTCTTGGCTCGCCTCCCACCCAGTATGAGGAGACCCTGGTTGGAGGTGTCGGCAAGCGAGTGGATCGATTCGGCCAGGAGAGAAGCCGAACCGGTGACTAGAAATGCCACGAATTTCGCCGCGGCGATGCCGGCATTCGCCAGCATGGCAGCAAGGATGGCTTTGGTGTTCCCGCCAGTGGACATACGGCCCGACAGTATGGCCAGTCGATCTATCCGCTGGTGTCCTCGTTTTCCGCCAGCCGGCTCCGGACCAGATCCTGAAGGGAGGCGAACACGTCGGGCATTTCATCCTCCAGAGCCAAAAACTCAGGCCCGTAGAGCACGATGGCGTGTACCGGGGTGGCAGCGACGACGGTGGCCGTCCGCTTGTGGGTCTTGAGGACACCGATCTCGCCGACCACATCGCCCGGACCGAGCTCGGCGATCTGGGCCCCATCATGAGAGACCTCGACAGTGCCTTCGAGCAGGACGAAGAGCTCGTAGGCCAGATCCCCTTCTTCCATCAGTTTGCTGCCCGCAGGTAAGTCGATCTCGTCGGCGTGCTGGGCAAGGACCCGCGCCTCATGGTGTGTCAGCTCTGAGAAAAGGGGAATCTTGTGCAATCGCACCGGGTCCAACTGTTGCCTCCTGACGGCGAGATGTGGCCAGATCCTACGCATCTGGGGTCGACCGGCACGGGCGCGCATGCCAATCGTCGAATAGACAGGTCGGCCCGGAAGATCTTCCCGACGACCCGACCGCAGCGCGGCTAAAAGTGCTTGGCGGGAGTGTTCGGCCATATGTAGATTTCGGGACAGAGGCGATGGATCGCCCCATGGCGGGGGCGGTTCATCACGCAGTTGCGGCTCCGTGCCTCGCGTCCGCTCTACTGATACCAGTGGAAGGACAGACGATGGCCCTCTCCGAACAACAACAACCCAATGCTGCCGAGCCTCAACGGGTCACGAAGGACTCCGTGAACGTGTCGCTTCCGGTTCTGATGCTGACCATCTTGGGAACGCTGATAGCGGTGCTCGGCTTGTTCGCAGCAGGAGAGGTCGCGCTCGTGATCGTCGGTCTCGTCTCGATAGCCGTGGCAGGGCTGATACAGATCTTCACCGTTAGGCGCTGACCACAACTTCTCTGCCTAATTGGCAACTCGTCGCCACGCCAAACTGATCGCGAGTCGCCCAAGCGACCGCGGCACGTACGCCTTTGGCAGGGACCCCGGCGGCCAGGCCGCCGGGGTCTCGCTAGGTATCCAGCGCTTGCTGTGGCTGATGGACCGCAATCTGTCGGCCCAAGGCGATCAGCCGATGTCCGACCGCGTCCCGAATATCGGCAAAGCGGCTTGTCACCGCGTCCCGAATATCGGTGATCAGTAGCGGGTCTCGCACAGCTCGGGCGTTTCGAGCCAGGCGATAGGTGTCTGCTGCTGCTCTGCGCTCGTCCATTCTCTGGCGAGCGGTGGACCAACTCACAGGCGGTTGGTTGGGGTTCATCATGGCCTCCTCCGGCGCCCTCGTTCGAGGGATCTCCGACTTGTAGGCGTGCCGGCTTGCACGAGGCCGCGCCACCTGTTGGAAGATCCTTGAGTCCGAACCGAGGCCTCCAAGAATCTTGCAAGAGCCATTCCATACGGTCACGCGTCGATGAGCCAGACGCACGGCTCGGACACGGGTGCCAGAATCGGACGAGTGGAGTACAGGGTCTTAGGCTCGCTCTCCGCATCTTTGGACGGTGTGCCGAGAAATCTTGGGGGTCGGCGTCAACGCACCGTGCTGGCCGTGCTTCTGGCTCATGCCAACGCAGCGGTTGCGCAGGACGCTTTGATCGACGCCGTGTGGGCAGGCGAACCGCCGGAGGCCGGCCGCCAAACTCTCCATTCCTATGTGTCGATTCTGCGCAAGTCTCTCGGGGGCCAGATCGACCGAGAAGCTGAGGGTTATGTGCTCAGAGTCGACCGCTACAGCCTCGATGCCCTCAGATTCAGAGATGCGGTCACCGATGCGGCGCATATAGCGACAGCATCACCACTCGAAGCGCTCGTCCTCCTCGAAGAAGGCCTGGGTCTGTGGAGGGGGCCCGCCTACGGCGATCTGGCAGATGAACCGGCGATCATGACCGAGGCTGTTGCTCTGGAAGAGGCACGTCTTGCCGCTTTGGAGCAACGGATCGAGCTGGACCTCATCCTGGGCAACCACAACTCGGTCGTCCAGGAGCTGGAGGCGCTCACCATGGAGCATCCGTTCCGTGAGCATCTGCGTTTCCTCCACATGCTCGCCCTCTACCGGTCGGGCCGCCAGGGCGACGCGCTGCGAGCCTTTCAGACGACGCGCACTTTCCTCGCCGAACATCTCGGTATCGATCCCAGCCCCGAGCTGCAGGGTCTCGAGGAGAAGATCCTCATGCAGGACCCCAACCTCGATTGGGCGGGAGGTCAAGACGGCGG
>JBAULI010000233.1:0-6737 GCA_049578105.1 Acidimicrobiia bacterium | reverse complement strand
GGGCCGGGTGCATCATTCGCGCCGACTTCCTCGAGGACATCACCTCCGCCTATCGCCGGGACCCGAACCTGCCGGACATGATCGAAGACGACTTCTTCGCCACGGCCCTCAAGGAGTCCGAGAGCTCCTGGCGGTCCACCGTCGCCGGCGCGGCCCTCTCCGGGATACCTTCCCCGGCATATTCCAGCGCTCTCGCCTATTTCGATGGGATGAGGTCGCGTCGTCTCCCCGCCAACCTGATCCAGGCACAACGGGACTACTTCGGGTCTCACACCTTCGAACGCGTCGACAAGCCCCGCGGGGAGTTCTTCCATCAACACTGGGACGAGTAGTGACCCGGCGTCGTTTCCTCCACGTCGACGTGTTCGGGGCAGAGCGATTCTTGGGCAACCCGCTGGCGGTGATCGTCGACTCTGAGAATCTGGCCACCGCTGAGATGGAGCTGATCACCAAGTGGATGAACCTCTCGGAGTGCGCCTTCCTCCTGCCTCCTACCGATCCGGCAGCCGACTATCGGGTGCGAATCTTCACCCTCCGGGGAGAGCTCCCTTTCGCCGGGCATCCGACGTTGGGCAGTTGTCATGCCTGGATCGAGTCCGGGGGCGAGCCCCGGCAACCGGGAGCGATCGCCCAGGAGTGTGGAGCCGGGCTCATCGCTCTTCGCCCTCGGGACGACGGCTTCGCCTTTCGAGCCCCGGAACTGGTCCGTTCCGGGCCGGCCGACCCTGCCTTCGTTGGGCAACTGGCCACGGTCCTCGGGATCGAGATCGATGACGTCGTGGACAGCCACTGGGTCGACAACGGCCCAGGATGGGTGGCGGTCCTTCTCGCCGATGCGGCGGCGGTGCTATCGCTGGAACCGGACTTCCGGAGATACACCGGTCCCGGTGGCCTCGACATCGGCGTGGTGGGACCACATCTCGATCGACCCGACCTGGCATATGAGGTTCGCGCATTCTTCAGCGACGGCCACGGAGGCATGGTCGAGGACCCGGTCACCGGAAGCCTCAATGCATCGGTGGCGCAGTGGATGCTGGCCACCGGTCGGGTAACGGCCCCATATGTCGCCGCCCAGGGCGCGGCCCTCGGCCGGAAGGGTCTTATCGGCATCGATCAGGACTCCAGCGGGGTGGTATGGGTCGGCGGGTCGACCACCACGATCACCCGAGGCGAGATAGAGACCTAAAACCGCCGCCCGACCAGCGTCTCTTCACCAAAAGCACGGACCCAGCCGCGCGGCGGCAGCTGCGGCGGAAGCCCTGGCGGACCGGCGTCTGTTGGACCGAGACTGTGAGGCGACGACAACAGCGAACCCGTCGAATGATGAGGGTCGTCTCGGTCAAAGTCCGCCAGCAATCAAATCAGCCGACCGGCGTCTGTTTGGCTCAGGACAAAGTGGCTTCTCAAACCTTCGAGGGAAGTCCCCCGCTCGCGAGGGTTCTCGATGTCTCGGAGACACGCAGCCAAAGTCGGCCGGCAATCAATCAGCCGACCGGCGTCTTTTCACCAAAAGCACGACCCACCCGCGCGGCGGAAGCCCCGGCCGACCGGCGTCTGTTTGGACGTCGCATTCATCCCGTATCTCGCGATGTATCGCCGTGGTCCCCCAAGTGGCGGAGTTGTTCGATGCAAGGAGGCAGGCGTCCAAAGTCGGCCGGCAAATCAAAGCGGCGGCAGCTCGGGCACCTCGATCCGCTCTCCCATCTCGAAGTTGGGGTCCTCGGCATCGGCCTCTTCGACGTGTTGTCGTCGGATCCCCATCGTGAACAGGATCGCATCGAGGTAAGGGACCGAGATCGCCGTGTCGGCACGCTCACGAACCACCGGCTTGGCATTGAAGGCGATGCCTAGACCTGCGGTGGCCAGCATGTCGAGGTCGTTGGCTCCGTCCCCTACGGCGACCACCTGCGAGAGCGGGATTCCCTCCGCTTGAGCGATCGCCTTGAGGAATTCCGCCTTTCGCTTGGCGTCTACGACTTCGCCGGTGAGCTCGCCGGTGAGAACCCCGTCTTGCGTCTCGAGGGTGTTCGAGAGCGAGTAGTCGATGCCGAGGTCGGCGGCGAGCACGTCGGTGAAGCGTGTGAAGCCTGCCGAGACGATGGCGGTGATCATCCCGAGGCGCTTGAGGGTCCGTATGAAGGTCCGCGCTCCACTGGTGAGGGTGATGCTCTCGAACACCCTGGTGATGGCGGTCTGGTCCAACCCCTTGAGCAACCCGACACGCTCTCTGAGAGATTGCTCGAAGTCGATCTCACCGGCCATCGCCCGGTGGGTTATCTCGCTCACCCGCTCTTCGACGCCGGCTTCTCTGGCGAGAAGGTTTATGACCTCTTCATGAATCAGGGTGGAGTCGACATCCATCACCACCATGCGCTTGGCTCGACGATCGAGCCCTTCCTTCTGGATGGCGACATCGATGGGACGCTCCGCGGCCACTCGCACCAGATTGTGCCGGATCTGAGACATGTCGCCGTTACCAACGATGAGTTCGTAGCTGACCACCGGGTAACGGGAAAGCCGGTAGATGCGATCGATGTTGCCACCGCCCTCGGCGATGGCCGCCGCGGCCGCGCCAAAATCCTCAGGCCCCACCTTCATGCCGATCAGCGTCACCACCGACATGGGCCGAACCGGTGTGGGCGTGGTCTCAACGATCTCGAAGTCGATCTGAAGACCCCTCTCCCATCCGAAGAAGAGAAGGTCCTTGATCGTGGTCTTCTCTCCGTCGACACCGATCAGCACATTCAGGGTGAGCTTCCCCCGGACCACGATCTGCTCCACGTCGTAGATCTCGACGCCGGCATCGGCGAGCACACGCATGAGACCCGCGGAGATGCCCGGGCCATCGGGCCCGTGCACCGCCACGAGGACTGTTGACCGCTCGCTCACATGGTCAGGGTAAGCCGGATCGGCTCCAGTTCCAGTCACATCACTCGTTGGGGTCGGATGAAGCCACCAATTAGCATCAGGCGGCCAGCGACCGGAGAGCAATTGTCCGAAAACCCGTTCCGACTGCCCAGAAACGCATTGCCGGTCCACTATCGACTCCACCTCGAGCCGAATCTGGACGACTTCACATTCAAGGGCCAGGTCGGCATCACATTTGGCCTCACCGAAACCTCGAAGAAGATCGTCCTGAACGCCGCCGAGCTCGACATTTCCGATGTTCGGCTGGAAAGCGATGAGGGTCTACACGAGATAGCCGAGTTGGCTCTGGATGCGTCGGCGGAGAGATTGGAGCTGACTCTGACGGAACCGGCGTCGGCGGGCACCTATCAGCTGGAGTTCACATACACCGGGAGGATCAACGACCAGCTACGCGGGCTCTATCGATCCACATATCGCGACCGGGATGGCGTGGAACACGCCCTGGCGACCTCGCAGTGCCAATCGACGGATGCGCGGCGGATCTTCCCCTGCTGGGACGAGCCAGACTTCAAGGCGACCTTCAAGACCACGATGCTCGTGGCCGACGGCCTGGAGGCGTACTCCAACGGAGCCGAGCTTTCGAGGACACCCCTCGAAGACGGAAGGGTGCAGTTCGATTTCGCGCGGACGATGAAGATGTCGACATATCTCCTCGCCTTCATCGTCGGGCCATTCGAGGCGAGCGACCCCGTGGTGGTCCGGGGAACGCCGATGCGGGTGATCGTGCCCAAAGGCAATGTCCATCTCACCGACGTCGCTCTCGAGAATGCTGCCTTCTGCTTCGATTACCTATCGAACTACTACGGCATCCCCTACCCCGCCGACAAGCTCGACCACATCGCCATCCCTGATTTCGCCGCCGGAGCCATGGAGAACGTCGGTCTCATCACCTATCGCGACGCATACCTGGTGATCGATCCTGCCAAGGCGAGCCAAGGCGAGCTTCAGAACTCGTTGGACGTCGTGGGGCATGAGATCGCCCACCAGTGGTTCGGCAATTTGGTGACGATGCGGTGGTGGGAGGGGGCGTGGCTCAACGAGGCATTCGCCAGCTTCATGGAGTTGAAGGCGACCGATGCCAAGAAGCCGGAGTGGAAGCGGTGGCTCGCCTTCAACAATGGCGAGATCCCCTGGGCGATGGGAACGGACCAGCTCGCGTCGACGAGGCCAATCGAGTTCGAGGTGACCAAGCCCGAGGAAGTCGACCAGATGTTCGACTCGATCACTTATGGCAAGGGATCGGCCGTCCTTCGCATGATCGAGCAGTTCATCGGTGAGGAAGAGTTCCGCACCGGTGTCGGCAACTACCTGAGGAAACACGAGTATTCGAACACGGTCACTACCGATTTGTGGGAGGGTCTCGATGGCGCCTCCGACTGGCCGGTGAGCGACATCATGAACACGTGGGTGTACCAACGCGGGTTCCCCCAGATCGACGTCGAGATCGTGCCCACCGGGATTCGTCTCAGCCAGCGTCGCTATCTGGCGATCCCCGACGAGACCGACGCCACCATCTGGCAGGTGCCGATCCAGTTGAGGGGGTCGGTCGACGGGCAGCTATATGCGGCGAAGGTCCTGCTCAGTGAGGACGAGACCATCGTCGAGGTCACCGGCACGGTCGACTTCATGGTGGCCAACGCCGGTGGCCACGGCTTCTACCGCACCCGCTACTCAGATGAGCTCTTCCAGGCGCTGCTGGGCCACATCGACACCCTCGACGACATCGAGCGGTACAGCCTGGTGTCGGACACGTGGGCTCTCGTTCGATCGTCCCAGGTCCCCTCCACCGCGTTCCTGGACTTGGTCAGCACGTTCTCCGACGAACGCGAGCATGCGATTTGGTCGATCATCGTCGGCGGCCTCGCCTCATTGGAGCATCACGCTCTCGCCGAGGAGACCCGGCCGGCCTTCGAGCTCTTCGTGCGCGATCTGGTCGGACCGGCGCTGGAACGGCTCGGATGGGAAGGGAAAGAAGGCGAGAGTGATCTGACACGGAAGCTCCGCGGCGATCTGATCGTGGCCATGGGGAACCTTGGCAACGACCCCGACACCATCCGCCGCGCCCAGGAGGTGGCGGATCAGGTGCTCGATGAGGGTGAGGTCGACCCCGAGGTGGCGACGGCAGCGCTCTCGGTCTACTCGTACCACGGTGACACGAGCGACTACGAGAGACTCTGGTCCAAGTATCAGGAGGCGGCAGCGCCGCTCGACCAGGTGCGTCTGCTCCGCTCGGTGGCCGGAGTCCAAACCGAGGAGCTGGCCCTGGCCACCCTGGACAAGATCCTGGCTTGTGACATCCGCACCCAGGACGGCTTTTGGGTCTTCGGGCGGCTCCTCGCCGGGGACTCCGGGCCTCAGGTATGGCAAAACGCCCGCACACGGTGGGATTCGTTGATCGAGGTGATGCCGGGAATGACCAGGCACCGGGTGGTCGAAGGGCTCCCCGCCCTGTCCCAGCCTGAGGTCGCGGCCGACGTCAAGGGCTTCTTCGCCGAGCATCCCATCCCGGAGGCCACACGGGCGTTGTCGCAAAAACTCGAGTTGCTCGACGCCAACGTCATGCTCAGAGAGCGGGAGACACCGGTAGTCACCGAGTACTTCGAGCAATGAAAAGGGCCCCGTAGACGGGGCCCTTTCCTATCGACGTGATGATGGCTACTTGAGCTCGACTGTGGCACCGGCGGCCTCGAGGGCTGCCTTTGCCTTCTCGGCGGCTTCCTTCTCGACACCCTCCAGCACGTTCGCCGGGGCACCATCCACCAGGTCCTTGGCTTCCTTCAGTCCGAGACTGGTCAAGCCGCGAACCTCTTTGATCACCTGGATCTTGGCGGAGCCTGCCGATGTCAGCACGACATCGAACTCGTCCTTCTCCTCGGCAGCTGCGGCTGCGCCACCGTCGCCGGCACCGGCCGGGGCGGCGGCCATTGCCATCGGTGCAGCAGCTGTCACTTCGAACTTCTCCTCGAACGCATCGAGGAATTCCTTGAGCTCGAGGACGGTCATCTCCTCGAATGCGCTCATCAGCTCATCGGTTGTGAGCTTGGTCTTGGCGGCCATTTCTACTCCTCCTCGGCCGAATCGGCCGTCTCGGTCTCGGCGGGCTGGTCAGCGGGGATGGTCGATGTCGATGCATCGGCACCCGGGACGAACTCGCCCGATTCTTTCTTCTCCAGAAGCTGCGTGAACATCGTGGCGGCGCTGCGATTGAACGAGGCGAAGAAGCCGGCCGCCTGATACAGCGGTGACTTGGCAGCACCAACGAACTTGGCCAAGAGCACCTCTCGGGGCTCTATGTCGGCCAGCTTGGACACTTCCTCTGGTGAGAGGAATGCGCCCGAGAGCAGGCCCGCCTTGAGGATGAAGACCTCGTGGGACTTCGAGAAGTCCTTCAGCGCCTTGGCCGTGGCGACGGGGTCGCTATTGGCAAAGGCAAGCGCCGTCGGGCCCAGCAGGTACTCGTCAAGTCCCTGGATGCCGGCTTCACCGGCGGCCAACTTGGCCAGCGTCATCTTGACCACCTTGTACTCGGCGCCACTGGCGCGCAGACTCGCCCGCAGGTCCTGGACCTGCTTGACGGTGAGCCCGCGGTACTCGGTGAGGAAGACCGCCTCGGCCCCCTCGAGCTTCTCTTTGATGTCGGCTACAGCCTGGACCTTTTCTGGTCGTGGCATTAGCTCCTCCGGTTGATCAACAACTAAACCCCTCGACGCAAGACGAGGGGCTCTGTGAGGAGCGACCTGCGCTGGCGGGCGTTTGCCCTTTCAGTCACTAATGACACCGGCGGTCTTGGGCCGAGATGTAGGAGTTGC
>JBAULI010000232.1:0-5903 GCA_049578105.1 Acidimicrobiia bacterium | reverse complement strand
GGCGATGGCCCCCTGGTGATACTGAAATGTCCGGGCCGGGTCGAGCTTGAGGAGAAAGTGCCTCCCCTTCGAGTCGACGAGGAGGGCTGGTTCCCCGGCCTGAAAGGTCATGTGAACAGGGCAATGGCGGAGATCACCAGGGCGATGACCATCGACACGACCACGAGCCAAACGATGACCTGTACGAGTTTCTTGTTCTGCATGATGGTTGAATAGGGGCCGAAGACTCGGAGACACGGTACATCGTATGACACGGCTTTTGAGACTGCTCGGATGGGGTGACCTTCGATCCCAAGGGGTCGGGAGGGCACTTCGTGGTGTCCGTACCGGTGAACAGCGTGAGTTGTTCCTCGGTCTGGGATTGCTCGCTCTCGCCTATCTGAACCGGACCGCACCGAAGAAGCGGCTCATCTATCGAAAGCGGCTGCCCGAGGGCTCGGCGCTCGTGATCCATCACAAGCTCGTCGGTGATCCGAAGATCGAGGTCGTCAAACCCGGCTGAGACGCTCACGATGGGGCGTCAGACCCGATAGACCTCGACCATCGTCTTGTTTCGTGACCCCCGGCGGCGACCGACCACGAATGCGATCAGCACCAATCCCGCCACGACTACGCCGGCGAGGACTGCGGTGTCCTTGGCCGACTCCTTGGTCTGGTTGACCGCAGAGACGATCTCGTTCGCCTTTGCCTCGATGTCTTCTCTAGTGATCGGCACTCTGCATCCTCCATGCGATCAGCCCGGCGGCTCCGGCGGCGGCAACGGCCGCGATGAACCGGGCAAGGACCACCCACCACTCCCCTTCGGGGAGCCACATCTTGAGACCGCTGTATAGGCCCAGCACCAGGAAGAAGGCACCAAGCGAGATGACCATGGCCCCGCCGATGCCGAAACCAGCTTTCTTACCGAGCCGCTTGGCAGGCTCGAGAGTCTCCTGCTTCAGGTACTCCTTCGACATCTCGACCAGTTCGGATGTCAGCTGGGGTATTTCTCGTGGTTCAGCCATGGGCAATGCAGGCTAACAAGGCCTGGACACAGTGACACCAGCGGTTATGGTGCGGGCCGGTGAGCGTGATGCGTTCCTTGACGTCGCTCGGCCCGCGATACATGGCCCTCTGGGTGGGCCAAACGGTGAGTCAATTCGGGACCTACGTCGCCTTTTTGACTCTTCCCTTCTTGGTCGCCGACATAACCGGCGCCACGCCGGAGAACCTCAACACACTGAAGTTTTCGCTCACCTATGCCTTGGAGACGGCGCCCGCCCTGCTGGCCGGGCTTCTCGTCGGCGTCCTCCTCGATCGTTGGCACCTGAGGCCGATCATGATCGCAACGGACCTCCTCCGCGCGTCCGCCTTCTTCTACCTGACCGCCACGTACGGCGACTACGGGGTGGGAACGGTCTTCGTGATCGCCTTCATCGTCGGATCGATGACCACTCTGTTCGACGGGGCTCTCTACACGATGATTCCGTCATTGGTGAGCGGACGCCGTCTCGCCGACGCCAACAGCTTCGTCTCGGCCAGCCAGCAGGCCAACTTCGCCATCGGCACGATGGCCGCCGGGCTGATCGCCGTTGCCACTGGTGGGCCCGAGGTCGGTCTCTTCATCAACGCCGTCACCTTCATCGTCTCGGCTATCTGCCTGATATGGGTGGGTCGGGTCGACGTCCACACCCACCAGGGGGAGCGTTCCCGTTTTCTCACCGAGGCGGCTGATGGGATCCGCTATCTCTGGTCAGAGCCGAGATTGCGAATCACGACGATATCGGCGGCCATACCGAACTTCGTGATCGGCTTCGTGGAAGCAACGATCGTCATACTCTTCCCGGTGGTGCTCGGAACCGCCAACGAGGCCGAAATCGGCGTCGTGGTCGCCGCGATGGGTGTCGGGGGAATCATCGGAGCCGTAGCCGCCCCCAGGGTGATAATGCTGCTCGGCTTGGGTCGGACGATGGCGGTCGGGATGACCTTGGCAGGTTGTTTGCTTTTCGCCGTGCTGTTCACCCACTACGGCGCCGTGACCCTTCTTCTGTCCGCCGGGTGGATGATCGGCATCTCACTGATCAACGTGCCTCTCACCACGATCAGACAGCACTATGCCAAACCCGAGATGCTGGGGCGCGTGATCACCGCCAGTCGAGCCATCGGCTGGGCGACCCTTCCCATCGGGGCACTGGTCGGCGGCTCGCTCGGAGACTCCATCGAAACGCTGCCCACCGTGTCCAGGATATTCTCACTACTCCTCGTGATCACTGCGGCGTGGCTGTTCACGACCGTCATCTGGTCCGATACATTTGGGCCCCACTTCGAGGGGCGGCACACGCGACGGAAGGCCAGCCCGGCGGAGTCGACACCATGACAACGACGCAGAACTTGACCATTACCGAACTGAACGAGAGATTCGACGAGGCCGTGGGATCACCCACCGACCCGGGCCGGGTCGAGATGATCGTGGTGCGTCCGGAGCACGATGCACGGGAGACTCCCGATTCGGTGCGGGTCGGCGCCTTCGGATTGGAAGGAGACCACTGGTCGACCGGAGAGTATCGGGACGAGCCCGACACTCAGATAGCGATAATCAGCTCTCGCGTCATCGATCTCGTAGCCGGATCCCGGGACAGATGGTCCCTCGCCGGTGACAATCTGGTGGCAGACATGGACCTCAGCCCGGAGAACCTGCCTACCGGTCAGCGTCTCGAGGTCGGCTCGGCCATCCTCGAGATCACCGAGATCCCTCATCGTGGCTGTGCCAAGTTCGCCGCTCGCTTCGGCGCCGACGCCCTGCGCTTCGTCAATGTGGGACGAGGCGGAGACCTCCGATTTCGAGGTGTCTACGCCCGCGTGGTCCAACCCGGCCTGATCACCACAGGAGATCAGATCCGCAAGCTGTAATCAGGGGGTGTCGGGTGCGGACATGCTGCCGACCAGGCCTTCGGCGGGGTAGGTCACGGTCGTCCCGTTCTGATCGGTGGTCCGGATCGAAGTCACTTTGACATCGACGGTCAGCACACCGCTGGTCTTCTTGTTCTTCACGGCGATCTCGTTGCCATCGAGGGCGAGGGTTGCATTCGACGTGGCCGGTACGAGGAAGTCCTTGATGACGAGGGTTTCGGTCTTGCCTTCGTCGTCGGTCTTCGTCACTTCCAGTGTCAGGTACTGCGACTGTGACCAATCATTTTGGTAGGTGACCGAAGCCTTCCACACGCCTTCGCCACCCTTCTTGGAGCTGTTCCACTCGTACAGCTCCGAGCTGGTGCCGGCCGTCGTGGGCGTGCTGGGCTGGACTGCGACCGTCGTCGTGGTGGTCGGGGCAATCGTTGTCGTGGTCGTCGGCGGCATCGTCGTGGTGGTCGGGGGTGGAGTGGTCGTGGTGGTGGTGGTGGTCGCTTCGCCCCCAGATCCGCCGGATCCTCCTCCGCCCTGGTCCTCGCCGGACTGACCGGATAGCTCCGAGGATCCGCCCCCGTCCGGGCTGTTGAGGCCCTGGGCGATGGTGGTGAACTGGTCGTCGGTCTTGTCACCCACCATCGAAATGGAGGCAAGCCCCACGATGGCGATGAGTGCCACCAGGAGGCCGTATTCGACCATGGATGCCCCCCGCTCCGGGAGGCGCTTCATCTGTGCAAGAACTTTCATGCCAAATATTTCGGCATTCACAGGGAAAACTGTGTAAGTCTCCCGACCCGATTTCACACTGGGTCGACCGGCCCACAACGCCCTCGGACAGGGGAATTTGGCCTACTGTCCGCCGGGTGCGATGACTCTGATGGTCTCCACGTTCTTGTCGAGGGTGAGATGCCACTCGTTGCCCTCGAAGGTCCAGTCTGAGTCCTGTGTGACGTCTGCCATGTCGCCGAGGTCCTTGCCGAATAGGTGGCTCTCGTCGATGAAGGTGTTGAAGCAATCCTGTGTCCCCGGATAGAGGAGATAGCAGAGGTGGGTGTACATGTTCGATATCGCCGGATGACCGAGATTGGCCCTCACCATCAGGGCATACACATAGCCATCGTCGGGGTTGTAGGCACCGGCCACGAGTGCGTTGTTGTCGAATCGGTGGACAAAGCTGTCCAGAGGCCCGGACTCGGGTGTGATCGATATGCCGGTCAAGATCATGGGGGGCGCGTCTAGAGCATTCCAACGGTCCGTGAGATCACGAAAACTCACCCCAAGAGAATCAGCTGGAGGCTCCTCGATCACCGGCGAGCTCGGGGTAACGGACAGATTCGTAGTGTCCACCGGAGGTGGCGCGCCGATGTTGAACATACCCACGAATCCGAATCCAAGACCAACGGCAAGAGCGGTCCAGGCCATCCAGCGCCAGCGATCGACCTGGCTGACCGCCAATGCGAGACCGCCCAACACCGCAGCGAGCCAGCCCAACGGATCGACCCAACCACCTATGAGCAAGGTCAGCCCGGCCGCCGCCCCCGCCACCTGATAGATCCGTGGGGCCTCGGCCAGAGAGCCCAACAGGTCCTGGATACCCGTCACAGGCTCCTCGCCGGCGATGATCTCGTCCGCTGCCTCCGAGGCCGTGCTCTCGACGGGTTGATCGATCGGACTGGGCGACGTGCCGTTCCCGCCATTCGAGCTCGACTCGGCCGGGGTGAGCCCTGGTTCGGACCATTCGTCCGATGAGGCGGCGAGCAGTTCCGCCTTGACGATCTCATACTCCACCGGGGAGACTTTTCCCTCGTCCAGCATCTGGGCGAGGTCCTTCAGGTCTTGGAATCGCGTGCTCACGATCTCCCTCGCATATCTGTCGACGGCCCGCCAGAGCGGACGGTCCCCATCAGTCATCGGCATGCCGGAGCCAAATCAAAAGCAAGAACCAGAGACTTCACGGGGCGGGGTTGCACCCTCGAGTTTCGCAGCGATCGACTCGAGCACCTGGAGCGATGGGCGCGGCTCCGGCAAACATGGGCCCCACGTGGCCCGATCGATCACACTGGACGGGCTTGCCCGGTACCGATCGCCTGCTCTACGACAACTAGCGCTCCACCCGGTAGCGGAGGTAGACGACTTGCGAGCTGAAGGTACGGGTCTCAACGAGCTCCAGATCCACCCGGCGCTCGTCCTGGGGAAAGAACGGGATGCCACCACCGACCAGCACCGGGTAGACCACCGTTCGGTACTCGTCGATCAGATCCAAGGCCGCCGCCTCGGAGGCGAGTGTCGCACCGCCGATCGCGATGTCGCCGGCGCCCGGCTCGGCTCGCAATCGCTCCACCTCCTCAGCCAAGCTGCCGCTGGCCAGTCGGGCACTTCCCTGCACCTCGGACAGTGTGGAAGAGAACACGACCTTCGGCAGCGGCTTCCAGATCGACGCCCACTCGAGCTCGTCGTCGTCGAGGGGTGGATCATGGTCGTCGGTCTCCCAGTAGAGCATCGTCTCGTACAGACGTCGTCCCAACAGATGGACGCCGACCTCTCGAATCTCGTCGATCCAGAAGCGAAAAACCTCCTTGCCCGGCACCGTCCAGTTGAAGTCGCCGTCCGGCCCCACGATGTAGCCATCAAGTGAGACACCCATCGAATAGGTCACGCTGCGCATCAGATCTCCCTCGGTAGCGGATTCGACAATACCGTCGGGAGATCGTCACCCATTCGGCACTGCCGGGGAGATCCTCTCGGACATTCCAACCAACAAGACTTGGGGCGCCGATCCTTTGGTTAGTCGCATTCCACGGCACACCGGCCGGCCACTCAATCGCTCGAGAAACGCACGTTGACGTCGTTCTCGCTCAGCCGATCATCCACGCCCGGTGCGGACGAGACATCAGAGATGGTCGGTCGGCCGGTCCGGCTGCGCAGCTCACAATCGCCGTCGCAAGCACAGGTCGGACGGTCATACTGGGATGCTGGGACCATGCGACGAGGAGAGCACCGTGAGCGATGAACAAGGG
>JBAULI010000231.1:0-1687 GCA_049578105.1 Acidimicrobiia bacterium | reverse complement strand
GTTCGTCGCATCGCCGATTTGGGTTACTCGACATTGCTGATGCCCGATGTCCCGAAGTGGCAACCTGCGCCGGGGCCCGCACTCGCGTATGCGGCGGCTCTCGCCGATGTGCGGGTGGGATCCTGGGTCTACGCCTCTCCGCTGAGACGGGCGTGGAGCACAGCCTGGGAAGCACATTCGCTCTCCGTGCTAACGGATGGTCGTTTCGAGATGGGCATCGGCACCGGACGGCCAGGTATCGAAGACGAGCTCCGGGAGCGAGGTATGCCGGTGGGTTCACCTGGCGAGCGACTTGCGCAGGTTCGCGAGTCCATTATCGCGTTGCGTGAACTAGACGGTCCGGAGCTACACACGCCTGTGGTGATGGCTGTACGTGGTCCGAAAGCGCAGGCGATTGCGGCCGAGCTTGCAGATTCAGTGACCTTCGCCTTGATGCCAGATGAATCTCGGGCCGAGGTGAGCAAGCTCGTACGAGAATTCCGTGCGAACCGTGACGTCGAACTCGCCCTCCACGTGGCGGTGGTCGGGAACTCGGTGGCACCGTTCATGGCTCCCCCCGACACCGACCCCGGTGCCCTCAGGGCCGTGGATTCGCTAGCCATTCTTCCGAGTGACCCTTACGCTGCATCAGAGGAGATAGAGCGACGACGCGAAGAAATCGGTTTCTCCTACTTCGTCTTCGGAGCAGACTTCGCCGAAACGCTCGCCCCGGTCGTCGCCCAACTCAATGGCCTGTGAGCCAGCGGGGATGCAAAACAGGTCGTTCAGGCCGTTCGGTGGTCTGATCAGGTCTCACACCCGATTCCGTCACTGTCCCCGCTCCTGCTGGATTTCACGACGACGGCAGCGCTACATCCACCGGTCGGTGGAAAGGGTCGGAAAGCTGGACCGACAAGGTTGTCCAGCCGGAAACGGTCGAGGTGTGAGGGTCGGACTAGAACGATGATCTCCAGTTCCTCAGCCTCGAATTCGAGTTCGACGGTCACTCCTGGGATATCAAGGCCGATGACTCATACGGCGACTCGACACTCGAACGTTGGATTTGCTCGACGAGTCAATCGGGTGATCATCATCCCGGCGGTGAATCCACTGAGACGAACGTGATCGAGTTGTCCCCCTGCGTCCAAACCATCTTGTCGCCGTTGGTTGTGATACCGACGGGTGCACCCCATATGACGGCTTCGAACGCATAGTCGACCTGCATCATCGAATCGTCATCCCCAGAGTTGGGTGCACACAAGACAGCCGACATGACCACATCGGTCATGTCCAGAGAACTGTTATCGGCAACCACCACGGGTCCGTCTAAGTCGTTGCATCCTGCATTTCCGGTCAGCTGCCCGTCTTTGATGGCAACCCAGGGTGTCGACACCGTATTCACACCCACTGTGACGTCGTGTTCAACTCCACCGAGATCGAAACCAGTCACTTCCCAGGTCCCCTCGACGTCACCGGCGATCGATGCTGTGCAGGAAGCGGCTACCAGCAATGTCACGGCGAGCACCAACCAACGCCTCACAGAGCCACACTATGAGGTTGTAGCCACCTTGATGCAACCAAGACAGGCCGGCGCGGTTCGGCACGTGTGGGGGCGAGGGCGGTTACGGAGCGTGTGCCTTCGGATCCTGGAACTCCAGTCCCTCTGGTGGCCCACTAGTGGGTCATGCGCTGGCGTCGTTGCTTGTTT
>JBAULI010000230.1:0-3866 GCA_049578105.1 Acidimicrobiia bacterium | reverse complement strand
GTCGAAGATCGACCCTACGGAGCCGCCGGTGCCCACGTTCTCGCCGGCTGCCGACCATGGTGGCAATAGTCGTCCCAGATCGGAGTGCGACAGCTTTCCCTTGGCTGCCAGCTTTTCCGCCCAGGCGCGTGCGCTCGCGTCGAGCGAGCCGTCCCTTTCCAGGGCGGCCAGCCCCTTGCTCGCCCGATAGCTGTTGATCTTGCTGGCGAACTGGGATTCGGCTTTGGGGCTGGGAGAGGCCTTGGCCGGCGCCTGGGTGGTGACCGTCTTTGGCTGCGTGTTCGCGGTGGTGGTGGCCTTCGCCGTCTGCGTGGCTGAGCTGTGGTCGGCGGCTGGTGCCGTGGTTGTCGTGGTGGGGTGGAGGTCGCCAACGGGGTTGCCCAACGCGTCGGTGTCGGGCTCGATCTGAATGACGGTCGTCGTCGTCGTCGTGGCCTCGGGATTCGAGAGGGCTCTCGTCGGGGTGGACGTCGTCGTGGCTTCGATCCTGAGGGCTTCGACGGACACGGTGTCGGACGCGGGAGCACCTTCCATCATCACAGCGGTCAATGCCATCACGAGGATGGAGACCGTCACCAGCGCGTAAAAATGAGCAGTCTGCATTCGGGCGTCGGCCCCTGATACCAGCGAAGGCACGAACCTAAACATCTCGCCGGGATCTGCCAACTGGGATTGACCGATTCGGGTTTCTGAAGGGTTAGCCTCGGGGCCGAGGAGGTGCCGTGACGGCTGCGATCAAGACGGAGAAGCTCTCGAAGACCTACGGGGAAGGGGGCACGGCGGTCGACGCGCTGAAGGACGTCGATATCGAGATTCCACGGGGCGAGTTCGTCGTCCTATTGGGACAGTCCGGCTCGGGCAAGACCACCTTCCTCAACCAGGTGGGTGCCTTGGAGCGACCGACGTCGGGTCGTATCGAGGCCGACGGCCGGGATCTCGGCGCCCTCGACGACGAGGCCCGCACCGCATACCGTCTCTCTTCGGTCGGTTTCATCTTCCAGTTCTACAACCTGATCCCCACCCTGACTGCATTGGAGAACGTGGAGCTCATCGCCGAGTTGACCGGCGACGATCCCCATGAGAGAAGTGTCATGGCGCTGGAGGAGGTGGGGCTGGAGGATCGGATGGACCATTTCCCCGGTGAGCTCTCCGGTGGTCAGCAACAAAGGGTTTCCATCGCCCGTGGGTTGGTCAAGGACCCGCCATTGATACTCGCCGACGAGCCAACCGGGTCCCTCGATGTCGACACGGGCTCGCAGGTGCTCGGTCTCCTCCGAGAAGTCGTAGAGGGGGGAAACCGGTCCGTGCTCGTCGTCACTCACAATCGGGAGATCGCCCGCATTGCCCACCGCGTCATCGAGTTGAGGGACGGGACGATCGTCGGTGTCGACACCAACCCGAGCCCGGCCGAGCCTGCCGTCCTCGACTGGTGAGTCTCCTCGACGTCAAGCGCCGGCGCGACATGCGCCGACAACGGGGCCAGTTCTTGGCGGTGGCGCTCACCATCGGCCTCGGGGTGATGCTGTTCGCCAGCACCTACGACGCCTACCAGAACCTGAACAGCTCCTACAAGTACACATATGGGCGGCTCGACTTCGCCGACATAACCGTGGTTGGGGCAGGGTCGGATTTCGCTTCCCAGGCCCTGCAGATCGACGGTGTGGCCGCGGTGCAGACCCGTCTCCAAGCCGACATCCCGATGCGTGTCGATGGCAAGGTCTTCGTGGGGAGGCTCGTCGGGTACCCGGCATCCGGACAGCCCGAGGTGAACAAGATCGACGTTCGAGAGGGCAGCTACTTCGCCGGCGAGCCAGGAGCCGAGGTCGTGATCGAGGATCACATGGCCAAGGACTTCGATCTCGGCGTGGGGGATCGGTTCGAGATGCACATCGGCGGCGACTGGGCCGAGTCGACGATCTCGGGTGTCGCCATCTCCGCCGAGTACATCTGGCCTGCCAAGAGCCGACAGGAGATATTCCCGACGCCGGGGACCTTCGGTGTCGTGTTCGGCGACGAGTCACTGTTCGATTCGATCCCCCCGGCCGTGACCATCTCCCAGGTATTGATCGTCTATGACGACGGTGCCGACGTGGAGGCGACGGACGCCGCCGTGCGCCAGGCCGCAGAGCAGGCAGGGGCCGGGGACGTCGTCCCTCAGGCGAAGCATCCCTCCAACGAGACGCTGCAGTTGGACGTCTCGGGTTTCCAGGAGCTGGCCGTCATGTTCCCGGCTCTGTTCATGACTGCCGCCGCCATGGCGGCCTTCATCCTCCTCACCAGGATCGTCTACTCGCAGCGAGCTCAAATCGGAACGCTTCGGGCCAGTGGTATGGACAAGCGGACCGTCCTGCGGCACTACCTCTCATATGGCGTGCGTCTCGGGCTCATCTCGGGCATCATCGGCGTGCTGGTCGGGATGGCTCTCGCCTATGTCATAACCGGTCTGTACACGAAGGGTCTGGGGATACCGGACACCGTGCGCGGCTTTCACCCCATCACACCGTTCGTCGGCATCGTGTTCGGTCTTGCCGCCGGCGCCCTAGGCGCCTACGCACCGGCCCGCACCGCTTTCCGTGTCAGTCCCGCCGAGGCGATGCGTGGTGACGTCCCGGCCGGCGGGGGAGGGCGAAGTCTCTTCGAAGTCGTCGTCCCGCCACTTCGATCGCTCCCGGTCAGGTGGCTGATGGTGCTGCGGGGGATAGGCCGGAACAAACGGAGGAGCCTGTCCACCGCACTCGGAGTCGTCCTGGCTGCCATCTTGATCATGGTGTCCTGGGGGATGATCGACACGATCGCCGAGATCATCGATCGCCAATTCAACGTTGTCTCGGTGGAAGACGCAGACATCATCCTCGCCGCCCCGGTGAGCGATCAGTCGATCCAGTCGGTCGCCGCCGTCGATGGGGTCGACCGAGTCGAGCCGGTCATCACGCTCCAGGCAACCGTCGGCAGCGATGGCCGCAGCTACTCGACGAGCATCGAGGGCTATCGCCCCGACACGAAGATGCACGGCTTTCCCGACGGTTTGCCCCAATCGGGGATACTCGCCGGCAAGGGCTTGAAGGACGAGCTCGGGGTCGAGGTTGGCGATGAGGTGACCATCGGGCTTCCCACGCTTGGCACCGAGTTCAGCACCAAGATCGAGGGCTTCCTCGACGAGCCGATAGGCACCTATCTATACATCGACCAATCGATCCTCACCGCGCAGGCGCCCGACGGCTCGGCGCTGGGCGCTCCCGGCGTGACCATTCTCAAGGCGTCGTTCGACTCCGGCGTCGATCGCGAGATGGTGATCAGTGACATCGCGGACCTGAATGCGGTCGCAGCGGCGGTCGACGCCCGCACTCTCTACGACCTCATCCAGCAGTATCTCGGATTCTTCTACGCCTTCGTCGGCGTGATGCTGGTGCTCGGCGGCGCCCTCGCCTTCGCCCTGATGTTCAACACGATCTCGGTGAATGTTGCCGAGCGCTCGGGCGAGTTCGCCACCATGCGCGCCAACGGGCTCTCTCACGCCGAAATCGCCCGTCTGGTGGCCACCGAGAACGTCTTTCTCACGGTGATCGGGCTCATTCCCGGCGTGCTGATCGGCTATTGGTCTGGCGCCTTCTTCCTGGGTGCCTTCTCCAACGACGTCTTCATCCTCGACTTCTACATGTCCCCACTCTCGATCGCCGGAACGGCCGTCGCCTTGTTGCTGGTGGCCGGTCTCTCTCTGATCCCCGCTCTCCGCACGGTGCGTCGTCTCGACATCGGAAAAGTGGTTCGCGAGCGCGCTGCCTGAAGACGTCACCCAATCCCACGCTCGGCTCCGTCACAAGGGCATGATCACCACGATTGGTGTGATGGACGACGAGCAGGCATAT
>JBAULI010000229.1:0-24986 GCA_049578105.1 Acidimicrobiia bacterium | reverse complement strand
GGCCTGGAGACCCCGAGCCGCTGACGACCGTCACGGAGACCCTTCGCGGTCTTCTTGGCCGGGTTCCCATCTTCGGGATCTGCCTCGGGCACCAGGTCTTGGGCCTGGCGGTGGGTGCCAAGACCTTCAAGCTCCCATTCGGGCATCATGGCGGAAATCACCCGGTGAGACGTCTCGACGATGGGAGGGTGGAGATAACGGCCCAGAACCATGGGTTCGCCGTGGACATGTGGTCGATGACCGGACAAGACCCACCGGATCGACGGGGACTGGTGACCCCAGACTTGCTTCCGCAAGGCGTCACCACACCCTGGGGCGAACTGGTACCCACGCATCAGAACCTGAATGATGGGACTCTCGAGGGAATGCGCCTCGTGGATGTCCCGGCCTTCTCGGTTCAGTACCACCCTGAGGCCGCTCCGGGACCTCGAGACGCCCGTCACCTCTTCGACTCGTTCGCCACTCTGATCGAGGGGGCCTGATGCCTGCTCGCGAAGATCTGCGCTCGATCCTCCTCATCGGGTCCGGGCCCATAGTCATCGGTCAGGCGTGCGAGTTCGACTACTCCGGTACCCAGGCGGCGAAGATCCTCCGGGCACACGGATACCGCGTGATCCTGGTGAACTCGAACCCGGCGACCATCATGACCGACCCCGAGTTCGCCGACGCCACCTACATCGAGCCGATCACACCGGGTGTCGTGGCCGAGATCATCGCCAGGGAGCGCCCCGATGCCCTCCTCCCGACTCTCGGCGGCCAAACCGCACTCAATGTGGCCACCGAACTGGCCAGGAGCGGTGTCCTCGACCAAAACGGGGTGGAGATGATCGGGGCCGATCTCGAGGCCATCGAGCGCGCCGAGGACCGGGGGCGCTTCAAGGAGACGATGGAGGCAGTGGGGCTCGAAGTGCCACGGGCGGGCTATGCCCGATCCATGGCCGAGGCCATGACGATCGTTAGGGACATCGGGTACCCGACCATGATCCGACCCTCGTACATCCTGGGTGGCGGTGGAACCGGGATCGCCCAGGATGAGGCTCAATTCATCGAGATGGCGCGGTACGGGCTGGCCACTTCACCCGTGAGCGAGATCCTCGTCGAAGAGTCGGTCTATGGCTGGAAGGAGTTCGAGCTGGAGGTGATGCGGGACCACATGGACAATGCGGTCGTCGTCTGCTCGATCGAGAACATGGATCCCATGGGCGTCCACACCGGTGACTCCATAACCGTGGCGCCGATCCAGACACTCTCCGACCGTGAGTACCAGGAGATGCGAGACGACGGGATCAAGGTGCTGAGGGCGATCGGGGTCGAGACAGGCGGGTCGAACGTGCAATTCGCCGTCGATCCGGAGACCGGAAGGCGTCTGGTGATCGAGATGAACCCGAGAGTGAGCCGGTCGTCGGCACTGGCTTCGAAGGCCACTGGATTCCCCATCGCAAAGATCGCCGCTCTGTTGGCGGTCGGGTTCACACTCGATGAGATCGCCAACGACATCACGGGGGCCACACCTGCATCATTCGAGCCCGCCCTCGACTACGTGGTGGTCAAGGTGCCGAGATTCGATTTCGCCAAATTCCCCTCGGCGCCCACAGTGTTGGGGACCTCGATGCGGAGCGTCGGCGAGGCGATGTCGATAGGGCGCTCCTTCCCCGAGGCGCTGCAGAAGGCGCTCAGGAGCATGGAGAACGGGAGGCACGGTCTGAACGCAGACCCTGCCGAGCACACACATCGTCACTTGAGCGACCCCGACCTCGAGGAGGCGATCACCGTGCCCAGGCCCGAGCGGGTCTTCGCCGTTGCCGAGGGTCTCCGCCGTGGATGGTCGGTCGAAAAGGTCGCCTCCCTGTCCAGTATCGATCCATGGTTCGTGGATCAGATCGCCGAGATCGGAGAAGTCCGGAGTGACATCGAGAAAGCCGGGCCCGACGATCGCGATCGAATGCTGGAGGCCAAGCGATACGGGTTCTCGGATCGGCAGCTGGCCCATCTCTGGGATCTCGACGAGGGTGACGTCCGAAAGAGGCGGGCAGAGCACGCCATCGTGAGGACCTACAAGACGGTGGACACGTGTGCCGCCGAGTTCGAGGCCTTCACTCCATACATGTACGGGACATTCGAGGACGAGTCCGAAGTGCCTCCAGCCGACAAGCCACGTGTCGTGGTCCTCGGCTCGGGTCCCAATCGAATCGGGCAGGGGATCGAGTTCGACTACTGCTGTGTCCATGCCTCGTTTGCCCTACGCGACGCCGGCTATGAGACGGTGATGGTCAACTGCAATCCGGAGACGGTCTCCACCGACTACGACACCTCGGATCGCCTCTATTTCGAGCCACTCGACATAGAGGACGTGCTCTCCGTCATCGAGGCGGAGACACCCGAGGCGGTCATCGTCCAACTCGGAGGCCAAACCCCGCTCAATCTGGCTCAGGCGTTACACGATGCCGGAGTCCCCATCGCCGGAACGTCACCGGCATCCATAGCCCTGGCGGAGGATCGCGAGCAATTCGCCGAGCTCTGTCGTGGGCTGGGCCTCCGCCAGCCACCGGCGGGGTCGGCCACGTCCGCCAGTGAGGCCGCCGACGTCGTGGATCAGGTCGGCCTCCCGGTCATGGTGCGACCGTCGTTCGTCCTGGGCGGGCGCAAGATGCGTGTGATCTACAACATCGAGGAACTGACCGCCTACGTGAGGGAGCTGTACGGAGAGGCCGATCCCGAGCTCACCGGTTCACCGATCCTGATCGATCGCTTTCTGGAGGCCGCCGTCGAGGTCGACGTCGACGCGGTATTCGATGGGTCCGAGTTGCTCCTGGGGGGAGTCATGGAACACGTCGAGGAGGCCGGTGTCCACTCGGGAGACTCCGATTGCGTCACCCCACCGCCCACCATCTCGGATGAGGCTCACAAGGAGATACTCCGGGCGACCCGCGAGGTGGCCTCTGCCCTCGGGGTGCGTGGGTTGATCAACCTCCAGTTCGCGGTCAAGGGTGACGACGTCTACGTGCTCGAGGCGAATCCGAGGGGAAGCCGCACCGTCCCATTCATAAGCAAGGCAACCGGGGTCCCACTGGCCCGGGTCGCGGCCCGGGTGATGATGGGAGCATCCATCGAGGATCTACGGGCCGAGGGCATGCTCGGCGCCGACACCCCCAAGATGGATTTCGTTGCGGTCAAGAACGCAGTCCTGCCCTGGGATCGCTTCCCGGAGGAGGATTCGGTGCTGGGACCCGAGATGCGTGCGACCGGCGAGGTGATGGGAATCGGGTCCGACGTCGGCGTCGCTTTTGCGAAGGCGCTGCTCGCCGCCGGGCACATCCTCCCGACCCGGGGACGGGTGTTCCTCTCCTTCGCCGACCGAGACAAGCCGATGGGGCTGGCTGTCGCCCAAGCATTCACGATGCTCGGATTCGAGCTCGTGGCCACCAGGGGGACCTCCCGCTATCTCCGTCACCATGCCATCGATGCCGAGCCGGTGAACAAGATCGGTGAAGGTCCCCGTGACATCGGAGAGCGGCTCGAAGACGGCGAGATCCAACTCGTCATCAACACACCGAGGGGCGGGAGGGCGCGTAGCGACGGCAGAACGATTCGGAGAGCGGCGCGAGTCCATTCCATACCGTGTGTCACAACCATCCAGGGTGGTCTCGCAGTCGCCCGCAGCCTGCGCGCCGGCCCGGGAGCCATCCTCCGCCCCAGGAGCCTCCAGGAATGGCATCAGAGCGCCTGAGGGCCCGGCTGGGCCCACTGACTCTCCGCTCGCCGCTGATCGCCGCCTCGGGCACCGTGGGATCGGTCTGGGAGTGGGCCTCCGTGGCCGACGTCACCCGATTTGGCGCCGCCGTGGCGAAATCGGTGGCTCCTACGGCGTGGGAGGGCAGGCCACCACCCCGTCTGGCACCGGTGGGCCCGGGCATGCTCAACGGCATCGGCATCCAAAACCCCGGGGTCGTCGCCTGGTTGGAGAGCGTTCCCCAGAAGTTGTCGAAACTCGACATAGAAGTGTGGGGCTCTGCAGTCGGGAACACCCCGGATGACTATGCGTCTGTGGCAAGCTCGCTGGCCGGGTCCGGCATCGGTGCGGTGGAGGTCAACCTGTCATGTCCCAACCTGGACGATGGCCGGATGTTCTCGATGGATCCGGGCCGATCCGCCGTCGTGGTCGAAGCCGTGGTCGCCGAGAGCAAGGTGCCGATCGGTGCCAAGCTGTCACCGAACACACCCGACATCGTGGCAGTGGCGTCGGCGTGTCGAGAGGCGGGTGCGAGCTTTGTGACATTGACGAACACAGCGGTCGGCTTCGGCATCGATATCGAAACCAGACGCCCACTCCTCAGTGGCGGCGCCGGGGGATACAGCGGGCCCGGGCTCAAGCCCTTGTCGATGAGATGCGTCTACGAGGTCTCACAGGCGTTGCCCGACCTCCCGATCGTCGGTTGTGGAGGCGTCACCAGTGGCGCCGACGTCCTCGAATACCTCTTGGCTGGAGCTTCGGCGGTCGGTTTGGGCACGGTCTTGCTCAGCGAGCCCAAAGCCGGCTCGAGGATCGCCCGGGAGCTCATGAGCGAGATGGATCGCCTGGACATCGAGTCGGTGGGCGGCCTGACCGGATCGGTGCGAGCCTGGTGAGCCGGATCTTGGTAGCGCTCGACGTGTCGTCCCGGGACGAGGCCGTCACCTTGGCCGAGCCACTTCTGGGAGAGGTGGCGGGCTTCAAAGTCGGTCTTCAACTCCTCATGGCGGAAGGCCCGAAGATCATCACCGAAATCGCAAGTCTCGGCCTCCCGGTCTTTGCCGATGCCAAGCTCCATGACATACCGAACACCGTCTTTCATGCGATTCGGCGTCTTGGGGAGCATGGCGCCCGTTGGGTCACAGTCCATGCCGCCGGCGGCATCGACATGATGAAGGCAGCGGTCGATGGTCTCGATGAAGGATCGTCGATGACGGCCGGTGTCCTCGCAGTGACCGTGCTCACATCCATCGACGAAGAAGATCTGGCCCGACAGGGGATCGAGGAATCCACTTCGAGACAGGTTTCCCGCCTGGCGGCGATGGCGGCTCGCTGTGGGGTGGAGGGGGTCGTCTGTGCAGCCGCCGAGGCGAGCTCGGTCAAGGCTCTGAACCTCGACTTGGCCATCGTCACACCGGGTATCCGGCCCGCTGGAGCCGACAGCGACGACCAGGCTCGCATCGCAACGCCTGCCGGGGCGATAGGCGCCGGGGCCGATCTCATCGTGGTGGGTCGGCCGATCACGAGGGCGGCGGATCCGGTGGCAGCTGCCCGGGCGATCAACCGGGAAATCGAGGCGGCGCTTTCAGCCACTTGACTCCGCGAATGGTCGCTATGGTCCGTCCGTCGACCTAGTGAGGACAATGGCACAACCACCCCAGCTGACTGATGAACAGAGAGCGGCAGCCCTGGCCAAGGCAGCCGAGGCTCGCCGGGTCCGCGCCGAGGCCAAGGAATTGTTGAAGACAGGCTCGCTTCGCCTATCGGAGTTGATTGCGCGATCCGAGACCGATCGCATCCTCGCCGGCCTGAAAGTGGAGCGAGTCATCGCCTCCATGCCTGGCGTGGGCAAGATCAAGGCCAAGCGCATGATGGAGTCGCTCGGCATAGCCGACAACCGGCGGATCCGCGGGCTCGGCGACAAGCAGAAAGAGGCCCTGCTGGCCGAGTTCTCCTGAAGTGGCAGGTCGTCTCCTGGTGATATCCGGCCCATCCGGGTCGGGTAAGTCCAGCATCGTCAGAGAGCTGCTGAATCGGATCGATGCCGACTTCTCCACATCGGTGACGACCCGGTTGCCCCGACCCGGGGAACGCCACGGGCTTCATTACTCGTTCATCTCCAGACGTGACTTCGAGAGCATGATCGAAAACGGCGATCTGTTGGAGTGGGCGATGTACAACAACCGCTTCTACGGGACTCCCCGCGCACCCATCGAGGCAGCGCTGGCCGCCGGCAGGGACGTGGTCTTGGAGATCGAGATCCAGGGGGCACGTCAGATCCGGGAGCATCATCCGGAGGCGGTGATGTTCTTCGTCCAGCCCCCGTCACTGGACGAATTGGAGTTGCGACTGAGGAGAAGGGGCGACACGTCGGACGAGGACATCGAGGACCGGCTGGAGATTGCCCGTCAGGAACTCGAAGAGGCACCGGGGCTCTTCGATCACGTCGTCCTGAACGATGACCTGGAGATAGCGGTCGCGGAGATCGTGAGGCTGGTTACGGCGGCCTGATCGTCTACCCTGTAACGATCCCCCGAAAAGGATCCCATGAAGATCGAAGACGTCATTGACCAAATCGGCAATCGCTTTGCCACCGTGGTAGTTGCCTCCAGACGCGCCCGTCAGATCAACAGCTACTTCCATCAGCTCGGCGTCGGCTTTGGCGAGTTCGTGCCGCCCCAGGTCCACTCGCTCTCTCGCAAGCCGCTCACCATCGCCATGGAAGAGATCGCCGAGGGCAAGGTCTCGGTCGACACAGCCGAAGGCTGATGCTCCAGGGCCGCCGCGTCCTGCTCTGCGTCTCGGGCGGTGTAGCCGCCTACAAATCCGCGTACCTGGCCCGTCGTCTGGTCGAGAGCGGCGCAGACGTGCGGGTGGCGATGAGCGAGTCCGCCCAGGAATTCGTCGGACCACAGACCTTCGCAGCCATCACCGGCCGTCAGCCGGTCACATCGCTCTTCGGTCAGGAGTCCGTTTCCCCACACACGGATCTGGCTCGGTTCGCCGAGCTCGTCGTGATCGCCCCCGCAACGGCCGCAACCATCGGGAGAATCGCCGGCGGAGTGTCGTCTGACCTGATCTCCGCGATCGTCCTGGCGACCAGGGCGCCGGTTCTGGTGGCACCGGCGATGCACACCGAGATGTGGGAGCACCCGGCGACCAGAAGAAACGTCCAGAGCCTCGAAGACTTCGGCTACCACCTGGTCGGCCCGAACGAAGGCGGTCTCGCCGGGGGAGACGTTGGTGTTGGCCGGGTCGCCGAGCCGGAGGAGATCGTCGAAGTCGCTGAGCATCTCCTTTCCGGTGACGGTCGAGGTCGACATGTCCTCGTCACCGCCGGTGGGACCAGGGAGCCGGTCGATCCGGTGCGATATCTGGGCAATCGGTCATCGGGGAAGATGGGGCACGCCCTCGCCGACGAGGCATCCAGGAGGGGCTATCAGGTGACTCTGGTCACCACCTCGGACCCCTCTGCACACCCTGCCGTCAAAGTGATCCGGGTGGACACCGCCCAGGAGATGCTGGACGCGGTCGACTCGGTCGTCCCGGACATCGCTGTCATGGCTGCGGCGGTGGCCGATTTCAGGCCAAGCGACTCATCCGATGACAAGATCTCGCGAAGCGAGGGGCTGGGACACATCGATCTCGAGCCGACACCCGACATCCTGGCGTCGCTGATCGAACGCGACGCCCGGCCATTCGTGGTCGGATTTGCAGCCGAAACCGCCGGGATGGACCGGGCCATCGAGAAGGCTCGCCGCAAGGGCGTGGATCTGATGGTGTACAACGACGTCACCGAGCCGGGCTCGGGCTTTGGGACGGATACCAACCGCGTCACTCTCATCTGGCCTGACGGTGAGGTGAACGAGCTTCCTCTCATGCCCAAGGCGGAGGTAGCGGCCGCCATCTTCGACCGCATTGGTGCCCACCTCCCAGACCAGGTTTAACCTGCGTCCGGCATGAGGCGCTGGTACTTCACTTCCGAGTCCGTCACGGAGGGCCACCCGGACAAAGTCGCAGATGCGATATCGGATTCGGTGCTCGACGCGGCACTGTCCGCCGACCCCATGGCCAGAGTCGCCTGCGAGGTGTTCGTGACCACCAATCTGGCCGTCGTCGGGGGCGAGATCTCCGAGAACGCCATACCCGAGATCGACCCCATCGTTCGCTCGACCGTGGAGCGAATCGGGTACAACGGCTTCGATCCCGGTTTTGCCGCCGAGCACATCGAGATCCAGAACCGGGTCCGGGGCCAGAGCCCGGACATAGCTGCCGGGGTCGATCGGGACATGGGAGCGGGGGATCAGGGGTTGATGTTCGGGTTCGCCGTCAATGAGACGTCCGAGCTCATGCCCCTGCCCATCCAACTGGCCCATCGCATCGCAGAACGGCTCAGTGAGGTCCGCAAGAGCGAGAAGCTGCCCTATCTCCGACCTGACGGCAAGACCCAGGTGATGGTCAGGTACGAAGGAGAGAGGCCTGTCGCGGTCGAGAAGGTCCTCATCTCCACCCATCATGCCCCGGGTAAGAGCCAGGAGGAGATGGCCGACGACGTGTTCCAGCTGGTCGTCGCAGACGTCATCCCCGAGCACTTGATGGAATCACCCATCGAATTCATCTTCAACCCCTCCGGTCGATTCGAGATCGGCGGGCCGGTGGCGGACACTGGGCTGACTGGTCGCAAGATCATCGTCGACACCTATGGGGGATACGCGAGACACGGTGGAGGCGCCTTCTCCGGCAAGGACGCGACGAAGGTGGATCGATCCGCCTCGTATGCGGCGAGATGGGCGGCGAAGAATCTCGTCGCCGCCGGTTTGGCTCGGAAGCTCGAGATCCAGATCGCCTACGCGATAGGCCAGCCCGAGCCCTTCTCGATCCACGTCGAGACGTTCGGCACCGAGACCATCGCACCACAGGAGATAGAGCAGATCGTCCGCGAGGTTTTCGACTTCCGCCCTGCCGCCATCATCGAACGACTTCATCTCCGAAGGCCGATATTCAGCCCCACCGCCAGCTACGGCCATTTCGGGCGCCCTGGATTCAGCTGGGAGCAACTGGACAGGGTCGATGAGATACGCGGAGCAGCCGGCCTCTGAGCAAACGCTCGGCCCGTGTCGTACCGGCGGTACCGACGTTCTCGGTGGACAAGGGGTTTTGGTACTCGATCCCGGAGCATCTCGATGAGCTGATCAAACCCGGGATCATCGTCCGGGTTCCACTCTCCGGTCGAAGGACTCGTGGTTTCGTCGTGGAGACCGGGCCCCCCAAGGAGGGGCTCAAGGAGATCGCCGCGGTCTCCTCCGAGGTTCCGATCTTCGACGCCCAGCTGTTTCGCTCCTTGTCGTGGGCGTCGCACCACTATGTCGCCCCCCTCTCTGTTCTCCTCGAACGCGCTGCTCCACCCAACCTCCCCGCCAAGTCGAGCCCGAGCCCGCCCTGGGTGAGCGAATCGGCAAAGCCGGGTACTCACAGCCTGTCCGGGGTCATCTCCGGGATCGCCGTTCAGCCACGACGACCCCCGCTGGCCATCATCGGCCCCTGGCAGGAGCTGGACTGGATCCCACCCTTGCGAGAGGTCCTGGCCTCGGGGCGCTCCGTCATGATCGTTGCGTCGACGGTCACCGAGGCCACCTACGTGGCCGAAGGCGCCGGCGATCTCGGAATGGCGGCGACACTGGCCGCCGGCGACTCCGCAAAGGAACTGACGATGGCCTGGTCCGACTGCCAGACACCAGCACGCCTGCTCGTCGGGACGCCAAGGGTCGCCACCTGGCCGGTGTCTGCCCTAGGCCTCGCAGTCATCCTCGAGGAGGGGCGCCGGGCCATGAAAGACCGGCAAACCCCGACTCTTCACGTTCGTGAGGTGATCAGCACCCGGGCCAAGGTCGAGGGGTTCACCGTCGCCTTCCTCGGACCAACGCCCTCGGTCGAGACATTGGCCGCCGGGCCGGAGGTCATCAACGCGAGCGGCCGGGCCTGGCCCCTCGTTGAGGTGGTCGACCGGCGTGAGGAGCAGCCGGGATCCGGCCCGCTCGCCGAGAGGTCTATCGCCGCCATCCGGGCGACCACCGCCTCGGGCGGCCGAACATTCGTCTTCACTCATCGCCGCGTATCCGAATCGTCGATGCGGTGCGCCAGGTGCAGGCATATCCGGGTGTGTTCCCGGTGTGGTTCGAAAATCGGCCGCGAAGACACCTGTCGGCGTTGCGGGCACCCGAGCGGGCCATGCGAGGCATGTGGTGGCACGAAATTCGAGGCGATGGCTTCGCCGCCGGAGCGGCTCGTAGCCGAGTTGAATCGGAGAGTCGAAAGAGACAGCGCGGCGATGACACCGACCAGCCGACCGGTGGAGGTCGGCACCGAGAGGGATCTGGCGGCACTTCGCCCGGCAGATCTGGTGGTGGTGGCAGACACCGACGGCCTGCTCCTCGGTCACGACTACCGAACCGGAGAGGAGGCCCTGCGGATCCTGGCCCGGGTGGCCAACTCGCTCCGACCGGGTCGTGGGCGGAGGATGATGGTCCAGACCTCCATGCCCGACTCATCATTGGTCGTGACTCTCCGTCGCGGCGATCCCCAACCCTATTTGGAGGCCCAACTCGCCGACCGGGCGCGCCAGGGCTTTCCGCCGGCAGTCGAGATGATGGCGATCGAGACACGTGGTGACGTCGATCCATCGGCGATAGACGCAGAGTTGAGGTCGTTGGGAGACCAGACCGTGATGGGACCGGCCAACTCCAGCCAGGGGTCACGCTGGCTCGCTCAGGGGAGTCTGGGGAAGATGAAGACTTCGCTTCGGCCCGTGGTGCAACGATGGCGCGACGGCGGCATCACCGTTCGCATCGACTCCGATCCAATCGACTTGTGAACGGCAGGCACATGACACATGCGGCCGTTGGGGGCCGATCGTGGTTTGGCGGACACCGTTTAAAGTCGTCCCTGACATGGCCATCTATCCGATTCGGACCTTTGGCGATCCGGTCCTTCGCCTGGAGACCAAGGAGGTCACCTACGTCGACGACGTCGTGAGGACCCTCGTCCAGGACATGATCGAGACCATGTACGAGGCGCCGGGTGTGGGGCTGGCGGCCAATCAGATCGGCGTCGCCAGGAAGATCGCGGTGTTCGACGCCCAAGACGAGTTGGGCCCGAGGGTGATGATCAACCCCGTGATCGTCGAAACCAGTGGCGAGTGGGTCCACGAGGAGGGATGCCTCTCGGTGCCCGGGTATTGGTGGGAGATCACGAGACCTGGCTTCGCCAGGGTCAAGGCAATGGATCTCGATTGGAACGAGGTGGAATACGCCGGCGACGGGCTCTTGGGACGGGTCCTCCAACACGAGATCGACCATCTCGATCAGAAGTTGCTGTTGGATCGTCTCGATCGCCCCACACGAAAGAAGGCGCTGAAGGACCTGCGTGACCAGGCGTTGGGGCTGGCCACACTCGAATGACCCGCGTCGCCTTCCTCGGCTCGCCGGAGGCTGCGGTACCCACACTGAAGACCTTGGCCGGGGTATTCGACGTGGTCCGGGTGATCACCCAGCCCGATCGGCCGAAGGGAAGGTCGAAGACACCGACCCCGACCCCGGTGAAAGCGGCCGCGCAGGAATTGGGCATGCCCGTGTCGACACCCGGTGACGCCAATGCGTTGCGTCAGGCCCTGACCGATGTCGCTCCCTTGGATCTTGCCGTCGTCGTCGCCTATGGAAGGCTCCTCCCGCCAGACGTCTTGGAGGTCCCAGAGCTCGGTTTCCTCAATGTCCACTTCTCACTCCTCCCACGCTGGCGTGGAGCGGCACCGGTGGCACGAGCCTTGATGGCGGGTGACACCATGACCGGGGTGACCATCATTCGTCTCGACGAAGGCCTGGACACGGGGCCGGTGTTGACGGCCCAGGGTGTCGACATACACCCCGACGAGACCAGGGGGGAGCTGACCACGCGGTTGGCGGTTGTGGGCGCCCGACTGGTCACCAATGTCATCCCCGACTATGTCTCGAAGGTCGTCGAGCCCGTTGATCAAAGCGACGAGGGTCTCACCTACGCCGCCAAACTCACGGCATCCGACCGTCCAATACGGGTCGAATGGAGCGCAGCCGAGGTGGTCAACCACGTTCGAGGGCTCTCACCGGAGCCGGGTGCCACGCTGCTTCTCGACGACCAGCCGACCCAGGTGACGAGGGCACGGAGGGACGGGTCGACACCGGACCAGGGGAAATGGGCGGTTGTCGGTGACAGGCTGGTCGCAGGTTTTGCCGATGGGGGAGTGGAGCTGGTCGAGATCAAGCCACCCGGCAAGAAGACCATGACGGGATCTGCCTGGCTCAGGGGGCGTGGTCGCATGACGGGTGTGCTCGGATAGGAACCGACCGAGCCATCGCCGGGTGCCTGCCGCCGCCGTTCAATCGAGCACGTGAACCAGGTATGCCTTGTCCAGATAACACCAAACCCAGTCTTCGCCTGGTTCGACGGAGCGGATCAGTGGGTGACCGGTTCGTTCGTGGTGCCGACGGGCATGCCTTGCCTTGGAGCTATCGCAGCAGCCTCGGTAACCGCAGATCACGCACATCCGAAGATGGACCGTCCGTGTCCCCTCCTCCCTGCAACCTTCACACCCGGAACCACTCGTCTCTGTGACGTCGATCAGGTCGAGGTGCGAGCATTCCCGACGTCTGAGCGACCCCTGGAACGCCAATCGGGAGAATTTGTCCTTGATCGTCTCGTCCTGTGACATCTCGAGATCCCAAGTCTCTACCCCCTCAACATACCCGGCATCCTGAGGACAGTCCGAGACGAGCTCTATTCCCGGACGCGTTGGTTGAGTGTCAGGTGCGCGTGTGGCTCTGTGGCTATTCTTTCGATCCCTTCGACGACCGACACCGCGTCACCGGCCTCGACTCCTGCCATGCTGTTCCGGTGTCCGATCCGCTCCGTGCCAGGGCCTTGGCCGCCGATGTCATCGGTCGGGTGCTCCGGTCCGGGGCATACTCCAATGTCTTAACCGACCAAATCGGCCAGGACCTGAGCTCACAGGATCGCGCCCGGCTCAAAGCCCTGACCTTCGGCGTCCTCCGGCATCTCGAGACCATCGATGCACTCATCGCAGACGCTGCAAACCGCGACGACCTCGATGATGCAGTGAGGGATCGCCTGCGAGTCTCCACCTTCGAACTGGGTTATGGAGACACCCCCGATCCGATAACGGTCAGTGCCGGGGTCGATATGGTCCGGAATTCGAACCCCAAGGCGGCCGGCTTCGCCAATGCGGTGCTACGACGGATCGCACGTGAGCCAAAGCCGGCAGACACCGGTCTGACGCTGCCCGGATGGCTCACCGCATCACTCGCCCACCATTGGCCCCAGAGCGACATCGACGACTTTGCCAGGGCGTCCTCGATCGAGCCGGAGCGGATCGCTCGCGCCCGTGAGGATGCGGAGCCCGGCTTCGCCGGGATATCGGGTGCTCTCGAGCTGGAGCCTGGCCCCCTCCCGTCGGACGCTGTGATCCAGGATGCCGCCTCGATCGCGGTGGGGAACACAGTCGAAGCCGGGCCGGGGATGAGGGCGATCGACCTTGCCGCCGCACCGGGGGGCAAGACCCTCCATCTCCTCGACCAGCTCGGGCCGGAGGGGCTCGTCGTGGCAATGGACAAACATCGGAGAAGGGTTGCCACCGCCGCCTTGCGCGTACCCGGAGCTCGTTGGGTGATAGGCGATGGCACCCGGCCGCCGTTTCCACCTCGGACTTTCGATCGGGTGCTCCTCGATGCCCCGTGCAGCGGCCTCGGCACGTTGCGGAGACGTCCGGAGATCCGATTTCGGATCGATCAGGACGATGTCGAGGCTCTCGCCGGCCTGCAGCGGACGATGCTGGCCATGGCTATCGATTTGGTCGCCCATGGCGGCAGGCTCGTCTATTCGGTGTGCACCGTCACACCGGAGGAGACGGTGGAGATCGTGGCGCCCTTCGACATGCGGCCCGCCGACGGGCCCGGGAACATCTGGGGTAAGGGCCGTCTCCTGGCTCCACATCTCACGGGGACCGACGGCATGTTCATATCGGTCTTCGAGGGTTGAACCGGAAGTGGTGGATGGTCTCCTTACACTCTCCCAGGTGACCGCAGTAAAGATCGCGCCCTCGCTGCTCGCCGCCGACTTCACCCGTCTCGGTGAAGAGATTGCCCGGGTCGAACATCTCGTCGATTGGCTTCACCTCGATGTCATGGACGGTCACTTCGTGCCCAACATCTCATTTGGGATTCCAGTGATCGCTTCGATTCGAGAGGTCAGCCGGCTCTACTTCGACTGTCATCTGATGACGACCAATCCCGATGCCTATCTGGCCGAATTGGCCGAGGCCGGCGCCGACCTGGTCACCATGCACATCGAAGCAGTGCCGGACCCGACAAAACCGGCCAAACACGCCGCCGACCTCGGTCTGGACTTTGGGCTGGTCATCAATCCCGGAACACCATTCGAGGCAGTCGCCCCATTTCTCGAGGTTTGCTCGGTGCTTCTCGTGATGTCTGTCGAGCCCGGTTTCGGCGGCCAATCCTTCATCCCGGATGTGCTTCGCAAGGTGGAACAGGCACGAGAATGGGTTGAGGACCGTGGTTTCCCTACCGATATTGAGATCGACGGAGGAATCGCGCACGAATCCGCTCGTCTCGCTGTCGAGGCGGGAGCGAGTGTCTTGGTGGCCGGGTCGGCCATATTCGGTGCCGCGGATCCGACAGCGGCTGTCGCCGAACTCAGAAGGGCAATAGAAGAGAATGACTGAACGGGTCCTGATTGCGGACGACGATCCGGACATCCTCGCGGTGGTGCAGGTCAACTTCGAGCTGGAGGGCTTCGAGGTGGAGACCGCCGTCGATGGGGAGGATGCCCTGCAGAAGGCGACCGCCACCCCACCACATGTGATCGTGCTCGACATCATGATGCCGCGCATGGATGGGCTGACCGCGCTCCATCGTCTGCGGAGCCAGGCATCCACCGGGAACATCCCGATCATCCTCCTCACCGCACGCGGACTGCCCGAGGACCGGGTCCGAGGACTCGAGTTGGGCGCAGACGACTACATCACCAAGCCGTTCGACATCAACGAGTTGGTGGCCAGGGTTCGGGCGGTGGTCCGTCGCACCCAGGCGGCCAGGGACTTGTCCCCACTCACCGGCCTGCCGGGCAACTTCAAGATCACGGGTGAGGTGGAAGAGCGGATCGCATCCGGTCGTGACTTCGCCCTCGTCCACGGCGACCTGGACAACTTCAAGGCATTCAACGACCACTACGGCTTCATGCGCGGGGACGAGGTCATCCGGTTCTGTGCCAAGTGCTTCAACGACGCCTCCGACAGCCTCGGGATCACCGGCGCATTCGTCGGGCACATCGGTGGTGACGACTTCGTCGCCATCATCCCACCCGAAGTGGCCGAGCCTTTCTGCAAGGAGGTCATCGAGCGCTTCGACGACGGCATCCTCGACCTGTACGACACCGCTGACGCCCTTCGCGGCTACATCGAGGTCATCGATCGCCGGGGAGAGCGCTTCGCCTTCCCTGTGGTCTCCCTGTCACTAGGTGTAGCGTCCACCGACGTGCGAGAGATCTCCACACAATGGGAGGCGTCGGCGATTGCGGTGGAAATGAAGGAATTCGCCAAGAAGCAGCAGGGCTCCACCTACCGCATCGACCGCCGCGGCAACTAGATGGCCCCCACCGGTGACGACGCCTTGATGCGTCGCGCCATGGACACGGCCAGACACGACCACCCCCACCCCAACCCGAGAGTCGGCGCCGTCGTCGTCGACGAGGGGGGTGACGTGGTGTCCACCGGCTCGCATCGAGGACCGGGAGAGCCACATGCCGAAGTGGTCGCCCTGGGTGAAGCCGGTTCGAGAGCCAGGGGAGGGACTCTCTACGTGACGCTGGAGCCTTGTAGCCACTACGGGCGAACCCCACCCTGTGTGAGCGCCATCGCCACTTCGCAGGTTGCCCGAGTGGTGGTCGGCGCCATCGACCCGGATGAGCGAGTGTCGGGGTCAGGGATCTCCTGGCTTCGTGACGCTGGGATACGAGTGGACCTCCTGCCCGGCGACGAATACGAGCTGCTCGATCCCGGGTACTTCAGGCAGCGTCGGACCGGGCTGCCTCGGATCACGTTGAAATGGGCAATGACCCTCGATGGCTCGGTGGCTGCTCTCGACTCGTCGTCGCGATGGATCAGCTCGGAGGAAGCGCGAGAGGATGCACACCGTCTGAGGGCTGAGGCCGATGCGGTGGTGGTGGGCGCTGGCACCGTGAGATCGGACGACCCTCTGCTCACGGCGCGCACCGAGCCGGAGCCCGAGAGCCAGCCGGCTCCAGTGATCGTGGCCGGGAGCGGGGAATTGCCCCCCGACCGGCGGATCTGGCAGCGTGACCCGATCGTGGTGAGCACACACCGGTTCCCGATACCTTCGGGCGACCTGCTCTTGGTGGAAGGTGACACGCTGCCTGACCCTGTCGCCACGGCACGCGCTCTCGCCGACGCCGGGCTCTTCGACCTTTTGTTGGAGGGCGGCCCCACGCTGGCGGCGGCGTGGTGGCGGGCGGGTCTGGTGAACCGGGGTGTCGTCTACATCGCCGGGCGGATGGGTGGGGGCAGGGGACTGCCGCCATTGAACGGGGATTTTGCGACCATGAGCGACCTGGGCACAGTGGCCATCACCGATGTTCGCCAAATCGGCGCCGACGTCCGTCTGGAGTTCGAATAGATGTTCACCGGGATCATCGCGGGCAAAGGTCAGGTGACCGGCCGGGAGGCCGGCGAGGACCTGACGAGACTCACCATCGCCACGGGCAACCTCGACCGTCTGGCAGTCGGCGATTCGATAGCAATCAATGGCGTCTGTCTGACGGCGGTCGACACTTCACCCGGCATGGTGACGCTGGAAGTCATCCCCGAGACCTTGAGTCGCACCAACCTCGGGTCTCTGACCGAAGGTGATGACGTCAATCTGGAGCTGCCCATGCCCGCCAATGGCCGGTTCGATGGGCACATCGTCCAGGGCCATGTCGACGGTGTCGGCGTAGTGGAGAGCATCGCCCCATCCGGGGACAGCAGCGTCATCGCCATTCATGTCCCGTCAAACCTCACCAGGTACCTCGTCGAGAAGGGCTCGGTCACGGTCGACGGAATAAGCCTCACGGTTGCAAGAGTTGTGGAGAGCGGCTTCGAGGTGGCGGTGATCCCACACACTCTCGAGGTGACCACCATGGGCTTGCGGAAACCCGGTGACACCGTCAACCTTGAGGTCGATGTCCTCGCCAAGTACGTGGAGAGGCTCTTAGAGGCGGGCCAATGACTTTTGCACCAATCGAAGACGTGATCGCCGCCATCGGCCGCGGCGAGATGGTGATCATGGTCGACGACGAGGATCGCGAGAACGAGGGCGATCTCATCGTCGCCGCCGACGCAGTGACGGTAGAACAAGTTGGATTCATGCTCCGACACACCAGCGGCATCATCTGCATGCCCATCGTGGGGGAGAGGCTCGACGAGCTCGACCTCCCGATGATGGTCGCCAAGAACACCGACGTTCGCCGCACGGCCTTCACGGTCAGCATCGACGCCAGGGAAGGCACGACCACCGGCATCTCTGCCGCCGACCGCTGGAAGACGATCAAGACCCTCATCGATTCCGAGACCCGACCAGACGACCTCGCACGCCCGGGCCATCTCTACCCACTCCGATACGAGCCGGGTGGTGTCCTGAAGCGGGCGGGTCACACCGAGGCCGCGGTCGACCTCGCCGAGATGGCCGGTCACTATCCCTCTGGCGTCCTGGCGGAAGTCATGAACGACGACGGGACCGTCGCCCGCCTGCCCGAGCTGACCGGCTTCGCACAGGAGCACGACCTTCTCATCGGCACCATCGCCGACCTCATCGCGTACAGACGACACTCCGAGAAGTTGGTGGAGCGCGTGGTGGAGGCGAGGATCCCGACTGCGCACGGGACGTTCACCGCGGTCGGTTACCGCTCCCTGGTCGATGACCGTCAGCACATCGCCCTGGTGATGGGGGAAATGGGAGATGGCGAGTCTGTCCTGACGCGGGTTCACTCCGAGTGCCTCACCGGCGATGTCTTTGGGAGCCTTCGATGCGACTGCGGCGACCAACTCGACCTGGCATTGCAACGTGTCGCCGAGGAAGGCAGGGGAGTCGTCCTTTACATCCGAGGCCACGAGGGCCGGGGAATCGGGCTTCTCCACAAGTTGGCCGCTTACAGGTTGCAGGACGAAGGCATGGACACGGTCGATGCGAACGTGAATCTGGGTCTCCCCGTCGACGCCCGGGATTATGGGGTCGGTGCCCAGATCCTCTACGACCTCGGTGTGAGATCGATGCGATTGATGACCAACAACCCGAAGAAGAGGGTGGGGATCGAGGGTTACGGCCTCACCATCCTCGAACAAGTCCCGTTGACCATCGATCCCAACGACGAGAACCGCGACTATCTCAGGGCCAAGACGCTTCGCATGGGCCACGAAATGGATCTCGGCGCCGGAGCATGACGCGCCGAATCGAGCCCGATCCCGATGGGAAGGGATTGACCATTGGGATCGCCGTGGCCAAATGGAACCAATCGATCACCGACCGCCTCCTCTCAGGCGCCGAGGGGCGGCTGGAGGAGTTGGGCGTCGATGACGTCGTCGTCCTACGCGTGCCCGGCGCCCTCGAGCTACCGATCGGTGCAGCCGCCCTGGTCGGCCAGGGCTGTGACGCCGTGGTCGCCATCGGCACCATCATCAGAGGCGACACCGATCACTACGAGATCGTGGTGCGGGAATCCACCGCCGGCATCTCCCGCGTCGCTCTGGACACCGGGGTCCCTGTCACCAACGCGATCCTCGCCGTGAACGAATACGAGCATGCCGTGGAGCGAGCGCAGCCTGGTCCCGCCAACAAGGGTTGGGAGGCGGCAGAAGCAGCAGTGACCACGGCCAACGCGCTGCGTCGGCTCGGCACGGCTTGATCATTCGATATCGCATGCCCGGAGCCGGCTGGTATCCTGCCGGCCACAACCAAAGGCAAGAGCGGAAGCTGCTGCTTCCCCACCCGGCCGCCCATCCCGAAGCCCGGGATGCCGAGGCGAGCCGTGGTCACCGAATCGATTACGCATCGAAGGCGCTTTCGTTTCATCTTTCTGCAGCAGGCTCCCGCCTGCTGTTTTTTTGACTGCAATCAACAGGAGGTAGCAGCATCAACGAGCTTCGCGTGAATGGTGCGATAAGGGCCAAAGAAGTACTGGTCATCGCACCCGATGGCGAGCAGATCGGCATCAAGAAGCTGAACGAGGCCATGTGGCTTGCGGAACAGCTCGATCTGGACCTCGTCGAGGTGGCACCCAACGCCAAACCACCGGTGTGCCGTCTCATGGACTATGGGAAGTACAAGTACGAGCAGTCGGTCAAAGCACGAGAGGCTCGGAAGAAGCAGACCAAGACCACGATCAAGGAGCTCCGCATGAAGGTGCGGATCGGTGAGCACGACTTCGACATCACACGTCGAAAGGCCCACGAGTTCCTGGAAGACGGTGACAAGGTCAAGGTGACGATCCGGTTTCGCGGCCGTGAACAGGAGCGCCCGAGCTTCGGCAAGGAATTGCTCGACCGCCTCTCGGAGGAGCTGTCCGACGTTGGTGCCGTCGAACAGACGCCAAAGTTGGAGGGACGGAGCATGACGATGGTCCTGGCCCCCGACCGGAGGAGCAAGACCTCCACCGAGATTCACGAACAGAACTGATAGCAACAGGAGGTCCCTGTGCCAAAGATGAAGACACACAGCGGCGCGAAGAAGCGCATAAAGGTGACCGGCTCCGGCAAATACATGCGTCGGCAATCAGGCCGCGGGCACTACCGGCTCTCCAAGGGCAAGGACACCTTCCGGCGCAGGTCCGGTGATGTCGAGTTGGCCCCGGGCGATCAGAAGACCGCCAAGAAGCTGCTCGGGCGCTGAAGGGCCAGGAGGTAACTAATGGCACGAGTGAAACGCGCCGTCCAGGCGAAGAAGTCACACAAGAAGGTTCTCGACCGGGCCAAGGGATACAAGGGCGCCCGCAGCAGACGCTATCGCACGGCCAATGAGCAGGTCATGCATGCAATGCAGGACGCATATCGCGACCGCCGGGCGCGCAAGGGCGAGTTCCGAAGACTCTGGATAGCGAGGATCAACGCCGCCGCCAGGCAGAACGGCACGACCTATTCACAGCTCATCGCCGGCCTGAAGGCCGCCGAGATCGAAGTCGACCGGAAGATGCTGGCGGACATGGCTGTCAATGATCCCAAGGCATTCGCCCAATTGGTCGAGGCCGCAAAGAAGAGCTGAGTCTTCCTCACATGGGCCAAGGCCTCGGGCACCGCAACAAACAGGTGGTGGAGGCCGCTCGTCTGCATCGCAAGCGGCATCGACGGGCCAGCGGCCTCACTCTGATCGAGGGTCCCAGCCTGCTCGAGGAGGCTTTGGCCGGTGGCATCGCCCCGGTCCAGGTATTCGCTCTCGCGGATGACGCGACTACTTACGAGCTGATGGGCGCTTCCGATCTCGACGTCACGGTCGTCGAGGAAGAAGCACTCAGCCGTCTCGCCGGCACCAAGACGCCAAGAGGCCCGGTGGCGGTCATCGAGATCCCACCCCATGGGACCCCGAGACGTCACAACCTCCTGGTCTCGTGGGGAGTATCGGACCCCGGGAATGTGGGGACTCTGATCCGAGTCGCCGCCGCATTCGATTGGGACTTCGGTCACGTCGAAGGCTCCGCCGACCCTTGGTCGCCGAAGACCCTTCGCGCCGGAGCCGGTGCCCATTTCCGCGTGTCGATCGCACTCGTTCGCTCCTTGGATCACCTCTCCGATGCGGGCTTCGAGACACTCGCCTCGGTGGTGTCGGGGGGCGAGGCACCGTCGGCATTCGGGGACACGGCCCGACTTGCACTCCTGATCGGGGAGGAGGCTGCCGGGCTTCCCCCTTCCGTCGTGGAATCTGCCGATCGGTCCGTCACGATTCCGATGCCGGGCGGTTTCGACAGCCTGAACGCGGCTGTGGCCGCCGGTGTGCTGGTCTACGCGCTGTCCAACTCGTCGGGAAGCGATCGCGGTGGGGTCTAACCTGCCGTCCGACATGGACCCGGTGAAGACACTCGAAGCAACGGTGGCCGACGCCTCCGCGACGATCGACGCCGCCGGTGACCTGGAGCAGCTCAGCTCTGTCGAGAACCAGATCTTGGGGAAGAGCTCGCCGATCGGGGAGATCCGACGCTCGATGGGCTCGATCCCTGAGCAGGATCGCCCTCGTGTCGGGGCGCTCCTCAACCAAGCCACCGAGAAGATCCAACAGATGTTGGAGGGGCGACGTGTGGCGCTCGAGGTCGAGGACGAAGCCAGGTCCCTGCGTCAGGATCGAATCGATGTCACCTTGGAGAGATACCGATTCCCCAAAGGTTCGATGCACTTGATTCAGCAGACCATCGACGAAATCGTCGACATCTTCGTTGGCCTCGGGTACCGGGTCGCCTCAGGCCCCGAAGCCGAGCTCTCCTGGTACAACTTCGATGCCCTCAACACTCCGCCCACACACCCGTCGCGGCTGGAGTCGGACACGGTCTATCTCGACTACGGCGACCCGGCGGACGAGATCCTTCTCAGGACCCAGACATCACCGGTCCAGGTCCGGTGGATGGAGCAGCACGAACCGCCGGTCTTCGTCGTGGTGCCCGGGAAGGTCTATCGCAAAGAGACCACCGATGCCACCCATCTCCCGGTGTTTCACCAGGTCGAGGGTCTGGCCGTGGACGAGAACATCCAATTCTCCGATCTGAAGGGAACACTCTCCCACTTCTCGAAGCAGTTCTTCGGCCCGACGACGACGGTTCGCCTCCGCCCTCATTTCTTCCCGTTCACCGAGCCCAGCGCCGAGCTCGACGTCTCGTGTTTCGCCTGCGACGGAGGTGAGCCCGGCTGCCGTGTCTGTGGGGGAGCGGGCTGGCTCGAGATGCTGGGGTGCGGCATGGTCGATCCCCATGTGCTCGACATGGCCGGCTATGACTCGACGAGTCTCTCCGGCTTCGCGTTCGGGATGGGTGTCGAGCGAATGGCGATGGTCCGTCACGGCATCGATGACATTCGTCACCTGGTGGACGACGACGTGCGCTTCTTGAGGCAGTTCTGATGAAGATTCCCCTGCGTTGGCTGCAGGAGTTCATCGACCTCCCCACCACGGACCCGGATGAGATATCGGACATCCTCGCCATGCTCGGCCATGAGGTCGAGGGCTACGAGGTGATGGAAGCCGACTGGACCAACGTCATCGTGGGGGAGGTGGTCGAGATCGGGCCGCATCCCGACGCCGACAAGGTGCGGGTGTGCCAGGTCGACACGGGCTCAGGGCCTCAGCAGATCATCTGTGGAGCCTGGAACTTCACAGAGGGCGCACGCGTTGCCGTGGCGCTGCCGGGCGCCGTGCTGCCCGGAGGCTTCGAGATCGGTGTTCGTGAGATTCGTGGAGTCGAGTCGAACGGCATGATCACCTCGGAGCGCGAGCTGGCGCTCGGTGACGATCACGCCGGGATCATGGTTCTCGAGGATCGGCCGGATATCGGCAGTGACTTCAAGGAGCTCGTCGAGCTGCCCGACATCGTCTTCGATCTCACCATCACGCCAAATCGGCCCGATGCCATGTCCTTGGTCGGCATAGCCCGCGACCTCGGTGCCCATTTCGGTATCCGGCATCGCATCCCGGAACGCCCCCTCGTCACCGTACCCGGCTCGACCGATTTCGAGGTCACGGTCGAGGACATCGTCGGTTGCAGGCGCTTCACCGCAAGGGAAGTCCGGGGAGTGAGCCTGGGCGCATCTCCACTCTGGGTTCGCCATCGCCTGGCCAAGGCAGGCATGCGCTCGATATCCAACGTTGTGGATGTCACCAACTATGTCATGTTGGAGCTTGGCCACCCGCTTCACGCATTCGACGCCTCGAGCATCGCCGGGCGTCATCTGACGGTGAAGAGAGCCGTAGGTGGCGAGACCCTGAAGACCCTCGATGGTGAGGTGAGGCCGCTCGGCGAAGACGACTTGATCATCTACGACGAGGACGGACCCACCTCCATGGCCGGAACCATGGGTGGTGAGCGTTCGGAGGTATCGAACGAGTCCGTCGACATCTTGTTGGAGGCGGCGGCGTGGGATCCACCAACGATCATGTACATGTCCCGTCGTCACGGGCTTCGATCCGAGGCTTCGACGAGATTCGAACGCGGTGTCGACCCGAATCTGAGCGACATGGCCAACCGTAGGGCGGCAGCGATGATGATCGAGCTGGCCGGGGGCGATGTCGTCGATGGGAGCATCGACGTGCTCCCCGAGCCCATCGAGCCGGTCACGGTCGAGCTTCGCCTGGCAGAGGTTCGTCGACTCCTCGGCGACGACTTCGACGTGGCGGAGGTCACCGAGATCCTCACCGCCCTCGAGATGAAAGTCGATGGGGACGACCCGTTCCATGTCGAGGTGCCCACCTTTCGGCCCGATGTCACCCGCCCCGCCGATCTGGTCGAAGAGATCGCCCGAATCCACGGATACGACCGGTTCGAATCGACACTTCCCACGGGACAGGCCGGCGGGCTCACGACCGAACAGAGGCGTTTGCGAACCCTCCACAACGCCCTGGTGGGGGTGGGGATCCATCAGGCTGTGACGCTGCCCTTCGTAGGCTCGGAAGATCTGGCCCATTTCGGATGGACCGAAGAGAGCCAGGTGCTTCATGTCGTCAACCCACTTCGTGAAGAGGAGCGGACTCTTCGGCCGAGCATGTTGCCCGGGCTTCTGAACGCAGTCCGATTCAACCTCTCCCATGGCGAGTCGAGTGTCTCGTTGTTCGAGACGGCTGTGGTATTTCTCGCATTGCCTTGGGAGGGGATCGATCAGCGCCTCCCCACGCAGCACGAGCGGCTCGCCTGGGCCCTCACCGGCTCGATAGGCCCCCTCGACCTTGGCGCCGACCCCCGTCCTGCGGATGCCGATGTGTCGCTGGCCCTGGCTCGACACGTCCTGCAGGTTCTCGGGCATACCGACTATCGGTTCGATCAGGTTGAGAGCGTGCCGGGTTATCACCCGGGTCGAACTGCCGCTCTGAGCATTGCCGGGGAGCCGGTGGGCCACGTCGGAGAGCTGAGCCCACGGGCGACGCGCCAATTCGAGCTGTCCGGTCCTGTGGCCATCGCCGAGTTGGACCTAGGGGCCTTGCTGGCCGGTCACACCTTGACCCAGGCCATGTCGCCCTCGGTGTTCCCACACGTCGACTTCGACCTCTCCTTCCTCGTTCCGACCGAGCTCGCCGCCTCCTCCCTGATATCGGCCACCCGGGAGGCCGGCTCGGGGCTGGTCGAGTCCGCCAGGGTGTTCGACCTGTTCGACGGCCCCGGTGTCGAGGAAGGCCACAAGGCGCTTGCGATCCGGTACCGATTGCGGGCGCAGGATCGGACACTTGCCGGTGACGAGATCGCCCGGGTGCGCGAGGCGATGATCGCTGCGGCCGAAGGTCTCGGGGGACGACTCCGGGGTGCCTGACGAGCTGGACCTGTCTGCGTTGCTCTCCATGGAGCCGGAGCACGCCGCCCCCCGTCTCATCGGCTCCTACCTCGTCTCCGAGATGGGCGCAGGCACCGTACGCGCTCGGGTGACCGAGGTCGAGGCCTACAAGGGCTCGGACGACCCCGCTTCTCATGCCTATCGGGGACGAACGGATCGAAACGACTCCATGTATCGGCGACCGGGGACACTGTACGTATACCGCTCCTACGGCATCCATCTGTGCGCAAACGTGGCCGCCGGGCCCGAAGGCATCGGATGGGGAATCCTGTTCCGCGGAGCCGAGATCGTGGAGGGCTCGAGTCTCGCCCGTGCGAGACGGGGCCGTATGGACGGTCTGTCCGATGGTCCCGGCAAGTTGACACAGGCCCTTGGGGTGGCCGCCGAGCACGACGGCATCTATCTCCTCGACCCCGCTTCGCCGATTCAACTGGAAAAGGGCCCAACACCCGAGGTCGTGGTTGCAACGCCCCGGGTTGGCATCAGCAAGGCCAAGGACCGTCCATGGAGGTTCGTCGAGGTGAGCACAACGTCTCCAGTTGGCTAGGTGACGGCCCGGGTTGCGTATACCCTCCCGCATCATGACCCCAGGAGACCAGGCAAGAGCGCTGCTCAGACACACCGATCAGGTGG